>NZ_BLXW01000037.1:0-50440 GCF_054784495.1 Geomonas sp. Red276
GTTGGTGCTGGAGCCGTAGAAGCGCAGGCCGGCGGTCATGAACTGGGACGGGGTCTTGTCCATGCGGACCACGATGCGGCGGAAGATCATATGGTTGGTGCCGACCGGGTTGCCGTTGTAGTCGTCAGGCTTGGTATAGAAACCGTAACGGCCATACCCCCAGACCCAGCAGTCTTCCACCAGGCCGTAGGAGGAGCCGCCGGCGATGGCCGCGATGGGAACCTCGTCGTTGATGGTCGGGTTCATCCCGTCCTCGAAGCCGCAGTTGCTGATCCAGGCGTGGTCGCCGTACCAGAAGAAGACGCCGTTGCCGCCGTGGCGGAAATGGATGCCGTCGAAATGGACGTAGTTGCGCTTTCTGTCGGCCGTGTTGATGTTGGAGACCGCGAGGTTGTTGTACTGGGCGTCGATGATGGCGCCGCCCACGTGCTCGGACTTGATGGTGGTGAAGGCGCCGGCAGAGCCGCTGGGCGGGAGCACGAACACGCTCGAGTACTCGGAGATCATGTTGGAGTCGCCGCTGTAGACCCCGTCCTTGAGGACCAGGGTGTCACCGCCGGCCATCAGTTTGAGCCCCGAGGTGATGTACTTCTTGGGACTGGTGGCCGAGCCGTTGCCGGAGTCGCTGGCGGCCGTGGGGTCGACGTAGTAGGTGGCGGCCAGGGCCTGGGTGGCGGGGACCAGCAGTGCAAGGGTCAGCATGGTCTTCATGATGCCTTTCGCGATGGTCTTGCGCATTTCTTTCCTCCGTTGAGTGCCTGGGCGGTGCTTCTCGTGGACCGCCCTTCTGTGTTTGGTAGAGACTTTGTCTGGTCGTTTTTGAAAATCTCTATATTTGTTGAGAACTTCTGGTATCCGATTCAGAGCGCGCAGATAGAGTGTTCGCATTGAATGCTGCGATTGGCGGTAAAACCCTGTCTGGTTTTAGGTGGATTCAGTAGGAGGCTGGGGTTCTACTCTTTGCTGCCAGTGCTGCCGGAGATGTTTGTTTCCATGGTTCGTATCTTGGTCCCTTTTGTCATTGCGCACAGTGTTTCAAATCACATGATTTCGAGTTGTTGTCGGCTCTGTTTCCTTCGTTCTCGCTGCACACCTTCTCCCTTGGCAAAGGACGTGCCGCCCGGGCCCAGGCGGCCTCCAGGCCGGCAAGACACCGGTATCATTGAAAATCGGCAACGAACAAAAAGCGAGGCGGGGAGGGGAAATCTTGCGCAGAGGGTGCACACGGGGGGGGAGCAGCGGCCAGCCCCTTGGGGAAGCTACCGAAAGGAAAGGGTTATTTCGGAGAGATACGGCTAAAGTTCGGAAACTGAACAGTGGTCACAGTCTGAACAGCAGAGGGATGCAGGAGGGAAGGCCCGGCCGGTCGCCCGGGCCCCGAAGTCGGAAAAGTGTGATTCAAATCACCGGCCGGCGTAGATGTCCGGCTTGGGATTGCCGAGGTACCCCCAGATGTAATCGGTGAGCGGGGTGGCCGAAGTAGCCGCGAGCGCCGCGAATCCCCGGTTGCCTCCCGGACCGCTCGCGGTGTAGGAGGCCATCTTGGCCCCCCACAGCCTCTCGTTGGCAAACGGCCAGAGCGGGACGGTCGTGGTGGCGTTCCAGTTGGGGTCGCCGTAGAAGGAGCCGGTCCCTCCCAGCTGGTACATGATGGTGGCCCCAACCCCCGCCGCGGCCAGCGGGGAGCCGCTTTCGACCCGGGGAAGGTACTTGAGCCCCTGGCCGTAGAGGTTGGCGCCGGCCGCCTGCACCGTGTAGCTCCCCCCCCGCCCGCAGGCCGAACCGCTGGAGAGGAAGACCCAGACCGGGGAGGTGAAGGTCTCGGTGCCGTTGCCGTCATAGAAGGTGGTGGCGCCGCTTCTCGTGAAGAAGAGGTCGTGGGTATGGCTCAGGCTGAAGCCGTAGTTCTGGCGGACGTCGAGGTAGCGGTTCATCCCCACCGTGTTGAAGCTCGTGGCGACCGCGAAGGGGGGGACGAAGTCCTGGGACATGGCCGGGCCGATGTTGTTGTCCCAGCAGACGTTGTTGCTGAAGGTGTGGGTCCCGGTCCCCTTTTCCGACCAGTAGCAGTCGATCAGGGGATTGTTGAGCACGATGTTGCCGTAGAAGGAGGCGTCGCGGTCGGAGGCGGAGCTCCCCCCGCCGGTGGCCAGGCCGTGGAACTCTCCCGAGGCGGGATTCCAGTTGCCGTCGATGATGATGTTGTTCTGCATGACGTTGGTGTCGGAGCCGTAGAACCGAAGCCCCGCCGTCATGTAGGCCCGCGGGGTGTTGTCGAGCCGGACTACGATGCGGCGGAAGATCACGTGGTTGGTCCCCACCCGGTTGCCGTTGTAGTCCTCGGGCTTGGTGTAGAAGCCGTAGCGCCCCTTCCCCCAGACCCAGCAGTCCTCCACGAGCCCGTAGGATGAGCCCCCCGCCAGGCCGGCGATGGGGACCTCCCAGTCGGCGCCGGCCGGCATGCCGTCCTGGAAGCCGCAGTTGGAGATCCAGGCGTGGTCGCCGTACCAGATGAAGAGGCCGTTGCCGCCGTTACGGAAATGGATGCCGTCGAAGTGGACCCAGTCGCGCCTTCTCCCGGCGGTGTTCATGTTGGAGACCGCCAGGTAGCGGTACTGGGCGTCGATGACCGCCTGCCCCGCGTGCTCCGCCTTGATGGTGGTGAAGTGGCCGGGGGTGCCGCTCGGGGGGAGGACGAAGACGCTTGCGTACTCGGAGATCATGTTGGCGTCGCCGGTGTAGACCCCGTCCCTGAGGATCAGGGTGTCACCGGGAGAGAGGAGGGCGAGCCCGGAGCTTAGGTACTTCTTGGGGCGCTCGGCGGAGCCGTTGCCGGAGTCGTCCGCCGCCTGGGGGTCGACGTAGAAGGTGGCAAAGGGGGTCGACGGCGGGGAGCTGCTCTGGGTGGTGGCGGCCCCTCCTCCGAGGTCGGCGGCGGACTTGCCGAGCCCCCCGCAGGCGGCGAGCAGCAGGATGAAGAACCCCACCAGCCAGGTGACCGCCAGGGTCTCCCCCTGCCCCTTGCAACGCCAGCGGGCCATCCCTTCCCTCTTGCGGCGCCAGCGCGCTTCCCCGCTCTGTCCCGGTCTCCATCCCCATGTCATTCCCATCACACAATCTCCCCTACTCCGTTTGCCGGCACCCTTCCCGCTCGGGAAGCGTCAACAGCGGATGCCTCCCGGCAACCCGGTCGAAGACCTTGGCCAGGTCCGCGGTCAGGTTCCTCCTGGTGAAACGCGATACGTCTTCCGGTTCGGCTTCCCTGAGCTTGGCGGCCGACTCGGTGAGGGAGCGCAGCGCCTGGAGCACCTCCTCGCTGCGGCCGGTCTCGATGAGGGTCAGGTTCCGGTAGTTGCCGCGCAAGAGCTCGGCGGTCTCCCCGGGGGGGACGATGGCCAGGATGTGGCGGCCGGCGGCCATGTACTCGAAGGCCTTGCCGGTGATGATCTTCTCGGCCCCCGGGAGGTTACTCAGGGTGAGCAGGAGGAGGTCCGAGCCGACCAGCTCGCTCATGATGGTGCGGTGCTCCGCGTAGCCATGCAGGGTGATCACCCCCGGATAGCGGCCGGTCACCCTTTCCACGGAGGGGATCTCGTCGTCCACCACCCGCCCGAAGATCTCCACCGAGAGCCGGTCCGCGAGCCTGCCGGTCGGGTCCCCCTCCAGAAACATCTCGAGTCCGGCCAGGAAGGTGGCGAGCGAGGTGGCCTTCCAGACGGTCCCCGCGTAGGTGATCCGGATCCGCCCGTCCTCCCGCGCGGCGGGGACGAGATCAGCCAGGTCCTCCTCGTCGTAGCCGTTGGTGATCACCGACCCCTTCCCGCGGGCAGCCTTGGGAAAACTCTGCTCGATGGCGTCGACGTAGCTCGTGTTGGCCGCCACGAGCCCCTGGCAGCAGGAGACCGCCAGCCGCTCGAGGAGCCGGTCCACCGTGGTGGCCAGCACCCCCTTCACGCTGTTCTCCCAGGTCTGCCGCGAGAAGGACCACTCGTCGCGGTAATCGAGCACCGCCGGGACCCCGAAGAGCCTCGCCACCAGCACCACCGGGACGAAGGAGGAGAAGGGGGGCGCCGAGACGAAGACGATCTCCGGCTTCTCACGCCAGAGGATGCGGAAGAGCTCACGGGTGAGCCCCGGCCACCAGAGGATCTGCAGGTCGGGGAGCAGGAACTGCCCCACCACCTTCTTGGCCAGCCGGGCGAGGAAGGACTTGACGCCGCCGGAGGCCTGCGACACCCGGCTCTTGGCTGCGTAGGAGGGCTCGAGGGTGCGGGCCCTGAAGACCTTCACCCCCTCGGGGATGTCGGCCAACAGGGAATGGTCGAGGACCGGGACGGAGGGATTTTCCACCGACAGCACCATCGGCTCCCAGTCGGCCTCCCGCAGGTACTTGACGAACTTTACCGGACGCTGGACACCGGCGCCACCGACCGGGGGGAAATTGTAGGAGACGATGAGCGCTTTTCTCATGACAGGTACTTCTCCTTCCAGGCTTTGAAGACCAAAAGCGACATCACCAGGCGGGAACCGTCCGTCCCCTCCCGCCCCGCGAGCGCCGACTCCACCCGGGCGGGATCGAGCCACGGGCTCATCTCCTCGGGGATCCGCATGGAGGCGAGCGCCCCTGCGAGCTCGTTGCCGAACCACTGGCCGACCGGGACCGGGAACCCCATCTTCTTGCGGTCCACGATCTCGGCGGGGAGCTTTGGCCGCATCATCGACTTGAGGACCGCCTTGCCGCTGCCCCCGGCGAGCTTCATCCGGGAGGGGAAGGAGGTGGCGAGCTCCACCATCCGGTAGTCGAGGAAGGGGACCCGAAGCTCGATGGAGGCGGCCATGGTCATCTTGTCCGCCTTGACCAGGAGGTCGTCGGCCAGCCAGGTCTTGGCGTCCACGTAGAGCATCCGGGAGAGGGGGTCGGGGAGGTGGGCCACCTTGGCGAAGTGGCGGGCGAAGGTCTCATCGAGGTAGCCGCCCCGGCGGGAGAGGAAGCCGGGGGCGTAGAGGCGATCCTTCATGCTCCCGGTGAGATAGCTGGAGGTCCCGTGGTAGCGCTCCTCCAGCCCGAGGTTCAGCCAGTCCCCGTACTTGGCGGGCTTCAACCGGCCGTTAAGCCGCGCCGCCCAGCGGGCCCCCTTCAGGAAGCAGGAGGGTACCACCCGCTGCAGCCGCTCGATTTTCAGCATCAGGTCGTAGAGGTAGTAGCCGGCCAGGATCTCGTCGCTCCCCTCCCCGGAGAGAAGCACGGTGGCCTTCTCCCGCGCCATCTGCGAGATCCGGTAGAGGGCGATGGCGGCAGGCTCCACGATCGGCTCCTCGGCGAACTCCACGAGCGTCCGGAGGCTTCCCAGGAAGTCGTCCGGCTCCAGCCGGAAGACGTGGTGCTTGGTGCCGAAGCGCTCGGCAACTTGGGCGGCGTACGGCTCCTCGGAGAAACTCTTGGTCTGGTCGTAGCCGACCGTGAAGGTGTTGACCGGGTCGGTGACCAGCTCGCTCATGGTGGCCACCACTGCGCTCGAGTCGAGCCCGCCGCTCAGAAAGACCCCGAGCGGGACGTCGCTTCTCAGCCGCAGCGACACGCTGTCCCGGAAGAGCTCCTCGATCCGCCCCTGGTACTCGGCATCGGGAAGCGACAGCGGCTCCACCTGCGCGAAATCCCAGTACTCGGTCTCCTCTAGCCTTCCGTCCCGGTAGGTGAGGAAGTGGCCGGGGGTGAGCTTGCGGATCCCCTGGAACATGGTCTCCGGCCCCGGGACGTAGCCGAGGCTGAAGTAGGCGTCCAGCACCTTTTCGTTGAGCTCGGAACGGACCGCCCCGGTGGCGAGGATCGGCTTCACCTCGGAGGCGAAGACCAGGCTCTCGCCGTCGTGGTAATAGTAGAAAGGTTTGATCCCCAGCCGGTCCCGCGCCCCCCACAAGAGCCTGCGCGGCCGGTCCCAGAGGGCGAAGGCGAACATCCCGTTGAAGCGGCTGAGGCAGCCGGTCCCCCACTCTTCGTAGGCGTGGATGATCACCTCGGTGTCGGACTTGCTCCTGAAGCGGTGCCCGAGCTCGACGAGCTCCTGGTACAGCTCGCGGTAGTTGTAGATCTCCCCGTTGTAGACGAGGCCGATCGACTGCTCCTCGTTGAACATCGGCTGGTGGCCAAGCGGCGAGAGGTCGATGATGGAGAGCCGCCGGTGGCCGAGCCCCACCCCCGGTTCGCACCAGTACCCGGCGTCATCGGGGCCGCGGTGCCTCATGAGGTCGGTGCAGACGGCGACCTGCCTCTCCTCCACCGGCCGGCTACGATCGGCATGAACGATTCCGAATATCCCGCACATCAACTCACCACCCTTTCGAAGACACCGACCACCCGGTCGGCCACCTCGCTCCAGGAGTTGGAGGAGCCGTGCCGGGAGATGGCGCTCCGGTTCCACCGCGTTCTCAGGGCTTCCTCGAGCCCGGCCGCCAGCGCCACCTCGTCCCCCGGCGTCACCAGCACCCCGCACTCGGGCTCCGGCACCAGGTCCGGGATCCCCCCTACCCGGCTCGCCACCACCGGCGTCCCGCAGGCGAGCGCCTCGATCACCACGTTTGGGCACCCCTCCCAGAGCGAGGGGAGGCAGAAGATGTCGGCGGCGTTGTACCAGCTGCAAAGGCCCCCGTGGTCGAGGTTGCCGAGGAAGCGGACCCGGCCGGCGATGCCAAGCCGCTCGGCAAGCGCCGTGAGGGTGGCGCGGAGCGGCCCGTCGCCGGCGATGGTGAGGGTGAGGCTCGCATCGTCCAGGCGGGCGATGGCCTTCAGGAGATGGTCGAGCCCCTTTTCGGAGGAGAGCCGGGAAACGGTCAAGACGGCGCGCTCGCCGCTCTCCACCCCGCAGCCGCGGCGGGCACCCTCCCGGTCAACGGGATGGAACTTGCCGCAGTCGATGCCGTTGGAGATCACCGTCACCCGGGAGGGATCCACCCCGTACTCGTCCACCACCTTGTTCTTGAGATCCTGGGAGACCGAGATGACGTGATCGAACTCCTTGAGGTGCTTCTGCACGATCCGCCGCATGGGGCAGTCGTCGAAGAAGTAGATCGCCTCGTTCCCCCGCACGGTCACCACCGTCTTCTTCCCGAGGCGCCGGGCCCATTCGAGCCCGCCGATCCCGTCCGGGTAGACCCAGTGGAAGTCGAAGATGTCGAAGTCGTGGCGGCGGGTGAGAAGTTCGATGTAGGAGGCCATCGAATGGCCGTAGAAGCGCGCGTCGAGCCACTTCAGGTAGCGGGGGATCACGAAGTAGCGGGGATGGTGGACCAGGAGCCCTTCGAGCATCTCGGTCTCCTCCAGCCCCTTAAGCCCACGGTACTTCTCGAGCCTTTCCATGAACGGGAAGGAGGGGACCGGGGCGATCATGGTGAGGTCGGTCTTCTCCGCCACGTGCTTCAGGCGCTCCTTGACGAAGACCCCGACGTGCGGTTGCACCCGGTTGGGAAACATGTGGCAGATGGAGGCAACTTTCATGGACGCTCCGTGGAAAGGGAAGTGGCGGCGCCGAAATGGTCGCTGGAGAGCCGGGAGATGGTGAAGCGGAACTTGCCGGAGGCCTCCACGAGCGACTGCTGCACCTGGTTGACCTGCACCCGGACCGAGCCCCCCAGGCAGAGGCGGATCTTCTCCAGCACCGGGTCGAGGACGGCAGGGAGAAAGCCCACACCGGGACGGACGTTCAGGGTGACCAGGTCGCGGCTCTCCTGGATCAGCTGGAACTGCTCGATGCCGGGAAGCCCGTAGAAGAGGTGGGTGAAATATTCGCCATGCACGAGCGCCCCCCGCTCGTCGATCAAGAAGTCGCTGGTGCGCCCGGTGACCCCTTCGATGAGCGGCAGGCCGCGGCCGCAGGAGCAGAGCCGGCCGGTGGCCACCCCGACGTCCCCCATCTTGTAGCGGACGAAGGGCATCCCGTAGTTCCAGAGGTCGGTCACCACGATCTCGCCGGACTCGCCCGGTTTCGCGGGGCGGCCATCCTTGAGGATCTCCACCACCACGTTCTCCGCGTTGACGTGCATCCCCTCCCCCGCCCGGCACTCGCTCGCCACCAGCCCGACCTCGCGGGAGCCGTAACGGTTAAAGACCTTGGTGGCGAAGGCCTCCTCGATGGCGCTCCGTTTTTCCGGCGTCAGGGTTTCGGCCGAGGAGACGAGCCCCTTGATCTCCAGGGGGGCGAGGTCGAGGCCGCGGCGTTTGACGATGCGGGCGAAGAGGTAGGCGACGTTCGCGTAGGCGACCACCATGGAGGGGCGGACCTTTTTCAGGCTCTCCAGGCAGCGGAGGACCTTTTCTTCGGAGATGTCGAAGGCGTTGAAACCGAAGGCACGGTAGAGGTAGCGCTCGACCAGGCGCGCCTTCAGGGGGGGCTGGAGGTCGAACTCCCGCTGGGCACCCCAAAGGGTCGCGTAGCTCTCCCCCGGTTCCCAGCCGCACCATATGTCGTGGCGCATCTTGTCGGCACTCCTAATCCGGTTGCGCTCCCGGTCCTTGAAGAAGCTGGTCGGCTTCCCGGTCGACCCCCCCGAGGCGTCGGCGATCAGCTCGCTACGGGGGATGTTGAGGGCGATCAGCCGCTCCCCTTCTTGCTGGAGATCCTTCTTGGTGAGGGTCGGGATCCGCAAGAGGTCGGCCTCGCCGCGGAAATCGTCGGGGTTAAAGCCGGCCTGGTCGAAGCGCTCGCGGTAGAGGGGGACGTTGCGGTAGCAGTGGTCGAGGAGCGTTTTCATGCTCGCGAACTGGATCGCCCGGATCTCCTCCGGCGGGAGGTACTGGCTCTTCTTGAGCTCCGCCAGCCGCCCGAGGTCCACGTTGCGGGTGAGCCCGAGGTAGGCGGGGAAGAGGATCTTCTTGTTTATCCGGTCATACAGCGACATGGGCCCTCCAGCAATTACATGGCAAAAACGGTCACTTCGCCTCCGGCACCGCCCCGGCGGGGACCCGCGCCTTTTGCTCCCCGAAGCGCAGGGAATCCCGGAAGCGGCCGATCGGTACCTCGATCAGGTACCAGGAAGCGGTCGCCACCCCCACCGTGATGATCGAGTAGGTGATGTACTTCCCGATCAGCCCGCTGACCAGGAAGTCGAGGTGCAAAGGTTCCAAAAGGTACGGCTTGGCCACGTACGGGACGAAGTTGTGGTAGAGGTAGAGCCCGTAGCTGATCTTGCCGAGGAACAGGAACGGCTTCCATTCCAGGAAGGTGCCGAGAGGCCCCGTGAATCCGTCGGTGGCCTTGTTGAAGGCCCAGCAAAACGCCATCGCCTCGAAGGTGCGGCTGAAGACGGAGAAGGCTCCCGCCACCTCGAAGGTCAAGAGGATGGCGTCCAGCACGAAGAGCCCTCCCCCCACCCAGAGGCAGAAGCTCATCACCTTGGCGACCGCCTCCGGACGGGACCTCCGGTAGGTCTTCAGGTAGGCGAGCACCGCCCCGATCGCCAGCATGTCCAGGTTCCCCAGGGCATGCACGAAGGGGAGGATGCTGTTGGTCCCGGCCACCAGGCAGTAATACCTGAAAAGCGGCGCGACCCCGATCACCGCCACCAGGGCCACCGGGAGCGCCCGCTTGGGGGTCAAAAGGACGAGCAGCGGCCAGAGAAGATAGAACTGCTCCTCCACCGACAGCGACCAGAGGTGGGTGACCGATCCGAGCTCCCAGCCGTGGTCGGCGAGGTAGATGTTGGAGAGGTAGCCAAGGTGCCAGCCGATGGAATCCCTGACCGGCGGGATGTCGAGCAGCCAGCCGGCCGCCAGCGTGAGGTAGAAGATCGGGAAGATCCTCAGGCTCCGCCTCACGTAGAACTGCTTGAAGGCGGTACTTAGAGAGATCCTCCCCGCTTCGAAATCGCTTCTCCCCTTCAGCAAGATCCCCGTGATGAGGTAGCCGCTCATCACGAAGAAGGCGTCGAGCACCGTCGAACCGAGGAAGATCTCGTGCCCGAAGATGGTAGGCTTGGGCAGGTGGGTGCTGACGAAATGGACATAGAACACACCGAAGACGCCGAAGGTCCGGATGGCATCAAGCTGTTTCATGTACCTCATCTTCGTTCCCTCCCCTCCAGGTGGCAGGCCAGCCGATCCGGTAGCCGGTCGCCCGCCGGTATAGACTTTCGTACTCCTCTTCATACCTGGCGATCATGGCGGCGATGGAATACCGCTCGGTCACCAGGCTCCTTCCCGCCTCCCCCATCCGCCTGGCCAGGGAACCGTCCTGCAACAGCGCCTTGAGACGATTGCAGAGGGCGAAGACGTCGTCCTCGGGGACGAGGTAGCCGGTCTGGCCGTCCACCACCACCTCCCCGGTCCCCACCGAGCGGGTGGCGATCACCGGCAAGGCGCTCGCCATCGCCTCCAGGATCACGTTGGAGAGCCCCTCGTGCTCGGCCTTGCTGGTGGAGACCAGGACGCTGCTTTCCGCCAGGAGGGCGGGGACGTCCTCGCGGCGGCCTAAGAAGCGGACGCGGCCGGAGAGTTTCTCCTTTTCCACGAAGGACTCCAGCTCCCCGCGGTCCGGGCCCTCCCCCACCAGCCAGAGCTCGAAGTCGGTCCTGAAGCCGGAGCGGACCAGCTCGCGGACCGCCTTCAGGAGCATCAGCTGGTTCTTCTCCTTCTTGAGGGTCCCGACCGAGCAGACCACCCGCTTGCCGCCGGAGGTAAACCCCTTTCCGCCCATTCCCGGGGCGAAGCGGTCGAGGTCGACCCCGTTGGTGATGACCCGGATCCGCTCGGCGGAGATCCCGAGGGTGCGGACCACCCGTTCCTTTAACCCGTGGGAGACCGAGAAGAAACTGGTGGCGAGCCGGGCCAGGATACGCTGGGCCAGCACCTGGTGGGGGCGGGAGAAGATGAGCCCGTGCTCCCCGTTGATGATCACCGGGCAGCCGGCCAGCCGGGCGCCGACCACCCCGTCCCAGGCGCCCCCTCCCCAGCCGTGGGTGTGGACCACGTCCGGGCGCATCCGCCTGAAGAAACCGGCCACGGTGAGGACGCGGGTGAGATCCCGCCCCTCGCGGAACCCCAGGCACTCCACCCGCACGTCCTCGGCCAGGCGCCCGGCCATGGGACCGGTCCCCTTCAGGCAGCAGATCATCGGCTCGATCCGGGTGCGGTCGTGTCCGTTGCAGAGGTTGACCACCCCGTTCTCCATCCCTCCCACCTCCAGTCGGGAGACCACGTGGCACACCTTCAGTCGCTTGCCCGTCATCGATCCCTCCTTACGGCGCCGCGGCGCCTACCATCACAGAGGCCGCCAAGCCGGCCTTCCTCATCTCGCAGGGGGGAATCGCGAAGTCCCGGTAGCGGTCCGGGTCCCCCGCGCACCCCGCCTCGGCCGCCCGCACCATGTTGAACGCCTCGCGGGCGGTGACGTAGTGCAGGCAAAAATTCACCCCGTCGTTGTAGCGGCTTTCCAGGTAGCCGAACATCCGGTCGGTCTCGGGAGCGAGCACCGACTCCCAGTCCTGGCCGCCGTGGCAAAAGACCTTCACGAAGAGCCACTCCGGCCTCCCCTCCACCCGCATCCCCCCCCGCACCCAGGCATCGATGCGGGTGGGGTCGCCATGGGAGCGGCTTCTCCCGATCTCCCCGTTCTCGATCATCGGGTGCCAGCCGAAGCGCCAGTCCCGCCAGTTGACCAACAGGGGACCGGTGAAGATCAGAAACTCGTCCTCCCCCTCCGGCCGCCCGACCGCGGCGCGGCGCCCCCGGGCGTACCCTTCCCACCCCGGCCGCATCCCGGCGTAGTAGATGGCGTTGACCTCGGCGGGCTGGCTCGCGGAGTGAAGGGCCGGGAAGGTGAAGTCGCCGTAGCACCCCGCCTCCTTGAGGATGGCGATCTCCCCGTCCACCCCGCAGAATTCGGCCCCCCGCGAGTTGTTGAGCGACCAGTTGCCGTGGATGAAAGCGAAGCACCCCGCCTTCCCGTTGCCGGCCGGCAGGAGGTAGCCGTGGCGCTGGAAACCGGCCAGTCCGTCCCAAAGTTTCTGGCGGAAGCTCGCCTCGCTGTCGTGGCTGTGGTGCCAGTGGAACTCCACCTCCCCGAGACCGGCATCCACCAGCCGCCGCATGGCGGAGAGCTCGTCGTCCCGGAAGAGGTCCAGCGGGTAGAACCAGCTGTGCCTCGGGGGGCGTCCGTCGGCGTCGCGGTGGGAGCCGGCGAGCTTCGGGTAGAGCTCCAGCCAGCGGGCCAGGCGCGGCTCCTTGCCGGCCGGCTCGAAGTGATCCACGAAGAGAAAGATGACGTGGGTGGGCCCCTCCACCGGGCGGCGGTCTTTTCCGTCGAGGAGCCAGCGGCCGTAGCCTCCCAGCCAGTTGCCGAGATGAAGATCCCTCATCGAGACGGCACCTCCCCTTCGGGGCGCTCGACCGGTTGGACCACCACCGCGTCGCCGTCGAACGCGGGCCAGGGGCCCTCCTCCTCGGCCGCCACCGCCTCCGGAGCCTCGGCATTGCGCAGGGCGATCACCGTCTGGGCCACCAGCAGGAAGAACATGATGGTGAGGAGCTGGTTCCCCCAGAAAAGGTAGAAGAGGCTGCTCACGAAGAAGCCTAAGACGTAGACCAGGTGGTGCTGACGGTCCTCTTCGCGGAAGGTGCGGACCGCCCCGTAGAGCCGTTTGAGAAGCCCACCCAGGAAGGCGGTCAAAAGGAAGCCCCCCGGAAGCCCGGTCTCGGCGAAGGCCTGCAGGTAGCTGTTGTGGAGCGGCTTGCAGCCGACCTCGTTACGCGCCTGCAGAAAGCCCACCCCGGCAAGCGGGAAGGCCTTCACCACCTGCTCGCCGCGGTAGCGGAGGTCGCTGCGGTCGTCGGTAGAGGCCTGCTCGTCGGTCCTCTCCGGGGTGAAGAGATGCGCGGTGACGAGCGAGAGGAGCACGACGGCGACTGCACCGAAACGGACCATGGACCGGCGGGAGAGGATCGCCACCGGGAGGTAGATGAGGAGCAGCGAGGCGAGCCCGGCCCGGGAGGCGGTGAGAAAGACCACCAGGGCGAAGAAGGGGAGCGTCCCCAGGGCGGCCAGCCGGTGCAGCGGATTGGGGTACTTGGAGGCGAGGAGCGAGGCGTTGGCCGCCCCCAGGCAGGCGACGAAGGCGGTCTCGTTGGGGTTCGCCCACATCCCCCAGGCCTGCAAACGCCCGCTCTTGGGGAGATGGAAGATCTGCCAGTTGAGCTCGGAAGGCTCCAGGGCGAAGTGGTAGTAGACCGGCTCCAGGCAGATCAAGAGCGCGCAGGCCAAAACCGTGCGGCTCAAGAGCCGGATGCCGTCGTCGTCGGCCATGAAGAGGAGGATGGCGAGGTAGAGGAGGAAGCCGACCGCGAGGAAGAGGAGGACGTCCTTGGTGGTGGCGGGGTGGAGGATCAACGTCTCGGCGAGGGTGAGCCCCACGAAAAGGTGGAGGTACCTGACCTCGGCCCGGGAGGCGAGCTCCCTCACCTTCCCCGCATGCATGATCAAAAGGAGGAGCAGGGCCGGGGGGAGCACCTCCATGAGCGGAATGGAGAGCTCCATCCGCTCGTTGGGGCGGATCAGCACCATGGCGGCGGTGAGGGAGACCAAAAGGCGCGGCCGGAAGAGCGCCACCACGATCACCCCCAGAAGGACCAGCTCCAAAAGGACGTTGGACTGGTAGAGGTACGGCACGATGAAAAGCGGTGCGTCAGCCATGGAGCCCCCCCCCGAGCAGGACGCTTCTCACCAGCCGGTATCCCCGCTCGCCCAAAAGCTTGCGCGCCCCGGCCAAAAGCCCCTCCTTCCTGCTCATCCGCCGCAGGGCCTCCTCCTCGGCAAGTGCCAGCCGCTCGAAGGTCGCCTGGTCGAGGGTGTTCCGCACGGCCAGCCGCGGCAGCTCGTGCAGCGAGCCCTCCGGGGACCAGAGGCCGGGGAGCGAGGTGAAGAGGGAGCGGTAGCCGAGCGAGACGGCTACCGAGGCGACTTCCGGGCCGATCCGGCCGCCGGGCGCCGAGAGCGAGGTGATGGAGGTCCCGGTGATCTCGCCCAGGATCTCGCGGGAATCGCGCAGCTCCCGCTCCAGGTTGGCGGGCTTTAACTGGGAGAGGAAGGCGTGGCTCGCCCCGTGGGAGCCGATCCCCATCCCGGCCGCCTTGAGGCTCCTGATCCCGTCCCGCGAAAGAAAGCGCGGGGCCCCGATCCAGTCGGTGGTGACGAAAAACTCGGCGCGGAAGCCGTAGCGCTCCAAAAGCGGGAGGGCGAGCGTCAGGTTGGAGGCATGGCCGTCGTCGAAAGTGAGCACCACCGCCCGCTCGGGAAGGGGGGCGCCGGTCTCGAGGTCGGAGGCGAGTAAGCTTCGGAACCCTTCGCTTCTCAGGAAGGCGAGCTGGGAGGCGAAACGCTCCACCCCCAGCACGTAGCGCTGCTCGCCGGGATCGAGGGAGCCGGCCGGGTGCCCGGCGTCCTCGAGGGCGTGGTACATGAAAATCGGGATCCCCTTCATTGGTTACCTCTTTACCCCATCCTCATCCCTACCCTGAGGGAGAGATGATCGAGGGGAGTATGCGTTGACGTCACTTGGCGTAGGCGGGGCGCCAGGCGGTGGCGCAGCGCCCCGAGGCCCAGACCCAGCAGCCCATCAGCGCCGCGCAGTTCATCACCGAGAAGAAGGTGGCGAGGTTGACGAGCCGCATGCCGCGGGCGGCCGGGACCAGGTAGCCGGCCGCCGCCGCCAGATAGAAGAGGAGCTGGGCGGCGAACAGGGCCAGGTAGAGCCCTCCCCTCGCGGCGAGGAGGAGGGAGATGGCCAGCATGGCCAAGAGCGCGAACGGGACCAGCAGCCGGAAGATCTTGTGCGAGAGGAAGCGCCACCAAAGCGGCGACTTCCCCGGCAGAGCCAAGGACGGCGAGAGCTCCAACAGCTGCAGGTTGCCTGCCAGGGTGCGCACCTTGCGGGTCCATTCCTGGTCGAGGTTCTCCGACAGTCGGTCGTAGGCGCGGGCGCCCTGTGCGAAGACTACCCGGTACCCCTGGAGAGACACGGACATCGGGGTGAAGACGTCGTCGAGG
Organism: Geomonas sp. Red276; assembly: GCF_054784495.1. Taxonomy (NCBI): domain Bacteria; kingdom Pseudomonadati; phylum Thermodesulfobacteriota; class Desulfuromonadia; order Geobacterales; family Geobacteraceae; genus Geomonas; species Geomonas sp. Red276. The sequence goes on from NZ_BLXW01000037.1 coordinate 15,030, forward strand.
ATGGTCCCCTGGGGAAGCGGGCGGTAGAGCTCGCGGCGGATGGCGTAGATGGCACCGGTCGCTCCCACCACCGACCCGGTGGCGCTCTCCATCTTCCGGATCGCCTTCTCGTAGCGCCAGTAGAGCCCCATCTCGGCCACCGGCCCGCCGCTTTGAGGATCGATCAGCATCAGCTCTCCGCTCGCGCAGCCGACCGTGGGGTCGGAAAAGCTCTCGGCGAGCCGGGCCAGCGCGTCGGGGGCGAAGCTTTGGCGGGCATCGGCGAAGACCACCAGCTCGCCGGTGGCCGCGGCCACCCCGTAGTTGAGGGCGGCCGCCTTCCCCACCCGCTCGGAAAGGGGCACGAGGAGCACGCGGGGTGCGTAGGAGAGGACGATCTCGTTGGTCCGGTCGGTGGAGCCGTCGGAGACCACCACGACCAGGAAGCGGTCGGCCGGATATTCCTGGGCGAGGAGGTTCTCGAGCCTCGCCGCGATGTTCTTCTCCTCGTTGCAGGCGGCGATCACCACCGAGAGGACCGGGGCAAGCTCCCCACCCTTCACCGGGCGCGGGAAGAGGCGGCTTAGCACCCGCAAAAGGATCGGATAACCGGCGTAGGTGTAGACGACCAGGAGCATGGCGCCCCAGAAGAGGATCATCAAAAGCATGCCGATCGCATCCATACGCATCCTCCTAGTGTCCCGCCGCCTCTAATAAGACACCCTCCAGCCGGCCGGCCAGGTGTGGCCAGCGAAACTCCTGCCAGGCCCGGCGGCGCCCCGCCTCCCCCATCCTCACCGCCTCTGCGCGATGCTCGAGGAGGTAGAGGATCCGTTCGGTCAGCTCGCCGCTGCGGTAGGGATCCACCAGGAAGCCGGTCTCGCAGTCGCGGACCGCGTCGGGGACCCCACCGCAGTTCCCGCCGATCACCGGCCTGCCGCAGGCCCCCGCTTCCAGGAAGACGATCCCGAACCCCTCGGTGTCGCCGTCGGCCAGCGTCCGGTTGGGCATCACGAAGAGCTCCCCCAGCTGGTGGAAGGCGACGATCTCCTCGTCGGCTATGAAGCCGCAGAAGCGGACGTGCGCTTCGAGCCCGAGCTCCTTCACCCGCCTCTTGAGGGGCTCCAGGTTGCGGCCGGTCCCCCCCACCAGGTAGAGGAGGTTGGGGATCCGGTCGATCAGGGCCGGGAGCGCCTCGATCACCCGGTCGTGCCCCTTGCGGGGGTCGAGCCTCCCCACCGTGTAGATGACCCGCCTCCCCTCGGTCGCGAACCGCCTGGCGAGCGGGGCGGTGTCGGCCGGCTCGAAGAAGCGCTCCTCCACCCCGGGGCAGGAGATGAAGGAGGGGCGGGAGTGGTGGCAGAAGGCGCTTAAGGCCTCGCTCGTGTAGTGCGAGTTGCAGATGTAGAAGTCGGCCATCTTGAAGAGCGCCCGCCGGATGGGGTTGGAGCGGAGCGCAATGGCGGGGATCTCCTCGCCGTGGAAGAGGAAGGCGACCGGGACCCGGGTGGTGAGCTTCAGGAGGGAGGCCACGAAGAGCAGCGGAAAGGAGACCTTGCCGACCACCACCAGCGAGATGGTCTCCTCCCGGAGCACCCGCCGGATGTCGCGGTAGAGGCGGAGGAGCTTGCCCGGCTGGCGGTACACGATATGGACATCGTCCTTCTCCGGCCAGTGGGCAACCCGCAAAAGCCGCGACTCCTCGGCCGCCGCCTGCTGATCCTCCAGCGGGTGGCCGGCCAGTTCCTTGGTGAAGACCACCGAGCGGATGCGGGACATGTGCCGCACCGTGTTGCGGAGATAGATCTGCACCCCCCCGGTGCTCGGGGGATAGAATTCGGCGATCCACAGGGCGTTCATCACTCACTCACCTCGCCGGTAAAGTGCCTCTCAGGAAAGAGAGAGGGTCTTCTTCAGATTGCGCAACGGCTGGTTGAAGCTCGCGGGGAGCGTGGTGGCCATGGCGAAGAGCAGGGCCTTGGCGCTCACCTTGTGCCGGAACGAGTCGATGAACCAGGAACGGGAGAGCCGGTTCTTCCTCTCCAGGAAATAGTGGTAGCCGACGTGCCAGCTCCTTTTGCCGATCTCGGCCTGCACGAGCCTCCGCTCGCCCGGCTCCAGCCGGTAATGGTCGAGCACGGTCTTCAAGACCGCCACCTCCCCCGCGTCCTGCCGGGCCACCTGGCCGCTGATGTTCCCGTCGTGCTTGCGGATCATCACCAGGGGACGCTCGAGGTAGATGATCGGGGAGGTGCGGGCGGCGCGGAGCATGAATTCCCACTCCAGGGATAGGACCCGCTCCTTGATGAAACGGTGGAAGCCGCCGACCCGGTCGTAGAGCGAGCGCCGCATAACCAGCCCGCTGACCGGGATGGGCTGCTCCTCGAGGAGGTAGCTGAAGAGGCGCTCCTTCATGAGCGAGACGTAGAGGGTACTCGTGGTGCGGGCCACCAGGCGGAGCCTTTTGAGGCGCTCAGATTTCCGGTAGAGGACATTCAACTGGGAATCGGTGACGTAGAAGTCGCTGAAGGCCCATTCGGTCTCGTGGGTGCGCATGGCATCCACCGCCTCGCCGATGAAGGAGGGGAGGTAGATGTCGTCGCTGTCGAGAAAGGCGAGGTAGTTCCCCAAGGCATGGCGGACGCCGATGTCGCGGGCGGCATCGGGGCCGGAGTTGGGGATGGTGATCACCCGCCCGGTAAGCCCGTAGCGCTCCAGGTGGAGCTTCGCCTGGCTGGCGGAGGAGTCGGTGGAGCCGTCGTCGACCACGATCACCTCGAGGTCTTTCCAGCTCTGGCCGGCGATCGACCTCAGCGCCTGTTCGATGTACCTCTCCCGGTTGTAGAGGGGGATGATGACCGAGACCAGTTCGTTCACGGCAGTCTACCTCCTGTTTCCGGGACCCGGTGGCAGTGGACCGGGAGCGAATCGCCGGCCCCCACCCCGCTCATCCCGGCCAGAATCCGGTCCATGCTCCGGCAGAAGCTCTCTACTCCGTACTCCTCGGCCTTGGCCGAAAGCCCCTCGGAGAGCCGTCGGTAGAGCCGGCGGTCGCCGGCCACGTGCTGGTACTGCCTGAGGAAACCGGCTGCATCTTCGAAATGCATGACATCCTCCCCTTGGGTGAGACCGAGGCCGTAGGCGCCGACGGCGGTTGAGAAGACCGGCCTTTTAAGAAAGCCGGCCTCCAGGATCTTGATCCGGGTCCCCCCTCCCGCCCGGAGCGGGACCACCGCAGCTCCGCAGCTTTCGTAGAGCGGGACGAGGTCGGGGACGTCGGCGTGCAGCTCCGCCTGCGGGGTCCGCCCGATGAGCTCGATGAGCTCTCGCTGCGGATTGCGGCCGGCCACCACCAGCCTCAGGCGGGGGAACTGGGCGCCAAGCTGCGGGAGGATCTCCTCGATGAACCAGGAGACCCCCTGGGCGTTGGGGGCGTAGCTCAGGGAGCCGACGAAGAGGAGCCGGTCCAGACGGTCGAAGCCGTCCTGCCGGTACCCCTCCGGCACCGCGGGCTCCGGGCAGACGTTGGGGACCACGTGGGCGTGGGCGGTTGAACGACCGCGGGCGAGCCGGGCCCGGTCCCCCTCCGAGCAGAAGAGGGTCTGGCCGAAGTGCATGCAGCGGGCATAGAAACGGGCCATGGTCATCCGGTCGAACCAGACCCCGACCCTCCCGGCCCCGGTCAGGTGACGGGTCTCGGCGTCGTAGACGCTGTCGAGCACGATGTCGTCCACGTCGAGGATGACCGTGTCGCGAAGCCTGCGGGAGAGCCGCAGGAGGGGATAGGCCTGGGTGAGGTAGCGGCAGAGTACGACGTCGTATTCCCCCTCCTCAACGACGGCCCTGATCTCCCGCTCGGTCTCGGCGGTGTAGTGGCCGGTGGACCAGGATTTCAGCCGTATGAGCTTGTCGGCGACCCGTCCGAAGGGGGTGCCTCGGTCTTTGCCGGAGAAGTCGATGTAGAACCCGCGCCGGAAGAAGTCGCTCCCCTCGGCGCTCTCCGGGCAGCGTCCGCTCCTTTTGCAGAGGATGTCGACCACCCCGTGCCGCTTGAAGTAGCGGGCGAAGTTCATGGTCCGCATGTCGGAGCCGGTGCACTCAGGAAGCGGGTAATGGGCGGTCATGATCAGCGTCTTCATCGGTTGCCGATGGCCTTAGGCCATCCCTCCTTCCGTCTTGGGGGAGCGGTAGACCTTGAGCCTGCCGCTCATGAAACCTGCCTTCTTGACCAGCGAAAGCTCCTCGCAGAAGCTCTTTTCGCTCCTGGTCAGCCTGGCCGCCAGCCAGCGCCTGAAGATCCGGAGGGTCTCCTTCACCTCGAAGAGCGGGACGCCGAAGAGGTTTCGGTGCGGGTAATCGCCGAGCAAAAGCCCCTCCAGCTCACCCGCGTCGAACTCCCATTTCCGGAAGTAGGCCTTTTGCATCCGGTTGGCGCCGATGCAGTGTCTCAGGAAGACCTCCGGGACGTAGTAGACCCCTTCCCCCGCGTCGATCAGCCTCTTGACCAGGTTGACCTCCTCCATCCCGTAGAGCTTGCCGGCGGTGCGGCCTAAACCGGTGGCGAAGGCGCCGTAGCGCTGGAAGACGTGGGCGCGGAAGGAGAGGTTCGCCCCCCAAAGCCGCGGCTCGGTCATGCGGATCCGCTCCTGGCCGAGGTCCAGGAGGGCCAGGTAGTTGTGGAGCTCGCGCCGGAGCCAGTTCGGGCAGGGGATCTCCCAGCGGGGGTGGATCTTCCCTCCCACGCAGGAGACCTGGGGGTCGCGGTAGGCGGCGGCCAGCGCCTTGAGCCAGGTGCGGTCGACGATGACGTCGTCGTCGATGAAGGCGAGCACCTCTCCCCTCGCCTCTTCGATGCCGCGGTTTCTGGCGAAGGAGAGCCCCTGGCGCGACTCGAGGAAGTAGCGGACCGGCAGCGGCGAGCCGACGGCGAACTCCTCGACCACCTGCCTGGTGTCGTCCTTGGAGTTGTTGTCGATGACGATAATTTCCGCGGAGATGTCGTCGCTTAGGTGGAGCGCGAAGAGCGAACAGAGGGTGATTCTGAGGCTGTCGCACCGGTTGTAGGTGCAGATGATCACGCTGATATCCATCTTTCCCCTCCAGCAAATACGTCATCAACTTCATGAGGACTTCATGGAGTGCAGATTCTCCCTCACCTGCCCTCCGGGCACCCTCTCCCGGGGGGAGAGGGGAACTGGCGGGAGTCCTTATCCCCTCGCCCTCCGGGAGAGGGGCAGGGGTGAGGGAAGCCCCCTACAGTGAAGCGACCAGCGAGGCGAAGGCGGCGTAGGAGTGCTCCATGTTGTAGCGCTCGAAGACCCGCTCTTTGGCGAGCCGCCTCCGCTCCTCACGGAGCCCCTCCTCCAGCCGGGAGGCCTCGATCATGGCGGGGGCCAACTCCTCCCTGAGCGCCTCCACGTGGACCACCTGCCCGATCCCCTCCACCACCGACGGCATCTCTCCCGCCGAGCTCACCACCGGGAGGCATTCGGCCGCCATCGCCTCCAGAAGCGACAACCCGATCGCCTCGTTGATGCTCGGCATCAGGAAGACGTCGAAGGCGCTGTAAAAGGGCCAGACCTCCCGCTGCTGCCCGGCGAAGATCACCCGTTCGGTAAGCCCGAGCTCCCGCACCATCTCCTTCAGGCTTTCCTCCAGCTTTCCAGAACCGACCAGGAGCAGTACGGCATCGGTCTCGCTCAACACCCGGTGGAAGGCCCCGATGGCCAGGTCGACCCCCTTCATCTCGTCGAAGCGGGTCACCATCCCGAAGAGGGTCTGCCCCTCCCCCACCCTGTAGCGCGACCGGAGGAGCTTCCGCTGGACCGCGTCGTGCCGGTAGCGCCGGCAGTCGATTCCGTTGGTCACCACCCGGACCTTTTCCGGCGGGCAGTAACCGTGGCCGGTGAGTTGCCCGGCCACCGCGCCGCTCACCGCCACCACCAGGTCGGCGTACCGGTAACGAAGCCCCCGCTGCCGCCGCATCCGGTACCACCAGAGCCCAAGCCCGGGGATCACCCCCAGAAAGCGCCGGGAAGAGCGCTGAGGCATCGGCTCGGGAAGGGCGTGCTCGACGAAGACCACCCGCTGGAAGCTTTCCCGCAGCTCCTTAAGGAAAGGGAGACTCCCCATCTTCCACCACCCCTTCACGAGGAGTACCGTCCGGCACCCCACCCCCTCCAAAAGCCCCCGCCATCTCCTCAACTCGTCCGGCTCGCAGCTCCCGGTGGAGAGCGAGGTCTTGGTCAGGGTGGCCATCCCGTCGCCGGGGAGGAGATCGTCGTAGACGTCGTTACGGCAGGAGATGAGCTCCACCGCGATCCCCCGCGCGTTGAGGAAACGGACCAGGGTGGAGGTATGGATCTCGGAACCGCCGTAGCCGCCGGTCTCGGTGATGAGGCAGATCCGCTCCGTCACGCGAAGTGCGGGTGGACGTCGAGGGCGTGGTCGAGGAAGAAATCACCCACGTACTTCTTGGACTGCCGGACGTTGAAGACCAGCTCGGAGGCGTTGTAGTAGTGGAAGTGGTTGACGCTCTCCTCCAGGTGGAGCCCCAGCGAGAAGACCCCCTTCGGGAGGTTGGCCGCGAACCGCCAGCCGATATCCACCCGCTCCCCCTTGGCGAGCCTGAGCACCTCGCCGTGCATCGCGCCGTAGGTGGTATCGAAGACCACCTTGCCGCCGCTGGTCAAAAAGAGCCCCGGAGCCACCTCGCACTCCTCGCGGGCGACCACGCCCAGTTCCACCAGCACCTCGTCCCCCTGCTCGATGCTGGTCGCGTCCCCCTCGGCGGTGGTGATCCTCTTGCTGGTGATCTCCAGCTTGCCGCTCGTCACCGACTGGGGGGACCAGGCCCCACCCACCATGTAGTAGTCGTTGATCACCAGGGCGGGATCCCCCTCGCAACGGACCTTGCCATGCACGAGGAGGAGCCCCTTGTTGCAGAGCGAGGCGACCGCCTCCATGTTGTGGGAGATGAAGATCACCGTGGTCCCGTTGGCGAGGATCTCCTCCATCTTCTTGATGCATTTGGCCTGGAAGGTGTAGTCCCCGACGCTCAGCACCTCGTCCACCAGGAGGATTTCCGGGTCCACGTGGGCGGCGATGGCGAACCCCAGCCGGGCGTACATCCCCGAGGAGTAGCGCTTGACCGGGGTGTCGATGAACCGGGAGATCCCCGAGAAGTCGATGATCTCCTCCAGCCGGCGGCCGATCTCGTCGCGCTTCATCCCGAGGATGGCACCGTTCAGGTAGATGTTCTCGCGGCCGGTCAGGTCCGGGTGGAAGCCGGCCCCTACTTCGATCAGGGCGCTCATCCGGCCGTTCACCTGCATCTTCCCCTTGTTGGGACGCAGGATGCCGCTCAGGATCTTGAGCGAGGTGCTCTTTCCGGAGCCGTTGGGGCCGATGATCCCGAGCGCCTCCCCCCGCTTGACCTGGAAGGAGACGTCGTGCAGCGCCCAGAACTCCTTCTTGTCCAGCTCGTCGCGGCTGCCCCCGAGCGCCTTCTTGCAGAGGGCGGGGATCAGGTCCCGGAGGGAGTCGTGCCCTTCCCCCTGTTTGAACTTCTTCCAGACTCCATCGAACTCGAGTGCAATGTCTGACATGTCGAAAACCTCGTAGCGAAACCGGTTAGATCTTCTCGGCGAAGAGGAACTCGAGCCGGTGGAATATGGTCCAGCCAACCAAAAAGCTCACCACGCTGCAGCCGCAGGCGTAGCCGAGCCAGGCGAGGTCGGGCCCCTGGTGGAGCACCACCACCGCGTTGATCGCCTCCAGGATCACCCCCACCGGGTTGATGAGTAGCAGCGGCGCCCATTTGCCGAAGGTGGAGACGTCGTAGAAGACCGGGGTGAAGAAGATGGCGAAGGTGAGAAAGACCTCGACCAGGTACTTCACGTCCCGGAAGAAGAGGTTGGAGCAGGCGAGAAAGAGGCTCGTGCCGGCGGTGAACATGATGAGCATGAGCACGAGGAACGGGAGCCAGAGAAGCTGCAGGCTCACCCCGATCCCCGAGAAGGCCAGGATCACGGTAAGGGCGGCCGAGGCGACCGCGAAGTCGAGCAGGTTGGCGAGCACGGCGGCCAGCGGGAAGACCTCGCGGGGAAAGTAGATCTTGGTGATCAGGTTGGAGTTGCCGGTCAGGCTGTTGGTGGCGAAGCGGATGGCCGAGATGAAGAAGGACCAGGGGAGCGCCTTCACCGAGATGGAGGCGACGTCGGCTAACTGCAGCGGTTTACCGGAGACGAAGGAGATGGCGACCTTCACCACCACCCCGGCGGCAACGATCAGCATCGGCATCAAAACCGCCCACATGAATCCCATGATGGACTGCTTGTAACGGATCTTGATGTCCTTCCAGGTGATGATGAGGAGGAGCTCCCGGGACTTCACCAGTTCGTCGATCATCTCTTTCATGTAACCCTCGTCTCGAGCCGGCTTTCCACCGGCAGATTTATCGTGCGCTTGCGACCCCCATCCTCATGGTCGGACTAAAGCAAATCCCACTGCCATCCGTGTTGGTACCTTCCTACACTTAAGAGCCCTCTCCCGAAGGTGGGGGACTGGCTCCGCCAGGTGCCTGTCCCCTTAGGGCTTGTGAGCAAGGGGCGGCCAGGCTGAGTGAGCGTCCCCCTAGCCGCCAGCTAGAAGACCGCCCTCACCTCCATCAGCACCCGGTTGGTGCGCCGCTCGGAGGAGAAGTGCTGGAGGCTCGTGCGGTCGCTTTGGAAGCTGTAGGTGGCGGAGAGCGACGTTTCGGGATTGAAGAACCCCCAGGTGAAGCCGCCGCTGCCTGTTATCCGGTACGGGTAGCTGTCGCCGCTCGTCCCCTGGTAGAAGTGGTCGAGCCCCGCCCCGGCCGAGATGGAGAGGCTCTTGGCCACCTCGTAGCTGGCGTTCCAGGTTCCGTTCACCCGCCGCTTCTCCAGCGAGTCGGTCTGGGTGATGTAGTACTCGGAGTACCCCCCGCCGACCCCCATGCTCCCCCGCTGGAAGCGCCGCTCGATCCGCCCGGAGTAGGTCACCTGCCTGGTCGAGATGGAGAGCGGGTCGTCCGCCTTCTGCACCATGGTGTCCAGGGTGACGAAGAGCTTCCCGAAGTCGTGGGTGATCCCCCCTCCCCAGAGGAGGTTGCTGGCCCGGATCCCCCCGTCGAAGCGCTGCCACGAGTTGCCCACCCGCCCGAATATGAAGCAGTTCGCCGCGTAGGCGTACCGGAAGCCACCCATGGCGTTGTGGGTCTGGTAGCTGCCGAGATCGGTCTTGCTCCGGGAGTAGCTGTAATCGAGATTGAGCGTGGTGTTCTCGCTCACCTGCTCCTCCCATCCCGCCACCGCGCCGTGCTCGCGCTGCCAGTTCCCCACCCCCTCCCAGTAGCGGGTGTCCGCGAACCGGTATCCGGTCTTGAGCACCCCGTGCTGGGTCGGCCGCCAGAGAAGGTAGGGGGAGACCGAGGCCACGTTCTGGGTGGTCTGGGGAGAGAGGAGGCTCTCCTGGGCCACGTCCCGCGACACGTCCACCGTGGTCCGTTTGAGCGAGTCCGCCAGGTCGACGAAGAGGAAGTTCTCCAGGAGCTGGAGGTTCCCCTTGAGGTCCACGTAGTGGTACTGCTCGTCGCCGTGGGTCTTCCTCGCGTAGTGGCGGTAGTCGAAGGTGTAGGAAGAATCCCAGACCAGCCAGGGCGCGTGGTAGTTCAACAGGGCACCGGGGCGGACGCGGGTGGTGTACTCGGTCCGGCGTCCGTCGGCGGTCTCGAAGATGTTATCGTTGTACTCCTCGCCGGCGGTGATCGACGGCCTGAACTGCAGCTCACCGGCCGCAGCCGGCCCGGCGGCCGCCAAGGCTCCCGCGCAAAGGAGCAGGGCGAGACCCGCGATCCCTTTATGCCGCCGTCCCCCGTTCATTTCCAGGGAGAACCGGCGCCGCCGAACAGCCGGCGCATCAGGCCACCGGTGGCCGGGGACGGGGTAACCGCGGGCTCGCGGGAAGCGCTCTCCACCTTCGTGTGCACCTCTGCCCCACCTTTGAGCGGCACCGCCGGTGCGGCATCCCTGCGCTCCCCCGCCGGCTGGGGGTTACGCATCACCGCCTCGGCCCTCAGCCGCCCCATCAGTTCGTTGAGCTCGTTGAGGACGCTCGGCACCCGTGACACCTCGCGCTCCACGGAGGCAAGGCGCCGGGCGAGGTCGCTCCCGCCGGAGCCGGGGGGAGGGTTCTCCGCACCACCAGCGGGGACGGTACCCGGCGGAGTTTCCCCCGGCGCCGCGTCCGGGATGGGGGTGGTGATCACCCCGTTCCAGTAGTGGTTCTCGAAGTCGAGGTCGCCGATGATCTCCCGCACCATCTCCACCGAGGCCTCCCGCACTTCTTCGGCGAAGGCGGAGAGCATGATGAAGTCGCAGATGATGTTGATCAGGCGCGGGATCCCCCGGCTGTAGTAGTGGATGATCTCGATGACCCCCTTGTGGAAGTGGAGCGCCTGGGCATTGCCGGCCACCTCCATCCGGTGCACCACGTACTCCGCGGTCTCCTCGGGGGTGAGGGCCCGCAGGTGGCAGTTGATGCTGATCCGCTGCCTCAGCTGCAAAAGCCCCGGCCCCATGAGGGTCTCGCGAAGCTCCGGCTGCCCCACCAGCATGATCTGCAAGAGCTTTGAGTGGGCGCTCTCCAGGTTGGAGAGCATGCGGATCTCCTCGAGGAGGTCCGCTCCCAGGTTCTGCGCCTCGTCGATGATGAGGAAGGGCTGCTTGCCGGCCGCGTACTGCTCCAGGAGAAAGTCGTTCAGCTCCCGGAGCAGGGCGATGCGGTCCTTGCCGGCCGCGCTGAGCCCGAAGTCGTCGTTGATCATGGCCAGAAGCTGGGTGGAATCGGCCCGGGTGTTGAAGACCTTGGCGGTCACCAGCCGATCGTACTTCTTGTTCAGGAGGTCCCGGATGATGGTGGTCTTGCCGGCCCCCACCTCGCCGGTCAAGAGGATGAAACCGGCCCGCTCCCGGATGCCGTAGTCGAGATAGGTGAGCGCCTTCTTGTGGGAGCGGCTCAGGTAGATGAAATCCGGGTCGGGCACCAGCTCGAACGGCTTCTTCTTCAGATTGAAAAACGACTCGTACATGGAATCTCCCGGTCGGTTCAGCTCACTTCTTCACGCGGGGGGCGGGGGCGGGCTTGTACTTCCGGTAGTAGGAGTACGGCTCGTCGAGCGACCACATGGCCGCCGCGTTGTAGACCACCCCCATCACCGGGCACCCCTTCAGCGAGGCAAGCGCCTCCTTGATGCTCGACTCGGCGGCGAGCCTCTCCATGACGACGAAGAGGAGGCCGTCCATCAGGCGGGCGAGCGAGCGGGTCTCGGCGAAGGGGAGCACCGGCGGCGTGTCGAAGATCAGGTAGCGCTCGCCGTAGCGGTTTTTCATCTCCCCCACCACCTCCTTCATCCGGTGCGAGGAGAAGAGCTCGCCCGGGTTGTCGGCCTTTTTCCCCGCCCTCATGATGGAGAGCTTGCCGATCCCGGTCGGGACGATGGTGTCGCCGATCTCCGCCTCCCCCAGGAGGACGTCCCCCAGCCCCGGACCGTTCTCGATCTCGAGGTAGCGGTGCACCGAGGGGCGGCGCAGGTCGGCGTCGATCAAAAGGACGGTGTGGTCGATCTCCTGGGCGAGGCTGATGGCCAGGTTGAGCGCGGTGAGGCTCTTTCCCTCGTTGGGGAGCGAGCTCGTCACCGCCAGGGTGTTCCTGAACTGCTCCCCCTTGGTCATCTTCACCAGGGTCGACTTGAGCTTGCGGTACTCCTCGGCCACCGGGGATTGCGGATCCTTCAGGGCCACCAGGAAGGGGTTTCGGGGAGTGAGCCTGCGGTCGGCGACCGGGAATAGCGGGGCCGTCGGCGGCGGGGGCGAGGGGCGGCGCTCCTCGTGCGGCGCGGGGGCCGCGGGCTCCGGGGGCAGACCCTGCCTCAGGAAGGCAGCCTTTTCCATTGCGATGTCGATTCTGCTCATAGGTCCTCACTTGAATCCTAGATCGGGGCGGGATGCCCCACCCACGCCGAAATGGACGAGCTCAGTGCACGACCGGCTTCCCCGCCTCCCGGGCCATCATGGCGGGCAGGCGGTCGAGAACGCGGTCCATGTAGGGAAGCTCGAGAAACTCCATGGCCGGGAAGCAAAGGAGCAAAAGGAAGTAGGCGGTGGCCAGGGTGGCGACCCGCATGAAGCCCCGGCGGCGGCGTGCCACCACGGCCGGCTCCTCCATGAGCGGGATGACCGCCAAAAGCGGGAGCCCCACCCTCTTGGCGCTCGCCACATCCTTCATGGAGCCGTCGAGGCGGTCGAGGAGCAAAAGGAGCGCGAAACTCGCCGAGAGGGAGCCGACGAACCCCATCAGCATGATCTTCAGCCGGTTGGGGCTCACGGGCTTGGAGGGGAGGACGGCGGGATCGACTACCCGGAAGGTGGTGGACTTGTCCTGGACCTCCATCTGCTTGGAGACCTCGGACTGTCCGTGGCGGGAGACCAGCTGGTCGTAGAGGGTCTTCTGGCTCTTCTGTTCGAGCTCGAGCTTTTCAAGCCCGGCCTTGGCGGTCGGGATCGACTGCAGCACCTGCCGGTTGGTGGCGATGTAGCGCTCAAGCCCCTTTTCGGTGATCTTCAGCGCGCTGATCTCGGACTCGATCTTGGCGAGCTCCTGCGGGTCGAGGGGGCGCATCTCGTTGGGCTTGCGGCCGCGCATCTGCTCCTTGACGGTTTCGATATCCCCCTTGACGGTGATCACCTCGGGATAGCTGTCGGTGTAGTGGACCCGGAGCTCCTCGAGCCTCTTTTGGAGCTGGATGAGCTGCATCTGCAGGGGATCGGCGCTCTGGCGGGTCACCTGGCGCATCCCCTCCAGCTGGCGGCGCCTCAGCTGCAGGTCGTAGAGCTTTTGCTGGGCCTGGTTGATCTCCTCGAAGAGCTTCCCTTCGTCGATGGCGATCATCCCCCCCTTGTCCCGCTTGTAGCTGTTGACCTCGCTCTCGGCCTTCTCGAGCTTCTCGTTGTAGGTGGCGATCTGCTCGGAGAGAAACTTGGTGGCGTCGTAGGACTCGCCCCGTTTCGAGGAGATGTTCTCCTCGATGTAGAGCCGCACCAGGGTGTTCACGTAGTCGCGGGCGAGCCTCGGGTTCGAGTCCGTGAAGGAGATGATGAAGAGGTTACGGTCCTTCACCTTCACCTTGGTGTTGGCCTGCAGCTTCCTGATGAGCCCCTCGGTCTCCTTGTCGCCCTTGCCGACGTTCAGGTCCATCCGGTCGACCACCTTGGCCAAGAGGGAGCGGCTGGTGATGGCGTAGGAGAGGACGTTGATGGTGTCCTCCATGGAGGGGGTGACGGTCAGCCCCTTGACCAGCTCGCTGATGACGTTCTTCTCGATGAAGACGGTGCTGGTCGACTCGTACTTCCGCGGCAACAGGTAGCTCGCCGCGAAGGCGGCCGTCATGAGGAAGAGGCTCAGCACCAGGAAGAGCTCCTTCTTGCGTTTGACCAGGTTGATACATCTCTTCAGATCGATCTGCGAAGAATCCATACCCACCTCTCGCTTTGCGTATTTCCCTGCCGGGGCCAAGCCGTCTCGACGGCGCCTGCACGCCAGACACCGGTCTCCACGGCGACTACACCCGGGGTCCCAGTTCCCCCGGCCCGCCCCTTCGGCCCGGCTAGAAGAAGCTCTCCTTCACCACCACGTAGTCACCCGGCTTCAAGTCGATGTTCTGGGTGAGGTCGCCGTCCTTGGACAGCGTCTTGGCCTTCACCTCGATGGCCACCTGGTTCCCGCCGTCTTTCCGGTGGACGGTCACGTCGTTTTGGTCGGCGAAGCGGGTGAAGCCCCCGGACTCGAGGATCGCCTCCATGACCTTCATCCCTTCACGGTACTCGATCGCCTTGGGGGTGTTGACCGCCCCCAGCACGTAGACGCTCCGGTCGGTCAAGAGCGGCATGAAGAGCGAGTCGTTGGACTCCAATAGGCGGTCCTGATCGATGTCCCCCTCGATGAAGAGGCGGTAGAGGTCGATCTTGACCTTCTTGCCGTTTCTCAGAAGGTAAGCCCGCTTCAGGTCGGCCACCTTGACGTCGGGAAGCGTGCAGAGAAGCTGCAAGACCGAGGTCCGCTGGGCCAGGCTGTAGACGGCGGGCTTCACCCCGGAGCCGAAGACGTAGACCTTGGAGTTGGTGATCTCCTTGACGGTCACCGTGACGATGGGGTTTTTCACGAGCTCCCTGAGCCGGTCGGCCAGGTAGGCCTGGAGCTTACTCGGCGTGGAGCCGCTCGCCACCACCTCCCCCAACCCCGGCACGGTGATCTTCCCGTCCGGGCGCACCTTGACCGGGAAGTTCAGCTCCTTCACCCCCCAGACGGCGATCTCCAGGCTGTCCCCCTCCCCGATCACGTAATCCGAGGCCGCCGCCGAAAGCGCGGTCAACAGAACCAGCAAAAGGCTCACCACTAATCCCCATCTCATCGTTTTCACCCTCCTCATCTTCCCCCCCGCCCGAACAGCACGACCTTCACCGTCTCGAAGATGATCAGCCCGTCAAGAAACAGCGAAAGGTTCTTGATGTAGTACAGGTCGTAGCGCAGCTTCTCCACGGCGTCCTCGGTGGTGGCCCCGTAGGGATAGCGCACCTGGGCCCAGCCGGTCAGCCCCGGCTTGATGGTGTGACGCTTGGAGTAGTAGTAGATGTCCTTCTTGAGCGTCTCCACGAACTCCGGGCGCTCGGGGCGCGGACCTATGAAGCTCATCTCCCCCTTGAGGACGTTGAAGAGCTGCGGGATCTCGTCGATCCGGGAGTTCCTCAAGAAGCGCCCCACCTTGGTGACCCGGGTGTCGTTCTTGCTGGCCCAGACCGCCCCGTTCTTCTCGGCGTCGGTCCCCATGGTGCGGAATTTGTACAGGGTGAACGGCTTCTCGCCAGCCCCCACCCGGACCTGGCGAAAGAGCACCGGCCCCGGGGAGTCGAGCTTGATCACGAGGGCGATCAGGGGCAAAAGGGGGGCGGTCAAGAGAAGCCCCGTGAGCGAGAGCGCGACGTCGATGCAGCGCTTGTAGGCGTTGACCAGCGCGGTCCGCCGGAACCCGTGGGAGAAGATGATCCAGCTCGGGGTGATCTGTTCGAGCATCAGCTTCCCCTGGGCGAGCTCGTAGAAGGCCGGGGCGTCGAGCACCTCGATGCCGTTCAACTTGCACTGCATCATACCCTGCAAAGGGAGCGCGCCGCGCCGCTCGGAAAGCGCCACCACGAGGATGCTCGCGCGGTGCTTGCGGACGGTCGCCAAGAGGTCCTCCTCCATCTGGACCACCGGGGAGACCGCCGGCGGGGAGGAGCCCTCGTTCTCCGCGCAGGGGAGAAAGCCGGCCAGGGCGAAGCTCATGGCACGGGTGGCAACGAGCTCCCCGATCCCTCTCGCAAGCTCCCCGGTCCCCAGGACCAGCACCCGCTGGATGAAGGGGTCCTCGTACCCCACCCGCCCGGTCAGCGCGTGGCAAACGAACTGGAGCAGCACGAAGAAGCCGATGGAGAGAAAGAGCACCCCCCTCCCCAGCATGACGTCGGGGTCCAGGTAGTAGACCACGGAAAGGAAGAAGAAGCCGGCCCCCCCCGCCTGCAGGCAGGTAACCAGGAGCTCCCGCTTGCTGGCCTTCCCCTCCAGCGAGTAGACCTCCATGAGGTAGGAGGAGAAAAGCGAGACCATGACGAAGATGGCGGTGACCTTGAGGGTCTGCCCTTCCAGGGGTCCCTGGAAGGCGTCGCTTCCCAGTCTGATGGCATAGGCGGAAAAGAGGGAGAAGACAGCGACCAGCGCATCCAACATTGGTAACAGGATAAGGCGCCAAACCATGGTGTTTCCCTCTGCCCTTACCTGAGTTCGGCAAGGAGCATGTGAACTGCGTTGACATCCGGCCCCGCGCCGAGCGCGAGGGCCTTTTTTACCGCCTGCTGGGCCCTGGCGCGGTCACCGTTGGCCCGGTAGGCCAGCGCCAGGTGGTACTGCACCGACTGCTCGGAGGAGAGGGAGGCCGCCCGCTCCAAAAGCCTCACCGCATCGCCGCGGCGGCCGTTCTTCAAAAGGGCGTAGCCGGTGGTGTCCATCACCTGCGGGTTACCCGGGTCGAGGCGGTAGGCGGCCACCGCCAGCCGCAGCGCCTCCTGCGGGGTCCCGTAGCCGTCGGCCATGAGGCAGGCCAAGTTGTTGAGGGCCGGGACGAAGCTTGCGTCGGCCTGCAGGGTGCTCCGATAGAGCCCCGCCGCCTCCTTCTTGCGGCCGGTGCGGTCGAGGAGAGCAGCGCGGGCGAACTGGGCGGCGATGTGGTCGGGGGCGAGGCTCAGGGCGTCCTGGTAACAGGCAAGCGCCTTGTCGAACTCGCCGCGTGCCTCGTGAAGCCCCCCCTGGACGAGCTTGGCCTCCACACTCCTCGGCTCGGCCCGTACCCCGTTCATCGCCTCCCTGAGGGCGGAGGCCAAGTCCTTCTGGTGGCGGTAGACGGAGGCGAGCAGCAGGTAGCCGCGGGCGGAACCGGGCTCATGGTCGATCACCCCGCGGGCCTCCTCGATAGCCTTCCCCCCCTCACCCATGGCGAGGTAGGTGGCGATCTTCAGGGAAACTCCCGCCTCCCGGTTCACCCCTTCCAGCTGGTCGAAGACCTTGAGCGCCTCCTTGTAGCGGCGGGCCTCGGTCAAAAGCCTCCCCTTGGCCTCCAGGGCCGGCCCCTTGGGATCGCTGCGGATGACCTCGTCGAGCGCCTTCAGGGCCTCGTCGCTCTTCCCCTTCTTCCGGAGGTAGCCGACCTGGGCGAGCAGGGCCTCGGTCTTGCCGGTCTGGGCTGCCAGCCGGTACTGGGCGGACGCCTCGGTCTCGCGGCCGGCGAGGTCGTAGAGGGCGGCCAGGGCCAGCATCCCCCGCACGTCGGCGGGGTTGCGAAGGAGCAGCGCCCCGAGCTCGGCGATGGCGCGGGGATAGTCGCCGGAGGCGGCGTAGTAGGCGGCCAGGTTGTGGTAGGTGGCGCTGAAGGAAGGGTCGGCCTTCTTGGCGGCGTCCAGCGCGTTCAGCCCGGCCTGCTTGTTGCCGGTGGCGAACTGGAGGGCGGCCATGGCGTTGTCGATGGCGGCATCCTCCCGGCCGCCGGTCAGCCCCTCCTTAAGGACCGCGAGCGCCTTGGCGCTTTTCCCCCGGCGCTGGTAGTGGGAGGCCAGGAGGAGCCGGTTGCCGAGCCGGTCGGGGGTGGCGCTCACCGCGCTGGCGAGCTCGCTCTCACCGAGGCTCTCCTTGCCGCGGCTGAAGTAGTAGAACCCCTTCTTCAGGTGGGCGGAGGCCATCTTGGCGTCGAGGGCGGTGGCGCGGTTGAGCTCGGAGAGCCCGTCCTCGAAGTGCCCCTGGGTCATGTAGGCGGTCCCCAAGAGCTCGTGGGCCAGGGCGTCCTTGTCGTCGCGCCGCAGCACCCGCTGGATCTCCGCCACCGCGTCGTCGAGCCGTTTCTGCCGGATGAGGATCTGGGCGGTGATCAGGCGGGCCTGGCGGGATTCGGGGACCGCGTCGAGGATCTTGCGGAACTGGCTCAGGGCCATCTCGAACTGCCCCTGGTTGTAGAAGCAAAGACCGAGGAAATGGTAGGCCTCGAGGGTGGGGCCGTTCTTGAGGGAGGCCTGCAGGGAGGTGATGGCGTCGTCGTAGCGGTGGCGCTGGTAGTTCACCAGCCCCTTGAGGCGGTGGCCGTCGCCGCGGCGGGGATACTTGGCGATCATCTGGTCGGCGGAGGCCTCGGCCTGGGCGAGCTCCCCCTTCTCGATCTGGATCAGCCCGAGCTTGTAGCGGGCGGTGGTCTCGGCGGGCTCCATCTGGAGGATGCGGCTGTAGACGGCGGCCGCGCGGTCGAGGCCGCCGCTGCCGCTTTCCACCGAGGCGAGGAGGTAGAGCGCCTTGAGGTTCCTCGGTTCCCCCTGCACCACCTCCTCCAGAAGGGTCTTGGCCCGGCCGGGCTGGCCGGTGGCGAGCTTCAGCGAGGCGAGCGCGATGCGGGCGCTCCCCTGCCCGGCCGCGATGGCGCGCGAGAGGCAACCTTCGGCCTCCTGGTAGCGGCTCAGGACCAGGTAGGAGGTGCCGAGGATCTCCAACGCCTCGGGATGGTCCGGGTGCTTGGCGAGGTACCCCTCGCTCAGCCTGGCCCCCTCGCTCCCCTTCCCCTCCAGGTTCAGCACGCGGGCAAGTTCCAGGACCGCCTCCTCGCGCGAGGGGTTCTGGGTGAGCACCTTGGAAAACTCCTTCTCGGCCTGTTCGTACTTGCCGAGGGCGAGGTAGGCCCGGGCCAGCTGGTAGCGGGCGTCGTTGAAGTTGCCGTCTTTCTCCAGCGCGCTTTTGAAGTAGACCACGGCGCCGGAGGGATTGGAGGCGTCAAGCTGCTTGACCCCCTCGGTGTAGAGGCTCTCCTTGGTATTGCTGCTGCAAGCGGCGCAGGTCAATAGCACGCAAAACGCTATGACGGGCAGTCTCATAGCTCCCCTCCAGGATCTCCTAATGAGCACGTTGGTGAATCCGTAACCATTAAAAGTCATTGTCGAAATGTTTAACAGAAAAGTCGACACCGTCAAGAAAAATTTTACAGAATTAATCTTTCTGCCCGCCAAAAACCTTATAAGTCGGCGTTATAGCTGGGGCGAAGAGCTTCTCAGGAAAAACCTGGGGTGCCGGCGACGCCCCTTCGCCAAGGTCGTTTTAAAAAACTTTTTCTAATTTAAAGGTTACCCATCTTCATTCCCCGAGTGTATTCCCCAACTTAGCCCATCCTGGCCCCGCCGGGAGGCCCCGGGCCGGCAAAAGTCCGGCCGCCCCCCCTCCCCCCCGCCGTCCGGCACCGGCGCCCCCCCATGTGTCGGCGTCCTTTACAGAGTCATCCTCCCCTCCGGAATGGAATTCGTTTATTATTGGCGACTTACAAACTGGCACTCCAGTTGCACCAGAGCGGATGACAAGCGGCGATTCCATCGATTGAGAAAAGGAGGAGGACATGAAGAAGCTCTTAACGCTACTCTGTGCGGCGATCTTCTTTGCCGCCATGGCACCCGCCGCAATGGCGACACCTGTCTACAGCGGTGATACCTACGCCAACTTCGGTGTCGGCAACAACCCGACCTCCGGCGAGGCCGGGTACTACATCTGGAGCAACGACCCCGACCGCCGCAGCTGGTCGCTCCGGTGGACCGGCGGGAGTACGGGGAACGAGAACTTCTTCGGCACCTTGAGGATCTCGCTGCCGGCCACTTCCAACACGGTCGACTTCGAGACCTACACCTTCTTCGGCTTACCCGCCGGTGACGTCGCCTACTCCATGCCCTTTAGCGGCAGCGACTACATCACCTTCAAGGCGGTGGAGGGAGCCGGCTGGGACGGGATCGACTTCACCGTGGGGGGAGTTCCCGGCGACCTGATCAGCCTGAGCCTCGGGGGGGACCTCTTCAACGGCACCCCGGGCGACACCGTCACCCCCTCCAACATCTTCATCGGGCAGGGGCTCGGCAACCCGGTGGCGGTGGTCGGCAACTACCTTCCCCCCTGCGGCACCCTCACCCCGGTCTTGAACTTCGACATCCCGGCACCGGTGCCGGAACCGGGCTCCCTGGTCCTCCTCGGCGCCGGCTTCCTCGGGGTGGCCATCTACTGCAAACGCCGCAAAAACGCCTGATTGACCCTATAGGGTAACCCACCGGCAAGGGGCGGCACCGGACGATGCCGCCCCTTGCGCGTCCGGTCGCCGCCGCTTCCGACCGCTGTAAAAGACGCCGACACCGCCTCGCCTTGCGAGGCGGCCGGCGTCTTGGCCGTTCCAGGTGGCAAAATGACCGCCGTCCTACGGAGTCCCCGATGAACGAACCCGCAGCCACTGCCGTCTCCCGCCGCGCCATGGCGACGCGCGTGCTCCCTTTCGCCCTTTTCATGGCCGGCATCGCGCTCGAGGAGGGGGTGGGGCTCGCTTCCCGCTGGGGAGGGAGCGGGATGACGGCCGGAGGGGGATACTACCTCTACCCGTTGAGGGCCATCCCGGTCGGCGCCCTGCTTCTCTGGTTTCTTCCCGAGTATCACGAGCTTCGTCTGGATGAGCTGCGGCGGTTGGGGAGGACGGCGGGGGTGGTGGGTATCGGCCTGGCGGTCTTCGTGGCCTGGGTGCTTCTGGATGGGAGAATCGGGCTGGGCGAGGTAGGCGCCTTCAATCCGGCGGCGCTCCCCGACGGGGCGGTGAGGCTCGTGCTGATCCTGTCGCGGGCGGCGGGTGCCGTGCTGGTGGTGCCGCTCATGGAGGAGATCTTCTGGAGGTCGTTTCTGATCCGCTTCCTGGTCGACCCGGACTTCGAGTCGGTCCCGGTCGGCCACTTCACCTGGCAGTCGTTTCTGGGGACCGTGGTGCTCTTCGGGCTGGAGCATCACCAGGTGGTGGCCGGGATGGTGGCCGGGGCTCTCTACAACGTCCTGCTCTACCGCACCCGCAGCCTGGCGCTTTGTGTGCTGGCCCACGCGACCACCAACCTCGCCCTGGCCGTCTACGTGGTGGCCACCGGGAGCTGGGGCTTCTGGTAACGGTTCCGACGGATGTAAATGAGCCCGACATCATGAAAACCGGCTGTAAAAGTTACCGACACCGGTCATTCGTACTCGGTAAAGCGGGGCTTGTTCAGCGACCTGCGCTCCACCCCCTTGTACCGGGAAGGGTCGCCCATCGTCCGGACCGGATCCACGCCCACCACCACCCACCCGGAACTCCTTAAAAAACGCGCAACTACGCCCGCCTCGATCAGGCTGTCGAGCATGAAATCCTTGACGTAGTCGTAACGATTATTCGTCCAGTGCACCTGAACAAGCATGAAAGTTCCTCCCCCTGCCAAGTGGCGACTTGGCCTTCAGGCATTGGAATCCATGTCGGTTGAGTGGCCTCGATATATAGCTGGGAGATACGTTAGCAAGAACCGGACCGGCGACGTTAAAAAATACCCATTATCCCCGCGCCCGCGCTAACCGGTCGGAATGACAGGGATAAAAAAAGGGGCACGAGGAAGAACTGCCCCGTACCCCTGCCCGGAAGGGCCGGGCCTACTGTCGGAATGTTGTCACCCGGTGGGACCTTCCGACACCGGGACGGCCGCTTCTCTTACTTGAAGGTGATCATCTGCATGACCCAGTTGCCCGAGGAGGTGAGCGGCGCGCTGGCGCTGTAGGTGCCGGTCGCGGTAACCGTGCGGTCCTGGGCGATGTCGCTGTCCGGGCTGGTGATGACCCGCGAGGTGTAGCCGCTTCCCGCCGCGCTGGTCCCGGTGGAGACCGTGTTGGCGGCGAAGAGGAGCTCGTTGGCGGTGGTGGTGGTCACCGAGCCGCTGGAGCAGGTGGTGCCGCTTCCGACGTTGCTCACCACCTTGTCCATCGCCTTCAGGCCGGAGTACTCGAGGACCCTGATGTCCGGGTAGCTCGCCGAGGCGTTGAAGCTGATCTTGATCTGGTTGGTGCCCCCCTTGATGTTGGGTGCGTAGTAGATCGACTGCCGCACCCCGGTGCCGGTCATGGCATCGGCCATGGTGTAGCTGTTGCCGAGGGTGTCGGTCACCGAGTTGACCCCGGTGGTGCTGTCGTTTCTCCCCACCACCACGTCGTTTTGGTCGGCGAACTTGCTGAAGCCCCCCGACTCGAGGATGGCCTCCATCACCTTCATCCCCGGCCGATACTCGAGCGCCTTGGGGGTGTTGACCGCCCCCACCACGTAGACGCTGTGCTCCTTGAGTACCGGCATGAAGAGGGAATCCCCCGACTGCAAAAGGACGTCCTGCTCGATGTCGCCGTCCACGAAGAGCCGGTAGAGATCCGCCTTCACCTTCTTGCCGTTACGCAAAAGGTACGAGCTCTTGAGGTCGGCGAGCTTCACCTCGGGGAGCGTGCAGAGAAGCTGCAAAAGCGTCGTGCGGCGGGAGAGGTCGTAGACGGCCGCCTTGACCCCGGAGCCGAAGACGTACACCTTGCTGTTGGTAATGTCCTTCACGGTGACGGTTACGATGGGGTTTTTCACGAGCGACTTGAGCTTCTCGGTGAGAACCCCCTGCAGCTGGCTCGGGCTCTTCCCGCTCGCCATCACCTCCCCCAGCCCCGGCACGGTGATCTTGCCGTCCGGCCTCACCTTGACCGGGAAGTTCAGGTCCTTCACCCCCCACACCGAGACCTCCAGGGTGTCACCCTCCCCCACCTGGTAGTCACTGGCCGGCAGGGCGGCCGGCAGCAACAGGCACAGAATAACCAGCAGCATCGTTCTCACGCTCATGGCTCACCTCGGGGTGTGAATGGAACGGCTCCTCCGCGACAAAAGCCGCCGGTATCGGGGAGGAAGACGCCTTCTGCTTGAGTTTTAGATTAGGTAATTATAATAAAAGATATCACACGCAATGGATTTCTCAAGGCGGGTGCCTCATTTCACCCCCGCACCAAGTAACGGGGAAATCGCTGTGACAGTGGCGGTTACTACCGATTGCTTGAAGCGACACCGCAACAATGGCAACCCCTCCGGCGGCAAACGTTCCTACCGGCTCCCGACGCCGAAAACCACCACCTTCACGGTCTCGAAGATGATCTGGGAGTCCAGCAGGAAGGAGTGATTCTTGATGTAGTAGAGGTCGTAGCGGAGCTTCTCCAGGGCGTCCTCCACGGTGGCGCCGTAGGGGTAGCGGACCTGGGCCCAGCCGGTCAGCCCCGGCTTGAGGATGTGGCGCTTGGAGTAGTAGTAGATCTGGCTCTTCAGGGTCTGCACGAACTCGGGACGCTCGGGGCGGGGGCCGATGAAGCTCATGTCCCCCTTGAGGACGTTGAAGAGCTGGGGGAACTCGTCGATCCGGTACTTCCGGAGGACCCGCCCCACCCGCGTCACCCGGTCGTCGTGCTCGGAGGCCCAGACTGCCCCGTCCCGCTCGGCGTCGGTCCGCATGGAGCGGAACTTGTAGAGGGTGAAGAGCTTCTCCCCGCTTCCCACCCGCACCTGCCGGAAGAAGACCGGCCCCGGGGAGTCGAGCTTGATGGCCAGCGCCACCAGCGGGAACAGCGGGGCGATGACCGTGAGCACCGACAGCGAAAGGAGCATGTCGCTTACCCGCTTGAGGAAGAGGAAGAGCCGGGTCTTGTGGAAGCCGGCGGAGAAGATGATCCACCCCGGGGTGATCTCCTCGAGGAGCAGTTTCTCGGTCACCGTCTCGTAGAAGGAGGGGGCATCCATCACCCGCATCCCCTCCAGCTTGCACTGCAGCATCTCCTGCAGGGGGAGCACGCCGCGCCGCTCGGAGATGGCCACCACGATAACCCCCACCTTCGCCTGCAAAGCGGTGCTTAAGAGGTCGCCGTTGGCGGCCACCAGCAGCTCGGGCGGGACCGGTTCGGCATCGCGTTCCACCTGCTCGGCACAGGCCAGGTACCCCGCCAGGGTGAAGTGGGTATCCCCCTCCTCGATCATCCCCCCGAGCTGCCTGGCGAGGGGCCCGGTCCCCAGGATGAGCACCCGCTGGCACAGGTGAGAGGAGCGGACCGCGAAGGCGGAGAAGGCATGCCACAGGAACTGGTAGACGAAGAAGATGAATACGCAGAGCGCCAGGTCGATGTCGATCAGCACCACCGAGTGGGCGAGGTAATCGATCACGAAGAGGATGAGCAGCGCGGTCACCCCGGCCTGCAGGGAGTTGATGAAGATCTCCCACTTCTTGCAGCGCCGGTCGACCGTGTAGACGTCCATCAGGTAGGAGGAGAAGAGCTCGGCCGCCACGAAGACCACCGCGGTGCGGGCGAAGAGTCCCGGGTTCCAGTACCGGCAGATCTCGGAGCCGCCGAAACAGAGGACCGCCGCGGAGAGCAGGGCCCCCACCGCCAGCAGGGCGTCGACCAACAGCATGAGAATAAGGCGCATCTTCATATCGTCCGACCTCGAAGAATGAGTCACCGCCAGCCGAGGAGACGCCGGGCCTTAGGGGAGCCGAAGTTCATCGGATGATTTTCCGCAAGCAGGCCCGACCGGAGTTTCCTGAGATTGGCCCCCTCCCGTTGCCGTTGGCCGGCGGAGGCGTCCCCCCCCGGCCTGGCCGCCCGGCCCGGGAGGGAGAGCCGGCAGCGGCGCGGGACCGGCCGCCGGCGGGGACGGGGGAGCTGGTTGATCAGGCAAGGAGCGGTCGAATTTCATCATGCGGCACCTGCCGGGGGATGGGCGGGATGGAGGCCTCCATCCCGCCCTGGATGCTAAAACAGTCTCAGGACGGCCTGGGCCGCCTGGGAGGACATGCTGAGGGAGGTGGTGCCCAGCGACTGCCGGGTCTGCAGCATCAGCATGTTGGCCCCCTCCTCGTTCATGTCGGCGAGGGTGAGGTTGTCGGCGCCGGTCAACAGGGTGTTGGTCATGGCGTCGGTGAAGCTTTGGCGGGTGGTGATGATGTTCAGGTTGGCGGCCAGGGTCTGGGTGTTGGTCCTCAGCACCGAGATGGCGGAATCCATCAGGGCGGCGTCGGTGGTGATGTCCGAGGAGCTCTGCCAGTTGTTGCTGGCGGTGGCGAGGCTCAGCCCCTGGGAGTTGGCGAGGAAGCCGATGACGTCGAGCTTGGAGGAGCCACCCTCGTTGAAGATGACGGTCAGCGTGTTGATGGAGCTAAGCAGGTTGAGACCGCGATACCCGGAGTCGGAGGAGAGGTTGTCGATCTGGGTGCGGATGGTGTCGTACTGGGCGGCCAGTTTGGACTGGACGTTGGTATCGCTGGTGGAGAGGGCCGATTGCGCGACACCTTTGGCGGCCGCGATGAGGCCGGTGATGGCGCTGATGCCGGCGCTGGCGGCGTTGACCGTCTGCACCGCTTCGGAGAGGCCATCTTTACGGTCGGAGAGGTCGCTGGCCCGCTGGTTGGCGTTCTGCGCGGCGAAGTAGTTGGTCGGGTTGTCGAGGGCACTGTTGACCTTCTTGCCGGACGAGAGCCTCTGTTGGGTGCGGTTCAGCAGCGAGCTGGTCTGCTGCAGGTAGAGCAGGTTGGTCCTCATCCCGGCGGTCAAGGAAATGTCGTTCACGGTCATGGCGAATCCTCCTTTTCTGGGCGGCCCGGCCTTCTGCCGGTGGTTTTCTTACCGAAACGCTTGGGGCGGTTGCCGGTGGGCAGTGGACACTCCCCCAACGGGTCCCGCTTGAGCTCACTTACTAGGTATCGGCAGCGCCGCCATTGACTTAAGATTTTTTTAATTCGTTTTTTCAAATTTTTTCAGTGGGGAAAAAAAAGCGGCGCAAGGGGATGGGCCACGGGGAAGATCACTGAAGGAGAGGCTTTAGAGAGGGGAACGGCGAGGCAGAACCAGAGAGGGGCCCGGCAGGGACGGCAAAGGGGCCGCAACCGGAGACAGAGGCGGAAAGGGGACTATTCCCCCTTCTTGTGGAAAAGGGCCAGGAGGCTGACCACCAGCCAGAGGACGAAGGTGCAAAGGACGAATAACTTCACGACTCCTCCTTGAGAGAGTGACACGTGATGGTACCCGTGAATGAGCGGGCGCGACAGGACCGTTCGGAACATCGGCAGGAAGTAAAAGGCGCGGCGGGCGTCGGGGAAAACAGTTATAACGGTACTACAGACGCCCCCACTGTCAAGAAGGCAACCGTCTGAGAGATCAAGGAGGCATCCGTATGAGAGATCAAGGAGGCGATCGTCTGAGAGAGCGGTTCCGGCCAAGCGGCGACACCGGTTCAGTGGCCCGTCCCCCTCGTGCGGGGCGGGCCACCTCCCGGCTTACTTCGGCGCCTCTTCCCGCTTCTCCCCGCCCCTCAATAGGAACATGCGCCAGTCCTGCCCCAGGATCAGCCGTGCGCCGCGCTTGAAGGTCATGTAGGACCATCCCCAGTGGAAGACCACCTGGAGGCGGTTGGCGAATCCGGTCAGGTAGTAGATATGGACGAAGAGCCAGGCGAGCCAGGCGATGAAGCCGGTGAAATGGATGTTGCGGAACTGCCCCACCGCCTTGTTCTTCCCGATGGTGGCGAGCATCCCCTTGTCGAGGTAGCGGTACGGCTTGCGCGGCTGTCCGGCCAGGTCCCGCAGGATGTTGCGGGCCGCCTTTTTCCCCTGCTGGAGGGCCACCGGCGCAAGCCCAGGGAGGGGATTGCCGTCCCGGCCGATGAAATGGGCGAGATCCCCCAGCACGAAGAGGTAATCGTGTCCCTTGACGCTCAGGTCCTCCTCGACCAGGACCCTCCCCTGCCGGTCCAGCGGCACGCCGAGGAGCGCCCCCAGCGGGGAGGCCTTGACCCCGGCCGCCCAGATGACGGTCCCGGCCGGGATCCGCTCGCCGCAGGCGACCACGCCGTGGCGGTCCAGGTCGGTCACCACGCAGTCGGTCTGCACCTTGACCCCGAGCTTCTCGAGCTTGTCGGTGGCGTTGGCGGAGAGGTCGCGGGAGAAGGCGGGAAGCAGGCGGGGTCCCCCCTCGATCAGCACCACCCGGCTCTGTCGGGGGTCGATCCTGCGGAAATC
Source organism: Geomonas sp. Red276 (assembly GCF_054784495.1). NCBI lineage: Bacteria > Pseudomonadati > Thermodesulfobacteriota > Desulfuromonadia > Geobacterales > Geobacteraceae > Geomonas > Geomonas sp. Red276. The sequence goes on from NZ_BLXW01000037.1 coordinate 41,537, forward strand.
CCTGGCCAGGGTGAAGCGGCTCATCTCGGCGAGCGCCCCGGCGAGCTCCACCCCGGTAGGCCCCCCGCCCACGATCACGAAGGTGAGCAGACGCTGCCGCTCCACCGGGTCCTCGCTCATCTCCGCCTGCTCGAAGGCCAGCAGGGTCCTCCGCCGGATCTCGCGGGCCTGCTCGATGCTCTTCAAACCCGGCGCGGCCTGCTCCCACTCCTCGTGTCCGAAGTAGGCGTGGTTCGACCCGCTGGCGAGGATCAGGTAATCGAAGGGGATCGGATCGAGCTCCTTGACGATGACGCGCTTGCCGGCGAGGTCGAAGCCGGTCGCCTCGGCCAGGAGCACGGTGATGTTCTGGAAAGGCGCGAGGATGCTGCGGATCGGCGCGGCGATGTCGGCGGGGTTGAGCCCCGCCAGGGCCACCTGGTACAAAAGAGGCTGGAAAAGGTGATGGTTGCGGCTATCGAGAAGGGTCACCTGGACCCCGGGCTTGTTACCGAGCGCCTTGGCGGCGTTGAGCCCGGCAAAGCCCCCGCCGATGATGACGACCCGTTTTGCTGCCTGATTCATAGAGACCGGCTCCTTGGAAATTAATTACTAGAGAAGAGTACACGGGAAATCTCACTTTCCAAGTTCCACGGTCACTGAAGGGTCGCTGCTGGAGGGGGTCCCCTTGGCCCGGTTGCTCCCCCCGGCGAAGAGCAGGTAGCCGTACTTGCCGTAATGGGTGATCTTGGCCCCGTACTGGAGGGCGGCCCGGCCGGAAAGCGGGAGGTAGAGGGCGGCCACCCGTCCCGGTGCCTGCGGGCGGGGCATGACGGCGATGAGCAGCGCATCGGGGCCCGCAAAACGCTCCCCGGAGAGGGTGATCGCCTCGTCGGTCGCCGTGATCCCCTCCGGCAGCGGCGGAAGGAGCGAGCGGTCGGCGGGAAGGCCGCAGAAGATCAGGTCATGGGTGGTGTCGGAAGCGTCGAGGCGGTCCTCACCCACCAGCAAAGCCCCCTGCTGGGAGAGGGAGGCGAGCAGATTCATGAAGGGCTCCCTCCCCGCCTTGCAGTCGCCGGTCATCACCCCGACCAGGGAAGAGGCACCCTTGATGCTGTTGACGGTGGCGGGGAGCTCCCCTTTCCCCATGATCCTGAAGACGTCGGCATCGGGGTCGAGGAGGAGCCGGCCGGGAAGGGTGGCGCTGTAAAGGGTGAAGGGGGTCTCCTCCCCTTTGAGCGCGACCTTTTGCCGTATCGAACCCTGGGCGCTCTCCAGCCTGAGCGGGACCTGGAGCTGGTAGAGCGGCTCGCCCTGGCGGATCACGCCGGAGACCGCCCAGCCGTTACCGTCCCGCTTCCTGGCGACCCCGGCGAGCGAGAGGCGGGGGCCGCCGGGACGGGTGAGGAACTCGCCGACGAAGGGGGCCAGGTTCTCACCGGAGGCTGCGGAAAAGGCCACCACGAAATCGTTCCAGGTGGCGCTACGGTACATCCGCTCCCGTGCGACCTGGCGAAGCCCCTCGAAGAAGGCGCGGTCGCCGATCCGGGTACGGATCATGTGGAAGAGCATGGCCCCCTTCCCGTACCCGATGGCGCGGGACTGCGGATCGCTGCGGCTTAGGAAGGCGGTCAGGGGGAAGTCGGTGGCCGGGGAGACCAGCGAGGCGTAGTCGATGAGGAGCTGCCGGCGATACTCCTTTCCCTCGGCGGCCGATCTGCGCTCCTTGAGAAGGTAATCGGCCAGGTAGGTCACCAGCCCCTCGCACCAGTTACCCTGGGCGGGATCGACCCCTATCCCGTTTCCCCACCAGGAATGGGCGATCTCGTGGGGAAAGCTCGTGTCGACGATAAAGGGAAGCCGGATGACGGAGCCGCCGAGCAGGGTGAAGGAGGGGAAACCGTAGCCGGTGGGAAAGAAATTCTCCACTACGGCGAACTTCTCGAACGGGAAGGGGCCGAAGAGATCGCTGTAGAACTTGATGTAGCGGGCGGCGGCGTCCAGGTAGCGCGACGACAGCGCTGCGTTGTCCGGGTAGAGATAGCTGTAGAGGTCGATGCCGTCCACCCGCCGTTCTTCTATCTTGTAGTAGCCGGCCACCAGCGAGAGGCACCCCACCGGGTTGGCCTCCCGCCAGACGCTCCTGGTCACCTCCCCCACCGTCTCGCGGGAGAGCCGTTTACCGTAGGTGAGCCCTTCCACCCCGGCCGGCGCCTCGATCCTGGTGGTGCGGCGGGCCGGGACGTCGGAGGGAATCGGGTACCAGAAGGAGCCGTCCCCCAGGAAGGTCCCCTCCCGGGAGATGGTGCCGTTCACCCCGTAACTGGGGTCCTCGCCCGCGGCGGGGCCGGTGGAGGCACGGTCGTTGAAGAGGGCGTGGTAAGAGATCCCGACAGTGATCTCGTCTCCGGCCGCGGGAAGCGGGACGGAGAGGACGCCGTTATTGAACTCGTAGGGAGCTTTCTTACCCGCCACCTCGACCGCGTCGATGCGGGCCGACCTCGCCAGCCGCAAGGTCGCGCTCCGAGGTCCCGGGGCGAAGCCGATGGTCGTGCGGCCCTCCACTAGATGCGCCTCCGGCTTCAGCGTCACCCCCACCTCCTGCCACCGCACCGGCTGGCTCGCGTCAACCGCCGCGGCCGCCGGCAGGCACCAGAGTAACACCGCGCCGGCCACCGCCATCCACCACCCGCCTCGTCCGCCCGAGAATACCTTACCCTTCATGAATCGTCCTCCTTCCACCGGATACCAACTCACTAGCTTTGCAAACTTTATCCCGGTCCCTTCGTGCTTCATTTACCCTCTCCCCTAAAGGGGCGAGGGGATACTGGATCTCTGCCCCTTGTATAGTCATTCCCTCGCCCCCCGGGAGAGGGTGGCCGAAGGCCGGGTGAGGGAGGTTTTTATCCTCGCCCCCCACCACGTTCCGCGCCGGCCACCGGCGCCTCCTTGTGGCCGCGGCCATTGGGTTGTACCCTTTAGATTGTCGACGCCGACTACCGCAGGGAAGGAGGTGGACCGTGACGGGGAAGGCAATCCTGGTGCTCCTGGTGCTGCTGTCGATTCAATTAGTCCCCACCCCGGGGCAGGCGGACGAAAACATCGTGCGGATGAGCGACGGGATGTTCGTCACCTACCGCGAACTCCTCGACGCCGCCGCCAGCTCCAACCTGGTCCTTATCGGAGAGACCCACGACAACCGCGGTCATCACCTGATGCAGCTGAACCTGATCCGGTCCCTGTGGGAGCGCGATGTCCCGCTCGCCATCGGTCTCGAGATGGTCTCGACCGACGGGCAGCAGGCCCTGGACGACTGGGTGGAAGGAAAGATCGACGAGGCCACCTTCCGGGCGATCTTCACCGCCGGCTGGCCGATGGACTGGACACTGTACCGTGACATATTCCTCTACGCACGAGAAAAGCGGATCCCGATGGTCGCCCTCAACATCCCCGCCCCCCTGGTCAGGAAGGTCGCCCAGCGCGGCTTCTCGTCCCTCACCGCGGAGGAGCGGAAGGGGCTGCCGGAAGGAGCCAGTTGCGACCTCAACACCCCCCACACCGCCTTTCTGAGAAAGACCTTCCTCTCGATCGGCCCCCACCGGGCGGTCACCAGCACCTTCACCTACTTCTGCGAGGCCCAGGCCCTGCGCAACAGCGGGATGGCCCTCAACATCGCCCGCTACCTCAAGCGCCACCCCGGTACCAGGATGGTGGGGCTGACCGGGATCTGGCACGCCATCAAGGCCGGCATCCCGGTCAAACTCGACCAGGATGGCGACCGCTTCACCTCCACCGTCATCCTTCCCCTCTTCCCCGACCTCCTGCCGCAGCAGGTGGGACCGGACAACGCCGACTACCTGGTGGAATTCTGACCCTGCCCCAAAACCAGCGCCTCGAGATCCCGATACGGACGGAATCCTACCAGGCGCCGGTCGCCACAGAGAAAGGCGGGCACCCCGTTGATCCCGAGGGCTGCCGTCCGCCGCCAGTCGTCTCCTACCTCCTTGGCGCAGAGCCCCTCCTCGAGGACCCGGCGGCACTCCTGCGGGTCGAGGCCGGCCCGCTCCGCCGCCGGAAGGAGTTCCTCCCAAAGGGCGATGTTTCTCCCTTCCACGAAGTAGGCCCGGTACACGCTTTTCTGATAGGTATCCAGTAACCCTATCCGCTCGGCGTACTTCCCGAGCTCCTGCGCGTGACGGCTGTTGTAGGTGCGCGAACGCGGGGTAAGGGGAAGGCCTACCTCCTCGGCAACCAGACCGAGCCGCTCCTGGACGGCCGCCAGGTCGATGTCCCGGCCGGCAAAGAGCTCCGAGAGCTCCATCCCCTCCTCCGGTGTGTCGGGATGGAGCGGAAAGACCGTCCACTTGAAGCGGACGCCGTGCTCCTCTCTGAGTCGATCAGTACGGACCGTACTGAAGTAGCACCACGGTCAGATGTAATCGAAGAAGACTTCGACCAGGGTCGGGCTTGGCATAGTAACTCCCTTTATCTCTCTGTTCCAGTGATAAGTGTACTACATCCAGTGAGCTGCACCTGCTACCACGATTTGTTCCAGAGCACCGTCAAGCCGTGTCCGGACCTTCCGTCCCGGATGAAGCCCGACTCCCAACCGTAGGCGAGGTACACTTCCGAGTTCCAGAAGAAGGCCGAATCGAGGCTGATGGTGGCGGCCTTGCCGGTCCGGGGGCGGAAGGTGACGACGTCGGCGACCTCGACGGTGGCGCGCTCTCCCCAGATGTAGGAGCCGGTCAGGCTCAGGTAGAGGAAAAAGGCGAGTTCGCGGCGATAGGAGAGCGAGCCGGAGGCGTAGTCGGTGGCTCGCACCTGGTCGTAGATGATCCCGCTGTAGTGGGAGCGGATCAGGTCGTCCTCCTCGCTGGGGAGTGGCCCCCCCTCCACCAGGAAGGCGTTATAGCGGTCGCCGTCGCGGGAACTGGTGGCGCCTGCGTTGATGTTCAAAAGCACACGGTTTTTCTCGGAGAGACCCGGAAGGCCGCCGGCCGCCACCAGGTAACCGCGCAGCTGCTGGAAATCGTGGCGAATTTCCCCGCCGGCCGGTTCCAGCGACCTCCAGCCTTCGCGATTGAGGTAGTCGGCGTCCAGGCCGAGCGCCACCCCGCGATGGGCGAGCTCCAGGAGGTTCCTGGTCAGCCCGTCGTAACGGGCTCTCAGGCGGGCGCCGTAGAGGAGCGTGTCGGGGGGAATGACGACATCGGGGCCGGTCCCGTGGCTCCGCTCGGCATAGAAGTAGCCGATCCGGCCAAGGAGCTGGAGCTTGATGTTGTTGTCCACCCCTCCGGGGGCCACCGGGATCCTGATCCCCGGGCCGGCCGCCCCGATCGCCCAGCCGTAGGTGGCCGCGGTGGCCTTCACCTCCCGGTTGTTGGCGATCTCGGTGATGTCGCCGGGGAGGGTGAAGTTCTCGAAGTGGGTGACCAGTTCGAAGGTCCCGAAGCGGCGGTCGTACTCCAGCTCGTTTTCGAAGATGCTGATTATGTCGCGGGTGCGGAAAGTGTCGTCGGCCCGGCGCAGAAAGAATGCACCCACCGGCAGGCCGCCGATGCTCCCCTGCCGCGGCTTCAACACGGTCCCCCCCATGGTGAGGGAGGTGAGCCGGCTGCGATCCCGGGGAGGGATGGGAATCCAGCGCCCCATGAAGGGAACCTCGCGCGACTCTCCGGCCAGCGGGGTGTGGTACTCGGAGAGCTCTTCCGGGGACTGGGCCCTGAGCGGCCCGGCCGAAAACAGCACCAGCGCGCTGGCAAGAAAAAGGGAGGCGGACGCGGCCGAGCGAATTCGTGGAATGGTGAGCCGTTGCGGGATGATCATGGGGGGCCTCGCTCAGGTGGATGCAAAGTCCGGAAGACACATTAGACGCATCAAATATAATACACGATAATGAATCCTCAACCCCGTCGCTTATAACCTTTCCCCCACTCTTTCGGCCCAGATTCCCCCTTGACAACCTTTGGTTACCACCTGATATGGTTGTCACAAGATAACCAGGAGGGGGTATGGAAGAGCTCACGTCACGACAACAGCAGGTCCTCGGTATCGTCACCGACCACATCAACCAATACGGCTATCCGCCGAGCCTGAGGGAGATCGGGAAGGAACTGGGGGTAAGCGGTACCTTAGGGGTGATGAAGCACCTGGAGGCCCTGGAGAAGAAGGGATACCTGCGCAGGCAGGAAGGGAGCACGCGGGGGATCACGCTGGCCAACCAGGCCCAGGCGGTAAGCCTCCCGATCGTCGGGGTGGTGCGGGCGGGGACGCTCCATCCCGCCATCGAGGAGATCGAGGGGCACTTCGCCATCGACCGCTCCCAGATGCAGACCGGGGGGACCTTCTTTCTGAGGGTGAAGGGGGACTCGATGATCAACGCCTGCATTCAGGAGGGGGACCTGGCCCTGGTGCGCCCCCAGCCGACCGCCGGCAACCGCGACATCGTGGTGGCCATGGTGGCCGGGGAGGCGACCCTCAAGCGCTTCTACCGCGAACCGCACCGGATCAGGCTGCAGCCCGAGAACCCCAACTACGACCCGATCATCATCAACGAGGGAGAGGGGGAGGTCTCCATCGTCGGGAAAGTAGTTGGCATCTACCGGCAGATGGAGTAGCTTATGCAGCGCATTGCCGAACGGGTGCGGGTGGCGGCCATCTTCGCGCCGGGAGCCGGGGTCAAGCCGGTCTGGTTCGAGTGGCGCCGAAACAAGCACGCGGTGACCGAGCTCTCATACGTCTGGAGAAGCAGCGACGGCTCCGGCGTCAGGCTCCACTTCGCGGTGAGCGACGGGGCCAACCTCTTCGAGCTGATGTTCGACCCCGCCGACCAGAACTGGACCCTGGAGGGTGTCGAAAACGGCGGGTAAGGTGAGGATGGGGTAGCACGCCGCGGCTCGACTGTCGGCAATAGCATCGGGTTAAGGATAGACGGCGTGGACTCCCAGCGGATCATTCTCCACATCGACATGAATGCCTTCTTCGCCTCCGTGGAGCAGCAATCCAACCCGGAGCTGAGGGGAAAGCCGATCGCGGTCATCGGGGCGGCCAAGCGCACCGTCATCACCACCTGCTCCTACGAGGCCCGCGCCTTCGGCGTGAAGACCGGGATGAACGCCTGGGAGGCGCGCCAGAAGTGCCCCGAGCTGATCTTCGTGGTCGGCAACAACCGGAAGTACACCTACACCTCCACCGAGATCATCAAGATCATGCGGGAGTACACCCCGATGGTGGAGGTCTTCTCCATCGACGAGGCCTTCCTCGACGTCACCGGCTCCCTTGCCCTCTTCGGCTCCCCCGAGCGGATCGCCAACCTCATCAAGGAGCGGATCAGGGAGGGATTAGGCCTCACCTGCTCCGTCGGCATCGCCCCGAACAAGCTCCTGGCCAAGCTCGCCTCCGACATGCAGAAGCCCGACGGCCTCACCATCATCCCCCCCGGCGAAGTCTCCCGCATCCTCGAGCGGGTCCCGGTCAAGGACATCTGCGGCATCGGGCCCAAACTCCAGCAACAGCTCACCAAGCTCGGCGTCCGCACCTGCGGCGAGCTCGGCAGGTTCCCGGTGGATATCCTGAAGAGGAAGTTCGGCGTGGTGGGAGAGAAGCTCCACCAGATGGGGCTTGGTATCGACCACACTCCCGTCGTTCCGGAGGAAGAAGCCGAGGAGGTGAAGACCGTCGGTCACAGCACCACCCTCGACAAAGACATCACCGACCGAGACGAAATCCTGCGCTATCTGCTGCAGCTCTCCGAGATGGTAGGCCGGCGGGCCCGGCGCTACCAGGTTGCCGGCAAGACCATCACCCTCACCATCCGTTATTCCGACTTCACCACCTTCTCGAGGCAGGCCAGCCGCTCCAGCCACACCAACAACTCCGAAGAGATCTACCGCGGCGCCGTCATGCTGCTGGAAACCATCGACCTCACCCAGCCGATCCGCCTTTTGGGGGTGAGGATCAGCAACCTGGACCAACAGGCCGAGCAGTTGCCCCTCTTCGGAGAAGACCGCAGGAAGGCGCTGTTGGCTGGGGCCATGGACGCCGTCAACGACCGTTTCGGCGAAAGTTCCGTCACCTTCGGCACCCTCTTAGGCCAACGCAACACCGCCAAGATAATCTCCCCCGCCTGGCGTCCCGAAGGCCTCCGGAACGTCGACGTCGAGTAGAAGTTAAAACCCCCCCGCCCTCCCCTCCCCATCAAAGCCCGCAGCCCCCGATCACAAAGGAGCACCGGGTAGCCGAAAGCAGTTTCGTTATAGCCGTTAGCCAGGTCCTGTTAGTGCAGCTTTCCAACCGCCCCGATCTGAGCTCTCAACTCCGGGTGGATGGTTCGTTATCACATTGGCATCGAGGTTGAAATCCTTGATCCGCAGTAGCAGGCATTCAAATAGTCTCACTCCCCCGTCGAACGTCATTGATCTTGTTCATGAATTCTCCTTTGACATTAAACACCAAGCTATATATAGTTTCCCCTACCTAAAATCAGATCGCACTGAGCCTCCTTCATATCAAGCAGAGGAGTTATCAGCAGAGACGGAAAGGCTATGCGACAAAACGCCGGGACTCCGTGGCCGCAATCCCCTACCAAAGAGTGTCGAGAAAGATGGTTCGGGAACAGACCACGTTTGAAAAACGGCAGCGAGGCGGATGTGCAGGTCCGGCCATCCCCCCAAATGGAACAAATTTCCAGACCTGAGACGGAAGGACATCGTCCACTTAGGGGGCCCATCGTAACCCAAACACGATTTTTAACCACCAGGCTGGGTGGATGACAGGATCCGGTCAATTACATGGTTGAACTAAGCCGCTGGCGCGGCAACAGTGAACCATCAAAAGGCGGTCTCTCAGGAGGCTGCCTTTTTTATTGGCGAATGTGACTATCCTTTCAAAGAACGGCCAGATCTGGCCGCAATTCAACGAAAG
>NZ_BLXW01000038.1:0-50357 GCF_054784495.1 Geomonas sp. Red276
GGCCTGACTGGAACTGGAAACGATTCTTCACGGCAGCCTCCTCGGATGGAATGTGCCGTGATTATATGAACCACCTACGACGTAATATGTCGCGCTTGTCTTCCAGCGGAAGATTGGCGCTAATCAGGTATTAGAAAAAGCGGGCCTACATTAAAATATACGCCCGGCGCTAATCTTTCCCCGGCACCTCAGCGACCCGAACTACGGCTTCAGAACCAGCCCTCACCCCGTCTTCGGCCACCCTCTCCCCCGTGGGGGGCTGTAGCTCTGCCCATCGATGCTCTCGAGCACGTACTTGGAACCGTAGAGGATGGAGAGCTGCTGCTTGAGCCCCTTGAAGTTCAAGTTCAGGTTGTTGACCACCCGCCGGTCGTCGACATCCGAGGAGGTGACCGCGGCTTGACATTTGCCGATTTAAAAACAAAATAATTAACATACTCTCAACAGGTTACGACATCCCCTACCCTTCCCTGGACGCGGTAGCCGCCAGCCGCGGAGAGGTATCTGCGCGTTCATGCCACGGATTTACCGCCGGAAGCCGTTCCGGCACAGGCTGCCCGCACTGCGGGACGAAGACACGAGGTCACTATGGACGGTTCCAAGGTTTACGGCGTCTGCCCCCCATCTCTCTTTTCGACCAGGAGCCGAAGTTCGGGACCGGTAACGGAAGGGGACCGCTGGCTGCTGCGGACGCTGGTACGGGGAATGGGGCAGCCCGCCATCAGGGCGACCCTGTGGGACGACAAGGATATCGTCACCGGTTCCGGCCCCCGCCTGGTCATCAACAACCGCCTGACGCTCTTTCGGCTGATGATCAACCCCACCCTCTACTTCGGCGACGACTACGCGGCGGGGAACATTACGGTCGAAGGGGGGCTGATCCCCTTCCTGGAAGCGGTCAACCGCGCGGCATCTCGCCCCGGCGAGGTGCGTCGCCGCTCCCCGGGCCGCCGCGGGCGGGGCACCATCAACTCGCTCGCGCAGTCCCGCGACAACATCCACCACCACTACGACCTGGGAAACGAGTTCTACCGGCTCTGGCTGGACGACGAGATGCTCTATACCTGCGCCTACTTCCCGCGCCCCGGGCTCTCCCTGGAGGCGGCGCAGCGCGCCAAGATGGAGCTCATCTGCCGCAAGGTGGGGCTTCGCGGAGGGGAACGGGTGATCGAGGCGGGATGCGGCTGGGGGGGGCTGGCCCGCTACCTCGCCAAGTGCTACGGCGCCCGGGTGCGGGCCTTCAACATCTCGAAGGAGCAGGTCGCCTATGCCCGGAAGCAGGCGAAAAAGGAGGGGATCGAGGGTGTCGAGTACATCGAGGACGATTACCGCAACATCACCGGGGAGTGCGACGTCTTCCTCTCGATCGGCATGCTCGAGCACGTCGGTCCCGCCAACTACCGCAGTCTCGGCGCGGTGATCGACCGCACCCTCACCGACCGCGGCTTCGGCCTCATCCACTCCATCGGCCAGGACGTGCCGGAGCCGATGACCGGCTGGATCGGCAAGAGGATCTTTCCCGGGAGCTACCCCCCGACCATCCGGGAGATGATGGATATCTTCGAGCCGTGCGGCTTCTCGGTGATCGACGTCGAGAACCTTCGGCTGCACTACGCCCGCACCCTCGAGCACTGGCTGGAGCGCTTCGAGCGGCACGAGGAGAAGGTCGCCGCGCTGTTCGACGAGAACTTCGTACGTGCCTGGAGGCTCTACCTCTCCGGCTCCATCGCCGGGTTCAGCACCGGGTTGCTGCAGCTGTTCCAGCTCCTTTTCACCCGGCGCGGCAACAACCGGGTCCCCTGGACCCGCGATCATCTCGCCAATTGCGGCGATGACGATGCAACGGTGTGAGGTACTGGTGATAGGGGGCGGCCCCGCCGGCTCCAGCTGCGCCCGCTTCCTCGCCAGCGAGGGGGTATCGGTGCTGGTCATGGACCGGGAGCGTTTCCCCCGCGACAAGCCGTGCGCGGGGTGGATCACCCCTGAGGTGCTGGCCCTTTTGGGAATCGATCCTGTCGCCTACGGCAGCGGAAGGCTCCTGCAGCCGATCCGCGAGTTCCGGACCGGCCTCCTGTACCGGGACGAGGTGGTGACCGATTTCGCCCACACGGTCAGTTACGGCATCCTGCGCAGCGAGTTCGATCACTACCTCCTTTCGGCCGCCGGTTGCCCCACCCTGCTCGGGGAGGCGGCCACCAAGATGGTGAGAAAGGAAAACGGCTGGCTGGTGAACGACCGCATCGAAGCGGCCATCATCGTCGGGGCGGGAGGGCACCACTGCCCGGTGGCGCGCGCCATGGGGGCGGTACCGAACCGGGAGTCGGCCATCCTCGCCATGGTGGCGGAGTTCCGGCTCCCCGAGCGGGAGCTCTCGGTATCGTATCTTCCGGCTGGGTGCGTGGAGCTCCACTTCACCCCCGACCTCTCCGGCTACGGGTGGCTCTTCCGCAAGGGGTGCTACCTCAACGTGGGATTCGGGGTCTATCCCGGCTCCGGAGTGCGGCTCCAGAGCCAGGACTTCTGCGCGCACCTGCAGCTGCGGGGGGATATCCCGCTGGATCTGGCTCCGCATCTCAAGGGGCACGCCTACCTCCCCTACCGCAGGGTGGGGGGACGCGAGGTGGTGGCCGACCGCGCCATGCTGGTAGGTGACGCCGCCGGTGTCTCCTCACCCCAGAGCGGGGAGGGGATCCTGCCGGCGGTGGAGAGCGGAAGGATGGCGGCCCGCACCATCCTGGAGGCCGCCGGCGACTACCGCCGGGAGCGGCTGGAGCCGTACCGGACCTCACTCAGGAAGCGCTTCGGCGCCCACCGCGCGGACGCACCTTCGGCCCCGGCCACCCTCAGGAAACTGGCGGGGGCCGCCATCCTGTCCAACGGCTGGCTGACCCGCCACCTGGTCCTGGACCGGTGGTTCCTGCACGCAGACGAGACCTAACCCGGGGGGTGCGATGAAAAACCTGGCCCGCTTCGCCGCTGCTGCCGCCTTGACACTGGCCCTTCCCCTGCCGCTTCACGCCGGCGGCACCTACTATCCCTACCAAACCTACGACGACTACTACAAAAAGCACTCGGTGGATGCGCCCCCACCCCAGCCCGCGCCGCCTCCGCCGGCTCCCCTCCCGGAGACCCCCGCCTCGCGACCGCAACAGCCGATCATCCTCCGGGAGCCCCCCGAGTTCCTTTTCCCTCCCGGCCTGGGGTTCGGGGTGGCGGTGGCGGTTCCCTACGAGCTCTTCTACCTTCCCAAGGAATACTACCTGCTGACCGGCGGGACCTGGTACCGCGCCCGCTCGTGGCAAGGGCCCTGGCTCGCCACGCCGGCGGGCCACCTCCCCCCCGAGATCCGCAAGCAGAGCCTCTCCAAGATCCACGAGCTGAGAAACAAGGAATTCAAGAAGTACTGGAAGGATAAGGAGCACTACCAGGGGAAACGGTACCGCCCCGGGGAGGAGACCCGCATTCCGACCAGGCACGAGAAGGAAAGGGAGAAGAAATAAGGCCCCCCTCTGGACTGCTCTCCCCGCCTCGGAGGGCGGGCGGGAACTCCATATTCCCTCGCCCTTTTTGCGGAGCAGGCATCAACACCCCCTCGCCCTCCGGGAGAGGGGCGGGGGTGAGGGAGGGGTCAAAACCGCCCTCACCCGGCCTCCGGCCACCCTCTCCCCTAAGGGGCGAGGGTATATTAAGGAGGGCCTACGGCCCCTGAGGGGGCGAAGGTATGAGAGGAGGGGCCTGCGGCCCCTGAGGGGAAGGTGTAATCAGAAGGGGCCTGCGGCCTGAGGGTGCGAGAGCATATCGAGGATGGTATTTGCTGGCCTAACTGGCCACGATGCTGCCGCCTCAGGTGAAGCCGGAGCCGACCGTGCAGGCGTAGCAGTGCTCGCCTACCGGTATCGGAGTCCCCGGGAGCGGCAGCTCCACGAATTCGGAGATCAGGCCTGCCGCGCCGCCGTGGGGGAGCTCGGCCGCCAGGTTGAAGTCGCAGTCGTAGAGCCGCCCCCGCCAGTCGACGCAGATCTGGCTGCGGCACATGAGTCCTTCCACCGCGCAGGGGTTGAATCCCCCGGAAAGCCGGGAAAGGTAGCCCTCGAGGTTGCCGGAGCGCTCGAGAAAGTCGCGGAAGCGTCCCAGGGGGACGTTGGCGAAGGTGTAGAGCGAGTTGAACGATACCCCGGCCTTGCGGGCGAGGTCGGCGCGAAATTTCTTCTCCGCCCCCCCCTGCGGGGCCGGCAGAAAGGCCCCCGCCGGGTTGGAAACCAGGTCGAGCTCCAGCCCGCTCCCCTCCACACCGTACCCCAGGGCATTGAGCCTTTTCAGTGCCGCGAGGCTTCTCTCCCACACCCCGGCTCCCCGTTGCGCATCGGTCTGCGAGGCGTTGGAGGCGGGAAGGGAGGCGACCAGCACCACCTTCAGCTCCCGGTAAAGTTCCACCAGGGCCGGGGCCCGCTCTAAATCGAGGAGGTTACTCCGCACGATGAGGGTCGGGGTCAGGGGGGCCAATGAGGAGACCAGGTAGTCGAGACCGGGGACCAGCTCCGGTGAGCCTCCGGTGATGTCGATTACCCCGAAGGAAAAGCGCCGGGCGCAGGCCACCACCTCCTCCATGGTCTCCCGCTCCATGACCTCGCGGCGGTTCGGCCCGGCCTCCAGGTGGCAGTGGGCGCACGACAGCCCGCAGGCGAGGCCGACGTTGACCTGCAGGGTGCGGGTCGACTCGCGGGTGAGTTGGAGCCCGTTTCGTTTCAGGGCCTCCTGGAACGGCTCCACGGCGGATCTTTTATGGACGACGGTCATTCCTTCCGCCCCCTACAGCGACAGCTTCTCGGCGATCTTGCGCATCTGGACGCCGTGCACCAGCGAGGCGCCGCCCCGAATGGCGTTCACCACGTGGACCGCCTCGGTCATCTCGCCCAGGTTCGATCCCTTCTCCAGGCAGGCCCGCGTGTAGGCGTCGATGCAGTAGGGACACTGCACCGCGTGGGCCACCGCCAGCGCGATGAGCGCCTTTTCCCGCTCGGTCAGCTCCCCTTCCGCGAACACCGCTCCGTAATAGTCGAAGAATTTGGCCGCCAGTTCCGGGGCGTCCTTGCCGATTTCGGAGAATTTTCCGAGGTCCTTGGGATCGTAATAGGTTTCCATGTGAGTTCCTTAGAAGAAGACATGCCGCCCGGCAAGGGCCGGATGGATCTAGGGCCGTCCAGATTTCAGGCGCAATGGTAGTCGGCTGTGCCGCCAAGATATCCAAATCGGCGCTTCAGGTAAAGCTGAATCCGTGCCCGGAAACCACGGCCGCCTTCGGCAGCCGCGCGGCTCAATTTACTCTCATACTTTTCGGGCATCAGTATCAACGAGTCTCAACCGGCCACCTATGACAATCGCGAATTTTCCATTGTCAGCTCACAACTTGCCAGGAACTCTCCCGGGGCCTGGGACGAAAAACTTGTCTATCGGGTTGAAATCATTGTGAACCCAATTATACTTTTGCGGAACCTTGAGTCATTACCGGGAGGAGATATGGAGAACGAAAGCAGGAGAAAATTCCTCGGGGTCTGCGCAGCCGGGGCCGCGGTGGTCGCCGCGGGGGGCGTCGCCTATCCGGTGTTCCGCTACCTGGCGCCCAAGGCCGGCGAAACAGGAACGGAAAAGGTGGTCTTCGCCGAAACCGACGTTCCCGAGGGGGAAGCCAAGTTCTTCCAGTATGCGGGCTCCTCCGCCGTGGTGGTGAGAACCAAGGCCGGGCAGCTCATCGCCCTCTCCGCGGTATGCACCCACCTCGGCTGCATCGTCCAGTGGGAAAAGGAGCAGCAGGATTTCCTCTGCCCCTGCCATGCCGGACGTTACACCCCCGACGGCACCGTCATCTCCGGACCGCCCCCCAAGCCGCTGGCCAAGCTCCCGGTCGCCGTGGCGGAGGGAAAAATCACCATCGGCTGATCTGCCGACAGCCAATCCAACGCACCATCCTGAAGGATTTGGAGGTTACATGCCCCTTTTAAAACGGGTGTACGACTGGATCGACCTGCGCATCGGCGCACGGGAGGTCGTGAAACAGGAACTGACCGGCTATCTTTTGCCGCGCAACATCAACGAGTGGTACTCGCTGGGGAGCGTGCTGCTGGTGATCTTCGCCCTGCAGGTGGTGACCGGGATGCTCCTTTTGGTCTACTACGTGCCGGACGCCGACAAGGCGTTCAAGAGCGTCTCCTACATCATGAACGAGCTCCCCTACGGCTGGCTGATCCGGCTCTGCCACGCGGTCGGCTCCAACATGATGGTGGCGGTGCTCTTTCTGCACATGCTCTCCACCCTCACCATGGGGAGCTACAAGAGCCCCCGCGAGCTCAACTGGCTGACCGGCTTCACCACCTTCGCATTGGTGCAGGCGATCTCGCTGACCGGCTACCTCCTCCCCTGGAGCCAGCTCTCCTTCTGGGCCACCACGGTAGCCACCAACTCGGCCTCGGCCGTCCCGGTGATCGGCCCCTACATGGTGGAGTTTCTGCGGGGAGGGAAGCTCGTCGGGCCTCCGACCCTGGGGCGGTTCTTCGCGCTCCACGTGGCGGTCATCCCGGTGGTGATCGCGCTCCTGATCGCCCTGCACCTGTTCGTCTTGAAGCGGACCGGGATCTCCACTCCCCCCTTCGGCTCCAAGGAGCCGACCAAGACCTGGCCCGGCGACGTCTACCGCTACGAGAGCCACCCAGGCGGGATCCCCTTCTTCCCGAACTACGCGCTGACCGACTTAAGCTCGATCTCCATCTACTTCGCGCTCTTTCTGGCGGTGGTCTTCTTCGCCCCCAACCTCCTTTTCACCCCCGACTCCTTCGTGCCGGCCAACGCCTTCAAGACGCCGGCCCACATCAAGCCGGAGTGGTACTTCCTGGCCAACTACCAGACGCTGAAGATCTTCCCGAGCGAGCTCTTGGGGATCTCCATCCAGGCCGCCGCCGGGACCTTCCTGGCGCTGCTCCCGTTCATCGACCGCGGCCCCGAGAGGCACCCCCTGCGGCGCCCGATCTTCCTCGCCTGCGTGATCGCCGGCATCCTGCTCTGGTTCGGACTAACCATATGGGGGCACTACTCATGATCCGGAAACTACGTGAACTCAAACCGGCCCTCTTCGCCGCCGCCCTGACCGGGCTCCTTTTCGCCGCCGCCTTACCCGCCGGGGTCCGGGCCGAGACCGCCCCGACCCCTCCCCCGACGCCGGAGACGGTCTGCATCCAGTGCCACTCTTCGCTGCCCGACCGGCTGGGGGCACCGGTGGCTCTCTGGAAGCAGAGTATCCACGCCGAGAACGGGATCTCCTGCAACGGCTGCCACGGCGGCGATCCCAAGAACGCGGCCGACGCCATGAACCGCGCCCGCGGCTTCCTGGGGGCACCCAAGGAGGAGAACATCCCGGCCTTCTGCGGCCGCTGCCATGTCGGGGTCATGAAAGACTACCTCGCCAGCGCGCACGGCAAGAGGCTCGGCAAGGGGGGGCCCCACTGCGTCACCTGCCACAGCAACCACAAGGTACTGAAGGCGTCGCTCGACATCATCAACGAAAAGACCTGCACCCAGTGCCACACCTTCGAGCGGGCCGCCGCCATCAAGGCCGCCATGCAGCAGACCGAGGGGTACATCGTGCAGATCGACCGCCGGATCGGCGCCCTGACCGCGGTGGGAGTCGACACCGAGACCCTCGGCAAGAGCCTCTTCTCCCAGCGTAACCGTTTCCACACCCTGTTCCACGATGTGGACGTCAACCGGGTGAAGAGCGAGTCGACCCAGATCAACGCGGAACTCGGCAAGATCGACAAGCAGCTGAAAGCGATCGAGGACCAGCGGGCCGGCCGTAAGGTGATCGGAGCCTTCGCCGTAGCGGTGGCCCTGGTGCTGGCCGTCCTCTTCCACCTGCTTCGGAAAACCTACGACTAGACGCTGGCCGAAAACCCGGCCCCCCATGACCTCCACCGGGTCCACCAAAAAACCGAACGGGGAGCGAGACATCTCGCTCCCCGTCTTAGTTAATACCCCCTCGCCCGGTGGCCGAAGGCCCACATAAATATCCCCTCGCCCCTTCAGGGGGTGGCCGAAGCCGCCCATCATACCCTCGCCCCTTCAGGGGAGAGGGTGGCCGAAGGCCGGGTGAGGGCAGATTTTCAAAGCCTCCCCCCTCCCCTCCCCCCCGGTGGAATCTTCCTGAGCCCGAAGAGAAACTTGTCGTACTGCACCTGCCCCTCGCAGGTAAGGGGCCGGGTGATCTTGGCCAGTGGCAGCGGCGGAGGGGGCCCGTAGAGCACCCCCGGCGGCACGTTCCTGGTCACCACGCTCCCGGCCACCACCACCGCCCCCTCCCCGATGGTCACCCCGTTCAGGATGGTGCAGTTGGGGCCGATGAAGGCCCCCTTCCCGATCACCACCTTCCCCACATCGTCGTCCGAGTAGCGGTCCCCCAGGTAGAAATGGGCGAAGATGGTGCAGCGCAGCCCGATGGTGACGTCGTCCTCGATCACGATGCTCTCCGGATGGATCTCGTCGATGTAGACGTACTGGCTGATCCAGACGTTCTCCCCCACCTGGACCCCCCGCTTGCGATGGAGCCACGGGCGCAGGGAATAACCGCCGGGGGCGATCATCGCGAGCTTTCCCAGGAGCCTTTTCAATAACGCCGCGGTCACCGGTGTCCCCCGCCGCTAGGGCGCCCCCGACGAGCTTCGCAGCTTGTCCTCGACGAAGGTGGTGACCCGCCGGATGCTGTCCAGGTTCTCGGGAGTCAGCTCCTCGTCCTCCACCGAGATCCGGTACTGTTCCTGGATGAAGGAGACCAGCTGCATGATCCCGGTCGAATCGACGATCCCCTCCCTGATGAAGGAGCTGTCGTCCTTCAACCCCGCATCCTCCCCGAAGAGGAAGTTTTCCACTACGTACCTGCGAATCTCTTCCTTCAGACTCATCTCCATCCTCCTTTAATTGCGTGACGCTCGTCCCCTCCCCTTAGTCGTCCAGGGTGACCGCCTCGATCAAGAGCGGGGGGAGGTGCAGGTAGCGCGTTGTGGTCCTCTTGGTGTCGATGTCCCGGTAGACCATCTCCACCTGCGCCGCGGTCAGCTCCAGGCAGTGGGCCACCCACTCCGCGGGAATCCCGTGGTTGCGGGCGAAAAGACAGAGGTCCATCTTCTCGTAGGGGAGCGCGAAGTAGAACTCGTCCTGTCCCTGGGCGAGCGAATAGGTGTCGGTGGTCGGCTTTCTGCGCCGGATCTCCTCGGGGATCCCGAGGTAGGCGGCCAACTGGTAGACCTGCGATTTGTACAGGTGCGCGATCGGCTTGATGTCCGCGGCGCCGTCACCGAGCTTCACGAAGAACCCCTGGTCGTATTCGAGGCGGTTGGGGGTCCCGGCGACCGCGAAGTGCAGACGGTCGGCGTGGTAGTACTCGAGCATCTTGCGGACCCGTTGCTTGAAGTTGGTGGCGGCCACGATCTCCAGGTAGGGGGTGATGGGAAGCCTCTTCCTCATCCTCGTCCCCTCCGGGGATTCCGCCACCAGGTGGAAGGCGTTGATCCCCGCCCCTTCGCTGATCCCGGAGATGACTATCTTGGACTTCCACCCCTCGCTGTACTCGGGAAGGACCATCCTGACCGCTTTGTCGTAGCGCTTGTAGAAGCCGACCGCCTCGAGGATGCCGGAGATATCCTCCCGGACCGTCTCGATCCCGAGCGAGGAGGCGAGGAGGCCGCTCAGCGTGAGCGTCTCGTCCGCCGAATGGCGCTCCGGCATCTCGAGGCCTAAGACCCGCTCCTTCCCGAGGGCGCGGGCTGCGAGGGCCACCGTCACGCTGCTGTCGATCCCCCCCGAAAGCCCCACCACGAGCCCCCGCCTCTTGACCCGGGACAGCATGAGCTCCCGAATCCTGGCGCAGATCCGCTCCGTCTCCAGCTCCGGATTAATCCTGAGCACGTCCCGCGAAAACCCACCCGTAGCGCTCATCGCACCCCTCCACGAGGTATCGCCCTCTCACCTCACACCTTCCCCCATACTCCCCCTGAAGTACCTTAGGGTGGGCACCCCGTGCCCACGCGGACCAACAGGAAAATGGCGGGCAGAGGGCTGCCCACCCTACGATTGATCCCCTACCCCCGGTTTTGCGCCGTCTGCCGAGAGCCCTCTGCGCCACCGAGGATCGCCAGGCACCTCCCACGGTCGATCTTGCTGCTCGCGTACTTCGGGAGCGCCTCGACCATCTTGATCTCAGCCGGGAGCTTGTGCCGGGGGAGCTTCCCGAGGCAGAAGGCGAGCACCTGGGTGGCGGTCGTCTCCCGGCTCAGGGGAGCCGCCACCGCCACCAGCTTCTTGCCGAGCAGCGGGTCGTCCACCCCCATCACCGCCACCTCCAGCAGCAGGCCGGTCGCCATCAGGGCGTCCTCGACCTCCTGGGGGTCGATCCGGTGCCCACCGACCTTCACCAGGTCGTCCTTGCGTCCGACCACGAAGAGGTAGCCGTCGTTATCCTGGTAGCCGAGGTCGCCGGTATGGTAGCCGTGGTGGTCGAGGGCCCGCTCGGTGGCCGCCGCGTCCTTCCAGTACCCCAGCATGATGTTGGGACCGGAGGCGACCAGCTCCCCGAGCTCCCCGGCCGCCACCTCGCGCCCGTTCTCGTCCAGGACCCGCATGGTCACGCCGGGAATGGCACGGCCGATGGACTCGATCTTGTGGGGAAGGAGCTCAGGCTCCACGTAGGTGAGCCGGGCCGCCGCCTCGGTGGCGCCGTACATGACGTAGAGCTTGGTGTGGGGAGGAAGCGCCTCAAGGAGCTGTTCCTTGATCTCCCGGGACATGTGACCGCCGGCCTGGGTGCAGTAGCGAAGCGAGGAGAGCCGTTCCCTGAAGGCCAAGAACGGTGAGCGGTGCAGAAGGTAGGCGTAGGTCGCCGGCACGCCGGAGAAGCCGGTTACCTTCTCCTCGGCCATCTGCCGGATCACCGAGGCGGGATAGGCGAAGTTGTTGTTGACCACCACCGTCCCTCCCACCGCGAAGTGGGTGTTGAGCAGCGACTTACCCATCACGTAGAAGAAGGGAAGCACCACCATCTGGATGTCCTTGTGGGTGAGGTGCAGGTATTGGACGATGGAGGAGGTGTTGGCGACGATGTTCTGGTGGGTGAGCATGACCCCCTTCGGCTTCCCGGTGGAACCGGAGGTGTAGATGATGCTCGCCAGGTGGTGGGGGGCGACGGCAAGAGCCGGGTTTTCCGGGCGGCCGCGGCGGATCAGTTCGTCCCAGGAGGAAACCCGGACCCCGGTGGACTCCCAGGGGCGGGTCGGGCTCTTCACCAGCATGAGGGGGATCTTGAATTGGGCGGGACCCAGGTCGTGTAGAAGCTGCTCGCTCTTCGCGCCCGACACCAGGGCGGCGGGCTTTAGCTCGGTCAGCACCTCGGCGAGGCTCTCCGGCCGGGTATCCGCGTTGAGCGGGACCGCCACCGCCCCCGCCTTCAGAATCCCATAGTAGCTCACCACGTACTCGAGGCTGTTCTCCAGCAGGATCACGATGCGGTCGCCCCCCTTGATCCCCTGGTCGAGAAGCCAGAGGGCCAACTGGTTCGCCATCTCGTTGATGCGGGCGTAGCTCACCCGCTCCTCGTCCTGGATGAAGGCGATGCGGTCCGGGTAGCTGACCGCGCTCATCTCCAGGAACTTATGGACTGCCTGAACGTGAGAAAGATCCATGGCGGAGCCCCCCTTTGGCGATGGCATTTCCATAGACCACCCGATCCGGGGCGACCGGCACGACGGGACGTTGGGAGTCGCGGGCCACGAACTGGCGGTGCAAAAGCTGGGTCGACAGCGCGCCTACCAGGGCCATGTTCTGGAACTCGCTGGAGAACTCGGCTCCGGCCTGGCGGAATTTCGCGTAGAGGCGGCTGATCTTTTTGGCGTTGAAATAGCCGGTACCCCGCAGGCTCTCTTCGGAAAGGAGGTCGTCGACGTAGTCGATGGGGGCCCCCGGAACGAAGAGTTCCCGGATGGGCGCCCGGTACGGCTGCTTCGGACGGTGGGTGATCCTTTCCGGGATCATCCCCTTGAAAGCCCGCTTCAACAGGTACTTTTCGTTGAGGGCGCGGATCTTCCAGCTGGCCGGGAGCCGGAAAGAGAAGTCGATCACCCGGTAATCCAAAAACGGGTGACGCATCTCGATGGAATTGGCCATCCCCACCCGGTCCCCCTGGGACGAAAGGAGGAAGTTCGCCAGGAAGATCTCCATCTCCAGCACCTGCGCCCGGGCCAGGGGGTCGCGGTGCCAGAAGGATGCCGGCAGCAGAGTGGCCAGATCGTCGAACGGATCGTACGAGGAGAGCGCCGCGCTGCACTCCTCGGAAAGGAAGCCGAGATTACGGCGGCCCCCCTCCCACCGGACCCGGTGCGAAAAGAACGGATCGTCCAACTCCTCGGGCTTCACCGCGAAGAACTCCTGCAGGAAGGCGCCGCCCCGGGAGGGATTGGTGAATACGTACGGATACAGGCGCTGCAGCAGAAGCGGGCGCCGGACGGAAGCCGGATGGCGTCCCCAGTACTGGCGGATCTTGGCCTCCTTGTAGATGTTGTAGCCGCCGAGGATCTCGTCCGCCCCCTCCCCCGAGAGGACCACCTTGTACCCTTCCGAGCGGACCAGCCGGGAGAGGATGAACATGGGGACCGGCGAGGTGCGCAAAAGCGGCTTCTCGCAGTGCCAGACGGTCTGCGGGAAGAGGCTGCGGATCTCGCCGTTGCCGATGGTCACCCGGCGGTTGTCGGTCCCCAGGTAGTCGACCAGCTCCTTTTGGAAGGGGGTCTCGTCGAACCCTCCGGTCTCGAAACCGAGCGAGAAGGTCTTCAGGTGGCTCCTGCACAGGCGGGAGATCAGCATGGAGATGATCGACGAGTCGAGGCCGCCGCTCAGGTAGGCGCCGACCGGGACGTCCGCCCTCAGCCTAAGCCTCACCGCGTCGGCCAAAAGCTCACGCAGGTGCTCCGCCGCCTCCTCGAAGCTGAAGGAGGGGCGCGGAAGCGGGTGGAACGGGATCTGCCAATAGGGGCGGTCCAGCGTCTCGCCGGCGCGGTAGATCATGTAGTGCCCCGGGGGAAGCTCGCGGATCCCCTTGAACACCGTCCTGCCGGGAAGCGTGCTCCAGAAGACGAAGACCTGGGAGAGCGCCTCGAGATCGATCCCGCGCGGACCGTCCACGGCGGTAATGGCCTTGATCTCGGAGGCGAAGATGAGCCCACCTCCCCAAAGGGAGTAGTAGAGCGGCCGGATGCCGACCCGGTCCCGGGCCAGGAAGAGCTCCTTTTTCACCGAGTCCCAGATGGCGAAGGCGAACTGGCCGTTGATCATCTCCAGCGAGGCGGGGCCGTACTCCTCGTACAGGTGCAGGAGGACCTCGGTGTCGGTCTCGGTGGTGAAGCGATGTCCCTTGGCGACCAGGTCGGCCTTGAGCTCGATGTAGTTGAAGGCCTCGCCGTTGTAGACGATCCAGAGGGTGCCCGTCTCGTTGCAGATCGGCTGGATGCCGCTGTCGATCCCGATGATGCTCAGGCGGGCGTGCCCCAAGGCTACGTCGTCGTCGAGATAGACCCCCGACTGGTCAGGTCCGCGGTAGCGGAAGGCGGAGATCATGGCCGTGATGCGGGTGAGCGGGTCCGGCTCCCGGACCGAGACATTGACGATACCGGCAATTCCGCACAAGGGAGCGCTCCTTTCCTTGCCTTTGAGGAGGAAGTTCCTGTTCGGTTGCAGCCGTAAGATTAACCCCTTGCGGGGCGACATCGGGGGAACGGTGAGAGTATACCAATGAATTAGAGGATTCCAATCACTAAAAACATTAAATGTCCCGCCCCCTCCAACAAATATCAAATGGCGCCAGGAAGGTGTCGGCCTGCCGTTTCCCTCCCCTTCAAGCCGTAGGTGTGGACAAGAGTCGTAGGGTGGGCCCCCCGTGCCCACGCGGTGCCGACAAGCGATGGTGGGCAGGGGGCTGCCCACCCTGCGAATCAAGGTGTTGGTGTCGATGGGGCCGCCTCAGCGCGCGAGAAGGCTTATTAGGTGACGACCGTCACAAACCCAATACACCCTCCCGTGCTAAGGTCTCCAAAACTCGAAAACCGAATCCGATAGCCGACAATACTAAAACTTTCGCGAGGAAGTGACGGAAAGCCTACAGGGTCTCACCGAGACAGCCGGGTCGCCGAAATATCAACCGATATCCAGGCCCCGGCTTTTTTGCGTCTGGAACCTGGGGACCGAACGCATCCGGAGCGGGCGGCGCCCCAAGCAGTCGAGATCGCCAAAGTGGCGTCGAGCCACCGGCGGACTATGAGGAGGAAATATCGAAGATGAGTCAACGAGGCGAAGTAAACAGTAACGCGCTGGTCCGGCGATGGGGGAGCTTCTTGCTGGTCCTTCTCACCCTGACCGCGGCCACCCTGCAGTTTGGTGCCCGCCCTGCCGAAGCCGCCCAGGCCACCCTGACCTGGAGCGCCCCCACCACCAACACCAACGGCAGCACCCTTACCGACCTGGCCGGCTACAAGGTTTACATAGGCTCGGCCAGCCACGGCTATCAGCAGAAGATCGACGTAGGCAAAGTAGCGAGCTACACGGCAAGTAACCTCACCGCGGGAAGCACCTACTATTTCGCCGTCACCGCCTATGACACCGCAGGGATCGAGAGCAGCTACTCCAACGAGGTAAGCAAGACCGTTGCGGTCTCCACCTACACCGTCACCGCCACCTGCTACGCCGGCGGCACCCTCACCGCAGTCGGCAACAGCAATGTCAGCACGGCCACCAACGGCACCACCACCATCACGAGCGTCACCGTACCGGCAGGAAGCAGCCAATCCTTCACCATCACCCCGTCCAGCGGCTATGCCATCAACGGGGTGAGTGTCGACGGCAACGGTATCGGAGCGGTAACCAGTTACACCTTCCCCTCGGTCAGCGCCAACCACACCATCGCCGCAAGCTTCGTGGCGGCCAGCACCTCCACCGGATCCACCGGATCCACCGGCTCCACAGGCGGCGTGGTCTTCGCGGTGAACAGCGGGGGAGCGAGCTACACCAACTCCTCCGGGCTCACCTACAGCGCCGACACGGCCTACAGCGGCGGTTCCCCCGGCGGGACCACCGCCACCATCAGCGGGACCACCGAAGGGACCCTCTACCAGACCGAGCGCTACGGCACCAACTTCTCCTACAACATCCCGGTCGCCAACGGCACCTACAACGTGACCCTCAAGTTCGCCGAGAGCTACTTCACCGCCTCCGGCAAGCGTATCTTCTCGGTCGCCGTCAACGGCACTACCGCGGTGAGCAACCTCGACATCTACGCCAAGGTGGGGGCCAACGCCGCCTACGACGTCACGGTCCCGGTCAGCGTCACCAACGGGGCGATCAACGTCGTTCTCACCGCCTCGGTCAACAACGCGGAGATCCGCGGCATCAAGGTGGCCACCGCCACCAGCACCGCCCCGGCCAGCGGCACGCTGGCCTTCGCCACCAACGCCGGCGGATCGAGCTACACCAGCGGCAGCACGGGGGTTACCTACCAGGCCGACGCCGATTACAGCGGCGGCACCGTAGGCGGGACCACCGCCACCATCAGCGGCACCAGCGACGGGGCCCTCTACCAGACCGAGCGTTACGGCAATTTCAGCTACGCCATCCCGATGGCCAACGGCAACTACAACCTGACCCTGAAGTTCGCCGAGAGCTACTTCACCGCCTCCGGCAAACGCGTCTTCAACGTCACCGTCAACGGCGCCACCGTGCTCAGCAACCTGGACATCTACTCCAAGGTCGGGGCCAATGCCGCCTACGACGTCGTCATCCCGGTCTCGGTCACCAACGGGACCCTCAACGTCACCTTCACCAGCGTCATCAACAACGCCGAGGTGAGGGGGCTCCTGGTCAAGACGTCCTAACCCCTCCCGTCGTCCCATAGTCCCCCCTCCCCCTGCGGGAGGGGGCGGAGGCTACGTTCCCCCTCCCCTGGAGGGAGGAGGGCAGGGGTTGGGGGAAGCCTCCAGGGAGTACCGGAGGCCGCCCATCCCCCCGTGCAAAGCCGACGCTGCCGGCTCAACGAAACGACCGATTGCCGATGCCCAGCATCAGGATAGACAAGGAAGGAATTACATGAAAAAAGGCACTAATAGCACCCTGCACCATTGGCGGGTGATCATCTTCACGGCCCTGGTGGCGCTGACCGCCTACGCCACCGTCTCCCACGCCACCTACTCGCTCCCCAGCGACCGCTCCTATCCCTGGGCGGGGAACGTCGGCGTGGTGGGAGACATCCCCAACCGCACCACCATCTACACCACCCTCTCCCCCTCGGGGGGGGATGACACCTCCGCCATCAAGAGCGCCATCTCCAACTGCCCGCCGGGCCAGGTGGTCCTATTGAAGAGCGGCACCTTCATGATCAGCAGCCCGGTCGTGGTCAAATCCGGCATCACCCTGAGAGGGGCCGGCATGGGCTCGACCATCATCAAGGGAGCCTCCGGGATGGGGGGCGCCTACCTGATCGGCTTCAGCAACGGTGCGGGCTACGGCACCTCCTATTCGATAGCCGCCGGGATGGGCAAGGGTTCCACCACCATCACCACCTCCTCCGCCCACGGCTGGAGCGTCGGTGACGTCATCCAGATCGACCAGTTGAACAACGCCTCCGGCAACCCCGTCGTCACCAACGTCGGCAACAACGGCACCTGCAGCTGGTGCGGCCGTGCGAGCGGCACCCGTTCGCTGGGGCAGTTGGACAAGGTCGTCGCCGTGCCGAACTCCACCACCGCGACCCTCGAGATCCCGCTCACCTGGAACTACTCTGCCAGCCAGAGTCCCCAGGCCACCAAGATCAACGGGACCACCAGCAACGCCGGCATCGAGAACCTCACCGTCGACAACAGCGCGAGCGGGTCGAGCTCCCAGACCAGCGACGGCGGCACCATCGCCATGTACGGCACCACCAACTGCTGGCTTTTGCGCGTGGAGGCGATCGGCTCCTACGAGACCATGGTGAGGGTGAAGCAGGCGTACCGTAACACCGTCCGCGGCTGCAAGTTCCACGAAGGAGTCCCCGCCCTGCCGAGCAACGGCACCGGCTATGCGACCAGCAGGGCCTACGGGATCTGGATCGGCCCCGGGTCCGGGAACCTGTTCGAAAACAACCAGCTCTACCACCTGTTCATGCCTCACAAGCTCGACGGCCCGACCTCCGCGAACGTATTCGCCTACAACTACATCACCCAGCTCTACTACACCAATACCAACTGGAACCTGGGGGTGTTCGAATTCCACGGGGCCCATCCGTCCATGAACCTCTTCGAAGGGAACTATGGCGACGGTCGGCTCTTGGCCGACGACGTGTGGGGAAGCTCCAGTCACAACACCTTCTTCCGGAACCGTCAGACCCTCTCCCCGGGCAAGACCGGGGCGGGTTGGGACATGGACCTGCAGAAGAACGCGCAGTACTACAACGTGATCGGCAACGTGATGGGGAGCGGGGTTGAGAACCTGTACGAGGCGAACAACATGACCCTTTCCGGGCAGCTCTCCATCTTCCGGTTGGGCTACACCGGCGACGGAGACGGCGACGCATCCGGCAACGACAGCCAAGTAGCCGCCACCTTGCTGCTGCACGGGAACTGGGACAGCGTGAACAAGACCGTCATGTACAACGGCTCCAACGACACCGTGTTGCCGCAGAGCCTGTACCTGACCGGCAAGCCGGCCTGGTGGGGGACCATGCAGTGGCCCGCCATCGGCCCCGACGTGAGCCCGATGTACCCGAGCGCCCCCGGTGCCGGCAACGGCACCCCCTGGGGCGACAACGCCAACGGCACCAGCAACGCCACCCCTTCCGCCCCGACCGCCCTGGCCGTGCAGTAGGCGAGGCAGACGTTATGACCCAAAAAGCCGCCGGGGAAATCCCCCGGCGGCTTTTTCTGATGACTGTAGCGACTAGTATGAATAATTTGGCGCTGGCGGAATCGAGGACGTCGACTAAATAAAAAATTTGGTTCCGACGGAACCGGGATCGTCGATTCGAGAAATTGCTCGGCGACGCCAAAACCGAAACAGTCTAATAAAAATGGGCGGGTGATCGAAACGGTCATGGAGTGGGGAAGCAGAGCCGCTCCAGGCCGTCGAAGTCGAGGCCGCTCTCGGCCAGCGACCGGATCAGGGCGAGCTTCTCGGCGTCCTCGGCGGTGATCTTGGAGACGTCCTCGCTGATCATGTTGTGCAGTTCGGTGGTGGTGTGGCTCTGGGTCCTCAGGTACGGGATCCGGCTCGCGTCGAGGATACGCTCGGTGATCTCGCTCAT
The DNA here is from genome assembly GCF_054784495.1 of Geomonas sp. Red276. Taxonomy (NCBI): domain Bacteria; kingdom Pseudomonadati; phylum Thermodesulfobacteriota; class Desulfuromonadia; order Geobacterales; family Geobacteraceae; genus Geomonas; species Geomonas sp. Red276. The sequence continues at coordinate 18,353 of NZ_BLXW01000038.1, forward strand.
CGGGGCGATCCCCGGGACGATCAGCCCGACGATCTTCTCCCTGAATTCCTTCATCTGGTAGAGGTTCGCCAGGGTCACCAGCAGTTCGTCGCGGCTGGAGGTGACGATCAAAAGCGAGGAGTCCTTCAAAAGCTCGGTGACCCGCTGGGTGGAGGCGGCCCCGATCTGGACGTGGTTGATGATCCTCCCGGCGTCGCGCCGGTTGCCGTGCAGGGGGAGATCCAGCAGGTGGGAGATCCTCCTCAGGGTCGGGTTGGCCAGGGTCGGCTGGTAGTCGAAGCCGGCCATCACCCCGAACCCCTCCCCGTCGAAGGCCCTCCGCAGGTAGTCCAGGGTAGTCTCCCTCTTGTCCGCCCTGATCTTGTTGACCAGGAGCGCCCTGACCGCCACCTCCTCCTGGCGGAAGAGGGCCAGGTTCATCTGCACGTTGTCCACCACGTTCCCGAGCCCCCCGCCGGTCACCATCACCACCGGCGCGTCCACCAGCCGCGCGATGCGGGCGTTGGAGAGCTTCATGATGGAGCCGACGCCGGGATGCCCCGATCCCTCGATGACGATGAAATCGCAGCGCTTCTCCAGCTCGGCCAGCGCGGCCTGGATATCCTCCGCGAGCCCCTCGACCCGGATCTCCCCGTCCACCACCTTGCGGGTGGTCCCCGGGTGCACCACTACCGGGGACATGAAGGGGAGCAGCCGCGTGAGCCCGAAGACCCGCGCCATCAGCACGGCGTCCTTGTCGTACCAGCGCCCCTGGTAGAGGGCCGGCTTGGGCCCCATCGGCTTGAGGAACCCGATCCGGGGGTACTTGCTGCGGGCCAGGTGCAAAAGCGAAAGGCTGGTGGTGGTCTTTCCTACGTTCTGCCCGGTCGCCGCGATGAAGATCTTCCTTGCCATCTGCTCCCTCACACTTCGATCCTGAACTGCGCCCCCCCCTCGACATTGGCCGCCGTGAGGGTTCCCCCCATACCCTTCTCGATGATGTTCTTGGCGATGAAGAGCCCGATCCCGGTCCCCTTCCCGAGCTCCTTGGTGGTGAAGTAGGCGTCGAAGACCTTGCCGATGATCCCGGCCGGGATGCCGCCGGCGTTGTCGGTGATGGTGACCACCGAACGGCCGTTTTCGGCGAAGACCTTCACCTCGATCACCGCCCCGTCCGGGGGGTGCTCGCCGAAGGCGTCCTTGGCGTTCATCAGGACGTTCAGGAGCACCTGCCGGTACTCGTTGGGATACCCCTTGATGCTCGGCCCGCCGTCCTTGGCCAGCCGGACCTCGATCCCGCGGTAGCGGAAGCTCTCCTCCACCAGCGACAGGGTGCGGGCCACCGCCTCCCCCACGTCGAAGACGACCTTCTCGCGGTCTGGAGAGGAGAAGTCCCGGAAGTCGTCGATGGTCTGGGAGAGGTGGCGGACCACTTCCATGCATTTGGCGATGTTGCCGTCCACGAACTCCTTGGTGCAGATGCCGTGCTCGAAGCCGAGCCCGATCTCCTGCACCTTGAGCCCCAAGACGTTCAAGGGCTGGCGCCACTGGTGGGCGATGTTGTTGAGCATCTCCCCCATGGCGGCCAGCCGGCTTTGCTGGATCATCATCTGGTCCTTCTGGCGCAGCTCCTCGGCGGTCTTCAGCCGCTTTTCGGTCTCCCGTTCGAGCTCCCGGTAGGTCTCCCGCAGCCGCGCGTTCTGCTGGGCGAGCTCGTTTTGCACCCTCGTCAGCTCGAGCCGCTGGCGGTAGAGATCGCAGAAGACCTGGACCTTTCCCCTGAGGATGGCCGGCTCGATCGGCTTCATGAGGTAGTCGACCCCGCCCAGCTGGTACCCCTTGAAGAGGTGCCGCTCCTCCTTCATCCCGGCGGTGACGAAGATGATGGGAAGCTGCCGGGTGCGGGGGTTGCTGCGCATCAGCTCAGCGGTCTCGAAGCCGTCCATCTCCGGCATCTGCACGTCCAGCAGGACCAGGGCGAAGTCGTGGTACAGGGTCTGCCGGAGCGCCTCGTTGCCGGAGTTGGCCTTGACCAGGTCGAGCCCCATGTCCTTAAGGAGCGCCTCCAGTGAAATCAGGTTGTCCGGTCGGTCGTCCACGATGAGGACCGGCACCGTCTCGTTTCCATTCATGATCGCTTCGCCTCCGAGAGGTTTATCAAAAGCTGGGGAAGGGCGGCCAGGGTGACCAGGTGGTCGGGCGCCACCGCCATGAGGGCGGCCTGCGGCATGGCGCTCGCCACCGCGTCCGCCGGCTCCTGGATCACCGCGAGCCCCCCCTTGTCCTTGATCCGCCGAAGCCCCCGCGCCCCGTCCTCCCCGGCCCCGGTCAAGACGACGCCGACCAGCTCCTCCCCGTAGGCGTCGGCGGCGGTCTCGAACAGGACGTCGACCGAGGGGCGCGCGAAGTTGACGGGGGGGTCGGTGGAGAAACCGAGCCGCCGGTCCGGCTCCACCAGGAGGTGGTAGTTGGGGGGGGCCAGGTAGACCGTCCCACCCACCGGGATATCCTGTTCGTCCGCCTCCTTCACGTGCAGGGCACAGATCCGGTCCAACAGCATCGCGAGCCGCGCCCCGCTGTCGGGGCTTACGTGCTGCACGACGAGGATGGGGAGCCGGAAGTCGGCCGGGAGCGCTCCCAAAAGGGGCTTCAGGGTGGTCACCCCGCCGGTGGAGATCCCGATCGCCACCGCGTGGTAGCGAAGGCGTTCGTCAGCCATACCGTTTCCTGTAGATCCGCGTCTGCGGCTCGACCTCGAGGTAGTGCGGCCCCTGGGGATAGCCCTCCAGGGTCTCCTTGGTCCCCAGGCAGAGAAAGCCCCCCGGCGGGACGCAGGAGTCCAGGAGAGAGAGCACCCGCCCCTTTAACTGCCGTTTGAAGTAGATCAGGACGTTGCGGCAGAGCACGAGCTGCATCTCCCCGAAGGCGGCGTCCACCCCGAGGTTGTGGGAGGCGAAGACGATCTCCTCCCGCAGCGAGGGATCGATCAGCGCCCGGTCGTACCCCGCGGTGTAGTAGTCGGAAAAGGAGCTCCTGCCGCCGCTTTTCTGGTAGTTGCCGGTGTAGCGCCTCATCTCCCGCAGGGGGAGTACCCCCTCCTTGGCCTTCTCCAGCACGTAGGGGTTGAGGTCGGTGGCGTAGATCCGGTAGTGCCCGGCGAGCCCCTCCTCCCGGAAAAGGATGGCGAGCGAGTAGGCCTCCTCGCCGGTGGCGCACCCCGCCACCCAGGCCTTCACGAAGGGGTAGGTCTTCAGGTGGGGGACCACCAGCTCGCGGATGGCCCGGAATACCCAGGGGTCGCGGAACATCTCGGAGACGTTGACGGTGAGCCCCCGCAAAAGCCCCTCGAACAGGTGGGGCTCCCGCAACAGCCGCGGCTGCGCCTCGGCAAAGGTGCCGAAGGGGGAGTCGGCAAGCCACTGGAGCATCCGGCGCCTGAGCGAGGCCTCGGCGTAGCCGGTGAAATCGTAGCCGTAGACCCGGGCGACCCCCTCCAGGAGGAGCTCCATCTCGATACCGGTCAGATCGTCGCGTTCGCTCGCCATCGGATTCCATTCACCCCTGGTTGTAGAGCCAGACCCTCAAAAGCGACAGCAGGCGGTCCAGGTCCACCGGCTTGGTGATGTAGTCGCTCGCGCCGGCCTTCAGGCAGGCCTCCCGGTCCCCCTTCATCGCCTTGGCGGTCAGCGCGATGATCGGGAGCCTTCCAAAGCGCGGGTCCTGGCGGATGCGGCGGGTCGCCTCGTAGCCGTCCATCTCCGGCATCATGATGTCCATGAGCACCACGTTGACGTCGGTGTTCTCCTCGAGCCGCTCCAGCGCCACCTTGCCGTTCTCGGCCTCCACCACCCGCATCCCCCGCTCGGTGAGGACGCTCGAAAGCGAGAAGACGTTGCGCATGTCGTCGTCCACCAGGAGCACCTTCTTGCCGACCAGGAGGCTCTCGTTGTCGAGGGCGGTGCGGATCATCCTCTGCTTGTCGGGGGGAAGCCGGCTCTCCATCACGTGCAAAAAGAGGGTCACCTCGTTCAGCAGGCGCTCCGGGCTCTTGGCCCCCTTGATGATGATGCTCTCCGCGTACTGCTGGAGCCGATGGGCATCCTCGCGGCTCAGCTCCTGGCCGGTGTGGATGATGACCGGGACCCGCCGGCTCTCCTCCATGGTGCGGATATGCTCGAGGAGGTCGAAGCCGGACATGTCGGCGAGGCCGAGGTCCAGCACCACGCAGTCGACCGGCTCGGCGGTAAGGAGCCCGATGGCCCGGGCGCCGGAGTCCGCCACGGTGATCGCCACGTCCCGCTGCTCGAGAAGGGTCACCAGCGCGGCGGCTTCCCGCTCGTCGTCCTCCACGATCAAAAGCTTCCCCACCGTCCGGTCCACCGCCTCCTCGACGGCCCCCAGCACCTGGTCGAGCTGCTCGCTTGTCACCGGCTTGGTCACGAAGCCGATGGCCCCCATGGCAAGCGCCTTCTGCCGCTCCTCGAGGCAGCTCAGGAAATGAACCGGGATGTGCCGGATCTCCGGGTCCTCGGTGATCCGCTGCATCACCCCCCAGCCGTCGGTGCCGGGAAGCATGACGTCGAGGAGGATGGCGCTCGGATGATAGCGCCTGGCAAGGGCCAGCGCGGAGTCGCCGTCGGCCGAGACCAGGGCGGCGAATCCCCGTTCCCTGACCCGGTCGGCCAAAAGCCTCGCGAAGATCGGGTCGTCCTCGACGATGAGGATGGCGCGGTCGCCGGCGTTCATCTGCTCGCGGTCGTCGGGGACCGGGGGCGCCGCTGGGGGCAGGCTCCGCTCCTCTGCTGCCGCGGCAAGGTGCGGGTAGCGGGGGGGATACAGGCCGTGATCGGCCGGCAATCCGTGCGCCGCCGCGGTCGGGGGAGAGAGGGGAAGGTAGAGGGTGAAGACGCTCCCCTTCCCTTCCTCGCTGGCGATCAGGACCTCACCCCCCATCCCGCGGGCGAGCTGCCGGGAGATCGAAAGCCCCAGCCCGGTGCCGCCGAACTGGCGGCTGGTGGAGCCGTCGGCCTGCTGGAAGGCCTGGAAGATCAGCTCGTGCTTGGCGGGGGATACCCCGACCCCGGTGTCGGCCACCTCGAAGGCGAGCGCCGGGGTGGCGAGCGGGCTGTCGGGGCCGGGGAGATAGGTCCGCAGCCGGACCGCTCCCTCGCGGGTGAACTTGATCGCGTTGGAGAGGAGGTTCTTGACGACCTGGAGGGTCCTCTGGCTGTCGAGGGTCACCGCGGCGGGGACCCCCTCCTCCACCGTGATGCTGAAGCCGAGCCCCTTCTGCTCGGCCATGGGCCGGAAGGCGGCGCAGAGCTGGTCGCAGAGTTCGACGGGACTCGAGGGCTCGTAGAGGAACTCCAGCCGTCCCGACTCGATCTTGGAGAGGTCGAGGATGTCGTTGATCAGGTTGAGGAGCTCGGTCCCGGCGGCCTGGATGGTCGAGGCGTACTCCACCTGCCGGGCGGTCAGGTTTCCCTCCTTGTTCTCCCGGAGGTTGCCGGAGAGGATCATCAGGCTGTTCAGCGGGGTCCTCAGCTCGTGGGACATGTTGGCCAGGAACTCGGACTTGTAACTGGAGACCTGCTCGATCTCCCGCGCCTTCTTGGCGAGCTCCCGGGTCTTTTCCTGCATCATGCGGTTCTTGGCCTGGATCTCCTCCCGCTGCTGCTCGAGCAGCTGGGCGCGCTCCTCGAGCTCTTCGTTGCTTTGCTGGAGCTCCTCCTGCTGGACCCGGAGTTCCTCCTCCTGGGAGCGGCTTTGGGCGAGGAGCTCGTCGATGAGGTGGCGGGCCTGGCGGCTGGAGATGGCGATGGCCAAAAGCTCGCTCGCCTGGTCCAGGAACTCCCGCTCGCGGGAGGTCAACTCGTGCAGGGTGGCGAGCTCGATCACCCCCACCAGAGTCTTGTCGTGCACCAGCGGCAGGGCCGCCAGCGCGCGGGGGGTCGCGGTCCCCAGGGCCGATCCCACCTTGAGGTAGTCGTCGGGGAGCCCATCCCGGTAGATGGCCCGCCGCTGGCGCCCCGCTTCCCCGGCCAGCCCTTCTCCCAGGGCCAGCACCCGGTCGGGAAGCCAGCCGCCGGCGAAGGCGTAATCGGCGGCCGGGCGGAGGGTGCGGCTCTCCTCGTCGTAGAGATGGAGTACCCCCGCGCCGGCCTTCAGGTAGTCGGCCAAGAAGGCGAGCGAGGCGGAGAGCAGCTCCTCGAGGGGGCGATCGGCGATGGTGCTCCGGCTCAGGTCGCTCAGGCCGCTCTTGATCCAGTTCTGGGCCCGTACCCGGTCCTGGGACTCCTGGAGTTCGGCGTTACGCTCGAGGAGGTCCTCCTCGGCCCGGGTCCGCTGGACGACTTCCCGCCTCATCTGGCCGAAGATCGCCAGCAGGATGACGGTGGCAATCAGTCCCCCCGCCTCCATCACGTGCATGGTGTTACCCATCTCCGCCTGTTTCCGGGCACCGCGCTCGCGCAGGAGCTGTTCCTCCTCCCCCTCCATCTGGGCGATCATGGCACGGATGTTGGTCATCGGGTTGTTGGCGAGATGGGTCATCACCATGGGAGTCGCCGCCTCGAGCCCCTTGCTCTTCCTCGCCGCCACGGTCTCGTCCAGCTGGGCCAGCTTCCGATCGATCATGGGATCCATCATGTCGAGTCTCATCTGCTGGTTGCTGTTGTCCTTGGTGAGGGTTCTCAAGAGGGAGCGCTTTTCCCTGATGGTGGAGAGGGCCTTGCGGTAAGGTTCGAGGTAGGCGGGGCTTCCGGTGATGAGGTAACCGCGCTGCGAGGTCTCCGCCTCGGTGAGGGCGGCACCCAACTGGTTGACCTCGGCAATGACCGTGTAGGTGTGGGTCACCCAGTAGTCAGAATCTTGGAGACCTCCCATGCTGAGTGTAAAGAGATAGCCGATGCCGGCAAAAAGGCCTAAGGCCACGGCAAGACCTATGTTGACGAACCACGCTCTAGTTTGACCCGGCATCCGTACTCCTGGAGATTCAGTCGGCGGTGACTTTCAGACAGATCCCTATTATACACGAAAAATCATTGAGGAAATGCCGGTGACGCTCAGAGCGAGAGAGCCGGAAGGGGAACCGCGATTTTCGTCGAGAATGAGTGGTGGAAGAAACGGAAGCGGCGGGGAGGATTCCCGGGACGGCGCTGGCCCGGGAGAGCGTCGGGGGAGTACTCGGCAGGGACTACTCGGCGGGTTGCACCAGCATCCCGGTCTTCTCCTTCTTCACGATGTCTCCCACCTTGACCTTCCCCTTGGTGATCTGCCCTTCGAAGTAGTGCTGACCGACGAGACGAAGGACCTTGACCTCGCCGACCTTCATGACCACCTCTCCCTCCTTCTTCCGGGCCCCTTGGGCCATCAGCGGCAAGGCTACCACGGTGAGGACGAGGACCAGCAGGGTGACTAACGTGACGGTACGCTTCATGACTGCCTCCTTTGCTTTTGATGTTGGTTGCTCACGGACACGGCGGACGCATGTTGGCATTTTCAAATTTTTGTATGCCGGCTCCCTTTGGCAACCGCCCAACCGCTCCTAAAAGTCACCCCCTGAAACGGAAAAAGGGCCGCCCGGAATCTCCGGACGGCCCTTTTGTTTTTTACAGGAAAGAGGATCTTAGATCCCCGCCTTCTCCCTGATGATGGCGGCCTTGTCGGTCCGCTCCCAGGTGAACTCGGGGAGCTCGCGGCCGAAGTGGCCGTAGGCGGCGGTCTTCTTGTAGATCGGACGGAGCAGGTCGAGCTGCTCGATGATGGCGCGCGGGCGGAGGTCGAAGACTTCGCGCACGATCTCGGCGATCCGCTTGGAAGAGATCTTGCCGGTGCCGTTGCAGTCGACCATGACCGAGACCGGCTCGGCGACGCCGATGGCGTAGGCCACCTGCACCTCGCACTTTTCGCAGACGCCGGAGGCGACCAGGTTCTTGGCCACGTAGCGCCCCATGTAGGCGGCCGAACGGTCGACCTTCGAGGGATCCTTGCCGGAGAAGGCCCCGCCGCCGTGGGCGCCGTGCCCGCCGTAGCTGTCGACGATGATCTTGCGGCCGGTGAGGCCGCAGTCGCCCATGGGTCCGCCGAGGACGAAGCGCCCGGTCGGGTTGATCAGGAAGCGGGTCTTGGCGTCGAGCAGGTTGGCCGGGATGATCTTCTTGATGACCTCCTCGATGATCCCCTCCTTGATGGTCTCGTAGGAGACTTCCGGGGTGTGCTGCGAGGAGATGACGACGGTGTCGACGTGAACCGGCTTGTCGTCGATATACTGGATGGAGACCTGGGACTTGGAGTCCGGGCGGAGGAAGTCGAGCGTGCCGTCCTTCCTGACGTCGGCCAGGCGGGACACCAGCTTGTGGGCCAGCAGGATCGACATCGGCATCAGCTCGGGAGTCTCGTTGCAGGCGAAGCCGAACATGAGCCCCTGGTCGCCGGCCCCCTGCTCCTTGAACATCCCCTCGCCCTCGGTCACGCCCTGGGCGATATCGGGGGACTGTTTGTCGATGGAAGTCAGGATCGCGCAGGTTTCCCAGTCGAAACCCATGGCGGAGTCGTTGTAGCCGATCTCGCGGATGGTCTCGCGGACGATCTTGGGATAGTCGACGATGGCCTGGGTGGTGATCTCGCCGGCAATGACGGCCATGCCGGTGGTGACCAGGGTCTCGCAGGCCACGCGGGACTTGGGATCCTGGGTCAGGATGGCGTCGAGGATGGCGTCGGAAACCTGGTCCGCGACCTTGTCGGGATGGCCCTCGGAAACCGACTCGGAGGTGAAGATGAAGTCCTTCATTTCCATGTGGTGAAACCCCCTTACAAATATCTCCAGCGGTTTTATACGAAGCTTGGGACTATATAGAGCTTCCCCATCTTTGTCAATAATTAAATAGAGCCAATCAGGGCACTTGGTACGGAAAAAACCGAGACGGGATCAGGCGGGAAGGAAACGGCGGGACCCCCAAAGGGCGGTCCCGCCGGCGCCGGATTATTCTTCGATGAGACGAGCGGATTTGATGACCACCGGCTCCACCGGGACGTCCTGGTGGCCACCCTTGTTGCCGGTCTTGACGGCACGGATCTGGTCGACCACATCCATACCCTCGACCACCTGGCCGAAAACGGCATAGCCGAAACGGTCCGGGGTCTTGCCGCTGTTGTCGAGGAAGGCGTTATCGACCACGTTGATGAAGAACTGGGAGGTGGCGCTGTCGACCATGTTGGTGCGGGCCATGGCGAGGGTGCCGCGCTTGTTCTTGAGACCGTTCATCGCCTCGTTCTTGATGGCGAACTTGGTCTTCTTCGGCTGAAGATCGGCGTCGAGGCCGCCCCCCTGGATCATGAAGTCCTTGATGACGCGGTGGAAGACCAGGCCGTCGTAGTACTGATCCTTGACGTAGGAAAGGAAGTTGCGGGTGGAGATGGGGGCCTTGTCCTTGAAAAGCTCTATGGTGATGTTCCCCATCGAGGTTTCCATGAGGACCTGCGGGTTCTTCTCTTCAGTCATTATTCGCTCCTTTTTCTACCTTAGTTGATTCATTGGGATTACCATTTAGAATCTTCATTATCATACCTCGCCAGCGAGGTGAATCAAATTTTCCAACGATGTCAACCGTTACCGCCAGGAGTTACCGATGAGATTGCCGAAGCTGGCCCTCGTGGCCGCACTCTGTTTCACCGTTTTCATGACCGCTTCCGCCCGCGCCGAATCACAGAACCGCTTCGCCAAGGTGGGCGAGCGGGCTCCCTACTTCGCCCTCGACGCCCTGGTGAGCACCGAGCCCGGGAAGGAATTCAAGAAACTTTCCATCGACGACTACCGGGGTAAGTGGCTGGTCCTCTTCTTCTACCCCATGGACTTCACGGTGGTCTGCCCGACCGAGATCCGCGGGTTCAACCAGGCGGCGGGTGAATTCAGAAAGCTCAACGCCGAGATCCTGGGAGCATCCATCGATACCAAGTACACCCACCTCGCCTGGGTCCAGCGCGGCGACCTCGGGATGCTCCACTTCCCGCTACTCTCCGATGTCAAAAGGGAAACCGCCCAGGCCTACGGCTGCCTCGACGATAGCGAAGGGGTGGCGCTGCGGGGGCTCTACATCATCGACCCGGACGGGGTCCTCCAGTACCAGCTGGTGCAGAACATGGACGTCGGGAGAAGCGTCGAGGAGACGCTGCGGGTCCTGCAGGCGCTGCAGACCGGCTCCCTCTGCCCGCTGGGGTGGAAGCCGGGGGAGAAGACGATCAAGAAGCCATAAAACCGAGGAACAAGTTCTAGGTTCTATGTTCTATGTTCTACGTTCCAGGTTGTGAAGCCATTCAACTCTGAAAAGCGCAGGGGCCCGGGTTAGCCCATCATGGCGCGCATCTTCGCGAAGAAGCCCTCGGCACTTTTCGCCTCCTCATCGGGGGAGGCCTCCTTCACCACGCCGCTTTGCTGCACGTTCAACACCGAGGCGGGGATCTCCTCCAGGAAACGGGAGGGGATCCTCTCCTGGAGCTTGCCGTACTTCTTCCGGTACAGCGTGCGGGTCATGACCAACTGCTTCCTGGCCCGGGTGATCCCCACGTAGCAAAGCCTCCGCTCCTCGTCGACCGTGAAGTCCTCGTAGATCGCCCGCTTGTGCGGCAGGATCTCGTCCTCCATCCCGACTAGGAAGACGAAGGGGAATTCGAGCCCCTTGCTTGAGTGCAGCGACATGAGGGTCACGGCGTCCAGCCCGTGGTCCTTCTTGTCTTTTCCCGAGAAGCGGTCCTCGTCCATGAGCGACACCTTCTCCAGGAATCCCCCCAGCGTCGGCAGCGGCACCCGCTCCTCGTAGGAGGCCATCGAGTTGATGATCTGCTCGACGTTCTCCACCTTGCGCCGGGCGGCCTTCTGGTCGTCGATGGTGCGGTAGATCTCCTCCTCGATCTTGAGCCGCTCGAAAAGGGCCTTCCCCTTCTCGGCGAGCCCCCCCTCCTCCTTGAAGGCCACCGCCGCATCCAAAAGCGTCTGGTGGAAGGCCAGCACCTTCTCCTTGATGTTGTCGGCGATCCCCTCGATCTCACCCACCCGTGCGAAGGCCTCGAAGAGGGGGCACTCCTTTTCGATCGACCACTGGTTGATGCGGATCACGGTAGAGTCGCCGATGCCGCGCCGGGGGAAGTTGACGACCCGTAGAAGGGCCACTTCGTCCAGGGGGTTGGCGATCACCTTGAGGTAGGAGATGGAGTCCTTGACCTCCTTGCGCTCGAAGAACTGGGTGCCGCCGACCAGCACGTAGGGGATGTCCTCGAAGCGGAGCTGCTCCTCGAAGGCGCGGCTTTGCGCGTTGGTGCGGTAGAGGATGGCGAAGTCCGAGTAGGAGAGGTCGTGCTTGAAACGCTCGAGCTGGATCCGCTCCACCACGCTGGTCGCCTCCTCCTCGTCGTCCTGCACGATGCAGAGGTCGATCGGCGGCCCGTCGCCGGAGGCGGTCCAGAGCTTCTTCGCCTTTCTCACCTTGTTGTTGCGGATGACGCTGTTGGCGGCCTCCAGGATGTTGCCGGTCGAGCGGTAGTTCTGCTCCAGCTTGATGGTGCGGCACCCTTTGAAATCCTTCTCGAAGTCGAGGATGTTCCCGACGTCGGCGCCGCGCCAGCCGTAGATCGACTGGTCGTCGTCCCCCACCACGCAGAGGTTTCCGCACCCCTTGGCCAGGAGGTTCACCAGCAGGTACTGGGAGGAGTTGGTGTCCTGGTATTCGTCGACCATGATGTGGCTGAAGCGCTCCTGCCAGTGTTGGAGGACCGGCGGGTGGTTCTGCAAGAGGTCGGCGGTCAGCATGATGATGTCGTCGAAGTCGATGGCGTTGAAGGCCTTCAAGGCCGACTGGTAGCGGGGATAGACCAGGGCGGCCATCATGTCGACGTCGTCCAGCGGGCTCGGGATGTAGCGTTCGGGGGGAATCAGCTTGTTTTTCGCCCCCGAGATGCGCCAGATGATGCTCTCGGCGTCGTACTTGCGGCCGTCGGTGTTCACCTCGCGGACGATCTGGCGCACGAGCCCCACCTGGTCGGCGGTCGAGTATATGGAGAAGTTCTTCTTGTAGCCGAGCCTCTCGATGTCGCGCTTCAACACGCGCACGCCGAGCGAGTGGAAGGTGGAAAGCACCACCCCCTTGGACTCCTTGCGTCCCACCAGCGCTTCCACCCGCTCCTTCATCTCCTTGGCGGCCTTGTTGGTGAAGGTCACCGCCAGGATCTGGTCGGACGGCACCTTCTTGTTGAGGATCAGGTGCGCGATGCGGTAGGTGATGACCCCGGTCTTCCCGGAGCCGGCGCCTGCCAGCACGAGGAGCGCCCCCTCGGTATGCTTCACCGCGGCGAGCTGTTCGGGATTTAATCGGGAAAGGTCCAGCATCTAAAAAGCCTCTTTGGTTCGAAAATGACCGCCCATTGTTACCAAATGCTCCCGTCCAAGGCAAGGAGGCGATTACCATGCCATTTCATTTGCCCCCACCCTGTGCTATAAAAGCTGACCGCCTTCTAATCGTCATCCACCGCAAGGAGTTTACCAAAGATATGGACGCCACCGCCGCAGCCCGCCGGATCAAGGAGCTCTCCAAGGAGATCGAGCGCCACAACCGGCTCTACTACGAAAAGGACATGCCGGAGATCACCGACGCCGAATACGACGCCCTCTTCCGTGAGCTCCAGCAACTGGAGACCGATTTCCCCGAGCTGGCCCTCCCCGACTCCCCCACCCGCCGCGTGGGTGGACGCGCGCTGGAAAAGTTCGCCCAGGTCCGCCACAGCACCCCGATGCTCTCGCTGGAGAACGGCTTCACCGAAAAGGATCTCACCGACTTCGACGACCGGGTGAAACGCTTCCTCGGGCTCTCCTCCTCGACCACGGTGGCCTACGTCTGCGAGCCGAAGATGGACGGGGTCGCGGTGGAACTGGTCTACGAGAACGGCCTCCTCTCCATCGGCTCCACCCGCGGTGACGGGGTGGTCGGCGAGGACGTCACCGAAAACCTGAAGACCATCCGGAGCATCCCGCTCAGGCTAAGGACCGCCGAGCCGCCGGCGCTTCTCACCGTGCGGGGCGAGGTCTACCTGCCGCTGGCCCCCTTCCAGAAGTTCAACCAGGAACGTGAGGAGGCGGGCGAACCTGCCTTCGCCAATCCCCGCAACGCCGCGGCCGGGTCGCTGCGCCAGCTCGATTCCAAGATCACCGCCAAGAGGCCCTTGAGCATCTTCTGTTACGCGTCCGGGTTGTGCGAAGGGATCGAATTCGACTCCCAGAGCCACTTCCTTGAATCCATCCCAAAGCTCGGCCTGCCGGTCAATCCCAAGATCCGGCTCGCGAACGGGATCGAGGAGGTGCTCGCTTACTACCGCGAGATGATGGAGGTGCGCGACGACCTCCCCTACGAGATCGACGGCGTGGTGGTGAAGGTCGACCGGTTCTCCCTGCAGCGGGAGCTCGGTGAGAAGAGCCGCTCCCCGCGCTGGGCGATCGCCTGGAAATTCCCGCCGCGCCAGGCCACCACCGTCATCGAGGACATCGTCCCCCAGGTCGGGAGGACCGGGGTCATCACCCCGGTGGCACACCTGCGCCGGGTCGAGGTCTCCGGCGTCATGGTCTCCCGCGCCACCCTCCACAACTGGGAGGAGATGGAGCGCAAAGACATCCGCAAGGGGGACACGGTGGTGGTCGAGCGGGCCGGCGACGTGATCCCGGCGGTGGTCAAGGTGATCACCGAGAAGCGCCAGGGGAACGAGACCATGCTCCCCATCCCGCTGACCTGCCCGGTCTGCGGCGGCGAGGTGGTGCGGATCGAGGGAGAGGTGGCGGTCCGCTGCATGGGGCTTGCCTGCCCCGCCCAGCTCCTCGAAAGGGTCAAGCACTTTGCCTCCCGCCACGGGATGGACATCGACGGGCTGGGAGAGAAGTACATCGAGCAGCTCCTCGACCTGGAGCTCATCAAGGATGCGGCGGACCTCTATTCGCTGGAGGAAAAGGACTTCATGAAGTTCGAGCGGATGGGAACGAAGCTCGCCGAAAACCTCCGCACCGCCATCGCCAACAGCAGGAGCCGCGATCTTTCCCGTCTCATCTTCGCCCTCGGGATCCGGCACGTGGGAGAGCATACGGCGAAGCTCCTGGCCTCCGCCTTCGGGAGCCTCGAACATTTAGCCAACGCGACCGTGGAGGAGCTCACCTCGGTGCGCGAGGTCGGCCCGCAGGTGGCGGAGAGCATCGTCGACTTCTTCAAAAACGAGAAGAACCGGGAGTTCATCGCCAAGCTCTCGGCGGCCGGCGTCAATCCCAAGGCCGAGGAGAAGCGCGTAGGTGGCCGCTTCACGGGGAAGACCTTCGTCTTCACCGGCTCGCTCACCCGCTTTACGCGCGACGAAGCCAAGAAAATGGTCGAGCAGGAGGGAGGGCATGCGGCCGGCTCGGTCTCCAAGAAGACCGATTACGTGGTGGCCGGGGCTGAGGCCGGGAGCAAGCTGGAAAAGGCCCAGCAGTTGAACGTCAAGGTGCTCGACGAGGAAGAATTCCTGGAACTGATGAAATAGCCGCGAAGCAAGGTAGAATCTACTCTCTAAAGCGACATCCACCGAAAGGAGAAAAAGCATGACTATCGCGCTGGTAACCGGCGGCAGCCGCGGGCTCGGCAAGAGCATGTGCGTTCATTTGGCCGCCAAGGGGCATGACATCATCCTCACCTATAACACCAACCGGGTAGAGGCCGACGACACCGTCGCCCAGATCGAACGGGCCGGCCGCAAGGCGGTGGCTTTGCAACTCGACGTTTCCGACTCGGGCACCTTCGCCGGCTTCAGCGACGGGGTCAGCAAAGCCCTCACCGATACCTGGCAGACCGAGCGCTTCGACTACCTGGTGAACAACGCCGGAATCGGCACCTGGACACCCTTCACCGAGGTCACCGAGGAGCAGTTCGACCGCCTGATGAACATCCATCTCAAAGGGACCTTCTTCCTCTCCCAGCGGCTCCTTCCGCTCATGAACGACGGCGGGCGGATCCTCAACATCTCCTCGGGGCTCGCCCGCTTCTCGCTTCCCGGATACTCGGCCTACGCGTCGATGAAGGGAGGGGTGGAGGTGCTCACCCGTTACATGGCGCTGGAGTTGGCCCCCCGCAAGATCGCCGTCAACGTGCTGGCCCCCGGCGCCATCGAGACCGACTTCGGCGGCGGCACCGTCCGGGACAATCCCGAGGTCAACGCCGCCATTGCCTCCCAGACCGCTCTGGGGCGGGTCGGTCTCCCCGACGACATCGGCGGCGCCGTGGCCGCCATCCTCTCCGACGACTGCCGTTGGCTCAACGGCCAGCGCATCGAATTCTCCGGCGGCATCCACCTCTAAGAATTTCCCTCTTCTGAACGACCAAAGAGGCGGCTACCAATCCGGTAGCCGCCTCTTTCTTTGCTTCCCCCTCCGCCCATCATCATCCCCCATCCTCACCCTGTCCCTCCCCTTGAAGGGGAGGGAACGGAGGTCCACCCTCGCGCCCCTTCAGGGAAGAGGGAACGATATTCCCCCCTCGCCCCTTTAGGGGAGAGGGGGCCGGGTGAGGGAAGATTTTTCTCCCCTACCCCCAAACGACTTTGCTGCCCCTCCCCTTGAAACAAATCCCCCCCCTTCCCTCCTTCAGGTAGGGTGCCCAAGGGAGATTTTTCGTAGGGTGGGCACCCTGTGGCCACGCGCCGTAGCGGCGTTAAGATGAGGACCAACCGTGCTCGCACCAGTTACACACCATTTGACTCGGGTTCTATAATTTATTTCTTGACAGTATTACTTTATTTTCGTAAAGTCCGATCACATCAGATAGCCGACCTTCGCGGTACAGAATACAGATCCATTTCAATTTTCCCGTCGCCGATGGCGCCCACTCCCCGGAGGGATTAAGATGAGCACCGCAGCAGTTGCCACCCCGCAGGTTCCCGAACAGAGCACCGTGAAAGAGATTCTCGAACAGGGTATCGAGGCCGCCAACGGCCCCATCCAGCTCGCCTGCTCGTTCTCGGTGGAAGACCTGGTCATCATCGACCAGATCCGCCAGCACAAACTCCCCATCGGCATCTTCGCCCTCGACACCGGCCGCCTCAACGAGGAGACCTACCTGGTGGCCGAAGGGATCACCGGACGCTACGGCATCGACATCAACTGGTTCTTCCCGCGCCACGAGGACGTCGAGGCGCTCCTCAAGGCCAAGGGCCCCTACTCCTTCCGTGAATCCCTTGAAAACCGCCACGAATGCTGCCGCATCCGCAAGGTCGAACCGCTCGGGCGCGCCCTGGCCGGGCTTAAGGGATGGGTGACCGGGATGCGCCGGGAGCAGAGCACCACCCGGACCGAGCTCCCCACCATCGAGACCGATCTCCTGCACGGGGGGATCGTCAAGGTCAACCCGCTCGCCAACTGGACCGAAACCGAGGTGTGGGAGTACGCCAGGAAAAACCGGCTCCCGGTCAACAAGCTCCACGCCCAGGGCTATCCCTCCATCGGCTGCGCCCCCTGTACCAGGGCCATCGCCGAAGGAGAACACCCGAGGGCGGGACGCTGGTGGTGGGAGAATCCCGAGCACAAGGAGTGCGGCCTGCACCGCTAGCGGTTTTGCGGCGCATCGGCCTTCCCCGCTCACGTCCCCCCCTGGCAAGCCAGCACCATTTCAGCAATCAACCTCCAAAGACGAGAACGCCAAAATGACAAGCAATCTGACCCATCTTCAGCAGCTGGAAGCCGAGAGCATCCACATCATCCGCGAGGTAGTGGCCGAGTTCCAAAACCCGGTCATGCTCTACTCCATCGGGAAAGACTCGGCGGTCATGCTTCACCTGGCCCGCAAGGCCTTCTACCCTGCCCCGCCCCCCTTTCCGCTTCTGCACGTCGACACCACCTGGAAGTTCCGGGAGATGATCGCCTTCCGGGACCGGATGGCCAAGGAGTCCGGCATGGAACTCCTCGTCCACGTGAACGAGGAGGGGGTGAAGCGCAAGGTCTCCCCGTTCACCCACGGCTCCGCGCTCTATACCGACGTCATGAAGACCGAGGGGCTCAAGCAGGCGCTCGACAAGTACAAGTTCGACGCGGCCTTCGGCGGGGCCCGCCGCGACGAAGAGAAGTCCCGCGCCAAGGAGAGGATCTTTTCTTTCCGGAGCGCCAACCACCGCTGGGATCCCAAGAACCAGCGCCCGGAACTCTGGAGCCTGTACAACACCCGCGTGAAGCCGGGGGAAAGCATCCGGGTCTTCCCGCTCTCCAACTGGACCGAGCTCGACATCTGGCAGTACATACACCTCGAAGAGATCCCCATCGTCCCCCTCTACTATTCGAAGGTAAGGCCGGTGGTGGAGCGCGACGGCATGCTGATCATGGTCGATGACGACCGGCTGGAGCTGAAACCGGGCGAGAGGATCGAACATAAGTCGGTCCGCTTCCGTACCCTGGGGTGCTATCCCCTGACCGGGGCGGTCGAGTCCGAGGCGGACACCCTGCCGGACATCATCCAGGAGATGCTCCTCACCAGGACATCCGAGCGCCAGGGGCGCCTGATCGACCACGATCAGGCGGGATCGATGGAGAAGAAGAAACAGGAAGGATACTTCTAATGGCACATCAATCGGAACTCATCGGGAAAGATATCCTTGCCTACCTCAAGAGCCAGGAAGAGAAGTCCCTTCTGCGCTTCATCACCTGCGGGAGCGTGGACGACGGCAAAAGCACGCTGATCGGGAGGCTCTTGTGGGACTCGAAGATGGTATTCGAGGACCAGCTGGCGGCACTGGAGGCGGACAGCAAGAAGGTCGGCACCCAGGGTGGCGCGATCGACTACGCCCTCCTTCTGGACGGGCTCCAGGCGGAGCGCGAACAGGGGATCACCATCGACGTCGCCTACCGCTTCTTCTCCACCGACCGCCGCAAGTTCATCGTGGCGGACACCCCGGGGCACGAGCAGTACACCCGCAACATGGTCACCGGGGCCTCCACCGCCAAGGTGGCAGTCATCCTGGTGGACGCCCGCAAGGGGCTCCTCACCCAGACCCGCCGCCACAGCTTCCTGGTCTCCCTGGTCGGCATCCGTCACATCGTGCTGGCCATCAACAAGATGGACCTGATCGGCTACGACGCCGACAGGTTCGCCCAGATCGTGAAGGATTACCGGGAGTTCGCGAAGCCGCTCGGCTTCTCGTCGATCACCGCGCTGCCGATCTCGGCCCTGAACGGTGACAACATCATCGAGCGGAGCGCCCATACTCCGTGGTACGACGGTCCCACCCTGATGCACTTCCTGGAGACCGTGCAGGTGGAGGATGACCGGGACCAGCAGCCGTTCCGTCTTCCGGTGCAGTGGGTCAACCGCCCCAACCTCGACTTCCGCGGATTCTGCGGGACGGTGGCCGCCGGTACCGTCCGGCCGGGCGACGAGGTGCGGGTAGCCTCTTCCGGGCTCATCAGCACGGTCTCGAGGATCGTCACCATGAACGGCGACCTCGAAGAGGCGGTGGCCGGCCAGGCTATCACCCTGACCCTCACGGACGAGATCGACATCAGCCGCGGCGACATGCTCACCACCGAACAGGCGCCCCCCCTGTACACGCGCCATCCGGAGGCGCAGCTCGTCTGGCTCCACGACGAGCCCCTGCAACCCGGCCAGCTCTACCTCGTGAAGACCACCACCGGCGTCACTCCCGGACGCGTCACCGCCGTGCACTACGCGGTCGACGTGAACACGCTCGACCAGAAGCAGGTCCCCGACCTGAAGCTGAACGAGATCGGCCTGGCGCGGCTCGAGCTCGACCGCCCGGTACCGTTCGATCCCTACCGGGAGAACCGCGACACCGGGAGCTTCATCCTCATCGATCGCTTCACCAACGCGACGGTGGCGGCCGGCATGGTCATCGAGGCAGCACCCATCGACCACTGCCCGTGCGGCTTGACGGAGGTGGAGACTTCCGCAGCCGGGGGCGAGAGCCAGCCGATCCGGCGCATCAGCCTCGGAGAACTGACGGCGACCAACCTGAACGTGGTAGACCTGAGCAAGGAATGGGGAGCCTTCGCCCTGGATGTCTCGCCGAGGCTCATCGAGTACCTGGAAAAGGGAAACCGGGTGCTGTTCCGATTAAGGGAGTTGGTGCAGTTGAACGCTGTTGCGCTGGTAGCCTACGAGAACGGCCTGGCCTTCGAGTTCGACCGGACCGCCGACGGGATCAGCGTGCTGATCTTCAAGAGGGGCACTGAGCCGCCCAAAGGCTACGGCGACGACGGGACCGGGATCTGATCCCTCGACGTTAAAAGGGGACTGGCACCTGACGGAGCCAGTCCCCTTTACCCTTTCACATCCAAAATCGGCAATTGCTGCAATTGTAGGGTGGGCAGCCCTCTGCCCACCGATTGCCCGACTTCCTGCCGATTGTCCGACCCGCGTGGGCACGGGGTGCCCCCCCACCTGGTCTGCCTTCATTACAGCTCTCTACCCACCGCTTTCCTGAGTACTCCCCCTAGAATAAGGCCCCTCAAACCGGAGGGGGCCGGAAGTGCCTCGCCTACGGCAGGATATTCACCTCGGTTCCCACCATGATCTTATGCGCGAGGCTAAGCCCCTGGTCATTGTTCATCACGAAGCAGCCGCCGGTCACCCGCCGGCCGACCCGTTTGGGGTTGTTGTTGCCGTGGATCCGGTAGATGGCCCCTTTCCACGTCCGGTGGGAGAGCGCGATCTTGAACGGCCCCATGTAGTTCAAGGGGTCGCCCGGCGGCACGGCGGAGGGGAGGACGATCCCCCTTTCCCGGAAAACCAGGCGGGAATACGGGGTCGGGTGCCACCACGGGTCGAAGTAGATGCCGGTCACTTTGCCCAGCCCGGTGGGATAGGTTGCGAGACCACGGACCGCCGTCCCGACCGGGTACTCCGCCACCAGGTCCAGGTCGCCTCCTGAGGTTTTTTGATAGAGTTTCAGCCAGTTTCCACTGATGCTGATCTCGATGTAGTACGACGGCCTGGGGCTCTGGAGGGCTTGGTTTTCGGCTGGGACGGGTTGATTTTCTGCAGGGAGGGGTTGGGCGAGTGGTCCGGGAAGTACCGGGAGGAGGATCATGAGGACTGCCAGCAAAAGCGGTCGCCAGCACATGGTAGGTGTCCTTCTTGGGTTACCACCTGCTCTCCCCTCTCCCACCGGGGGAGGGGCGGGGGTGAGGGGAGGTTCTAAAAGCTTCCCTCACCCGGCCTGCGGCCACCCTCTCCCGGAGGGAGAGGGAATGACTATACAAGGGGCGGCGGTGAGGGGGGCAAAGCCTGCTCTCACTTCGCCAGCTTCGCCGTGAGCGCCGGGACGAACTGCATGACGTCGGCCACCACCAGGACATCGGCCACCTCGCCGATGGGGGCATCCTTGTCCTTGTTGATGGCGACAATGAAGCCGGACTTCTTCATCCCCGCCAGATGCTGGATAGCGCCGCTGATGCCGCAGGCGACGTACAGCTTGGGGCTCACCGTCTGTCCGGTGGTGCCGACCTGGTGGCTGTGCTCCACCCACCCGCTGTCGACCACCGGACGGCTCGCGCCCAGCTGTCCCCCGAGCGCCTTGGCCAGGGCGGCGATCACCGGCACGTTGTCCGCCTTGCCGATGCCGCGGCCGGCACTGACGATCACCTCGGCCTTGGCCAAGTCGATCCCTTTGGCCTCGGCGGCCTCGTAACCGACGAAGGTGACCTTGCCGCTGCCTTCCGTTTCCACCCGCTCAACCTGCGGCGCGCCCCCCCCGGTCACCGCCGGGAAGGCGCCCATCTGGAGGGTCAGCACCACGACGGGCGTGGCGGGCTTCACGCTGCGGCGCATCTTCTGGCTGCAGGAGGGAAGCTCGTAGCCGTCTCCCGTGATGCCGATCACCTCCGAGAGCTGCGCGGCCTTGAGGGCTGCGGCCACCCGCGGGGCGAGATCCCATCCGTATGAGGAGTGGGAGAAGACGACGAGGTCGGGCTTTTCCCGCTCCACCACCGCCAGGATCAGCTTCTTGTGCAGGTCGGGATTGTACTCGCCGCAGGTTGCGGCATCGGCAAGGTACAGTTTCCCGCCGCAGCCGGGGAGGCTCTTCTCCTGCCCCACCATCACCATCGCGGTTTCCGCCCCGACCCGCTCGGCAAATCCTTCCAGTTCGTATCCATACTCAAGGAACGAGCCGTCCCTGCTTTCACCTACCAGCAACGCTTTCATGGCATCCCTCCGGGCCGGTCCCTAGCGCAGTACGCCGGTCTTTTCCTTCAGTATCTGGATCAGCTTGTCCGCCTGTTCGCCCACCTCCCCTTCCAGCACGATACCTCCCCCTTTCTTGGCGGGGGCATAGAACGAGGTGGTTACCGCCTTGGCTTCCTCGTGGAGAAGATCACCCACCGGCAGCACGAGGATCTCCTTCTTCTTCGCCTTCATGATGTTGGGGAGGGTCGGATAGCGGGGGGTGTTGAGCCCCAGTTGGCAGGTCACCACGGCCGGGGTCGTAAGCGTTACCACCCCCTTCACCCCTCCCTCCAGCTCGCGCTTCACGGTGACGACCCCGCCGGCGAATTCGAAGCCGACGATGGTGGTGGCGCAGGCGAAGTCGAGCAGTTCGGCCAGCATGACGCCGACCTGGCAGGAGCCGCGGTCCTGGGACTGGAATCCGGTGAACACCAGGTCGTACCCCTCGTTCCTGGCGTAGGCGGCGATGGCGGAGGCCTTCTGCCAGGGGTCCTTCAGGTGGGCGGCGGGATCCTGGATCTGGACGCCCCGGTCGCACCCCATGGCAAGTGCCTTCTTGATCGCCTCGAGCACCCGGTCCGCCCCCATCGAGAGCACGGTCAGCTCCGGATCGTTACCCAACTGCTCCTTCAGCCGCACCGCCTGCTCGACCGCGAACTCGTCGTACTCGTTCATGCGGAAGGCAAGATCGGTATCAGAGAACCACGTCCCGGCGGCGTCCGGCTTGAAGCGGGATTCCATATCCGGCACCTGCTTGATGCAAACGAGAATTTTCATACCGCCTCCTGGAACTGTCGCGCTCGGTCCCCCTGTCCCTGCTCCGAAACCGCAGGCATCGCGGCCGGAAAGCCGTGGGAGCCGTTCTCATTATACAGAATACCCGAGGAGCCACCGGTACGCAACGGCGTAAGGGGGCGGAATTATTTACGCAAGTGGGGGGAAAAAGAGAATGGTCAGGTGGGGACGGCCATGGTCTCGACGCGGTTGCGGCCGTTCTCCTTGGCGCGGTAGAGGGCCTCGTCGGCCTGGCGGAAGAGGGAGTCGATGCTGTCCACCAAAGGGGAGGGATAGGTGGCGACGCCGGCGCTGATGGTGACGGTGAGATGCTGGAGGGGAGGCGGGAAGGTGTTCTCGAGAACCGCCTGGCGGAGGCGTTCGGCGACCATCACCCCTCCCTGCAGGTTGGTTCCCGGGACGACGAGGACGAACTCCTCGCCGCCGTACCGGGCGGCGATGTCGTAGGCGCGCAGCTGCCGCTGGATGATGGCGGCCACCGACGAGAGCACCACGTCGCCGTTTTGGTGACCGAAGGTATCGTTGACCTTCTTGAAGAAGTCGATATCGGCGATGATGAGGGAGAGGCACTCGTTGTTGCGCCGGGCGCGGAGGAACTCGGCCTCGAGCACCTCGGTCAGATACCGCCGGTTGAACAGGTTGGTCAGGTGGTCGATGTTGGTGAGCCGCTTGAGGAGCTCGTTGGCCTTCTTCAGCTCATCCTGCAGCGACTTGAGCTTCAGTTGCACCTTGACCCGGGCCACCAGCTCGCCGGAATCGAACGGCTTGGTGAGGTAGTCGCAGGCCCCCTGCTCCAGCCCGCGGATCTTGGAGCTGAAGTCCATCTTGCCGGTTAGCATGATGATCGGTATCCCCAGAAGGTCGGGGCGGGACTCGACGAGCTGCAGGAACTTGAAACCGTCCATGCGCGGCATGTCGACGTCGCAGATGACCAGGTCTGCCTTGGAATCGATCAGGGTTTTGAACCCCTCGAGGCCGTCGCGCGCTTCTTTGTACTCCTCAAAGAGGCCGACTTCTTTCAAGGTGTTCACGACCTTGTCGCGGATGGTTGCGGAATCATCAACTACCAGGACACAGGACATCTAGATCTCCAACAGCCAATCAACACTCGCCCCGCTTCGCCACGGCAACCGCGCCGGCGCTTTCCCGCCCGCCGTCACTGCCGGCGTTGCGGTCTGATGAACAGGTAGAGGATGAGCAGAAAAGGAAAGGAGGAAAAGGCGGCCTCAAGATTTCCTGCATAGAGCTGCCAAGTCCCGAAGACGATCACCGCTAGTGCGAAGATGATCATAAAGGTGGCGAAAAGCTTTGTCATAGCAGAATAGTAACCAATATCGGCGCTACTTGTCCAGTTCTTTAATAATTCCTGAGAGATACGAAAATAGATTAGCCTTTGCCCAGACTCAGGGAGTGTTCCAGTCCCAACAGAATTTCAGTTCCTCCTCGGCGACAAAGAGCTCGCAGCAGGTCTTTTTAAAGACAGCATCGTTGGCGGCACTGTCAACCTCCTCCTGTACTGCGGTCTCTATCCTTGAGACGGACAGATCCAAAGTTTTCTCAAATACTCCCTCCAAAAACCCCACTCTCCACCCCGCCTTTTGGAGATTGTCCTTGAAGCGGGCTATGTGAATGCTGTTATTGGGTCCATAGTCAACCAGTAGCACAGCTACTCTAGCCATTGCTTCCTCCTTGACTGTTATTCAAAGATGAAACTCGTGTGAGGACTCATAGATAGCTTACCACACGGCAGGGGCAAGTCAGCCCTTGCGCGTATGGGAAGCCGGACGGACGAAGCAAGCAGGCGGTGCGGCTCGTGAAAGGAAGTGGTGGTGGAAGGCTCAGGAACGCGGGCAAAAAAAGAGGGCAACCCGTCGATTGCCCCCCACTGAATCGGCCGGCAGAAGAGCCGATTGCATGATCCTCAGAGGTAGACGATAGCGTCGGAAAGGTCGGTGATCTTTTCGCCACCCCGTTCGGTGACTGCAAAGGTGTTCTCGATCCCGATGACCCCTTCGCCGGGTATCACGAACTTGGGCTCGATGGCGATGGTCTGCCCCGCCTTGAGCGGCATCTTGAACCCCTGGGCGAGCACCGGGAACTCGTCGAGTTCGAGACCGACGCCGTGGCCGACGAAGCGGGCATTCTCCCCCGGCGCCCCCATGAAGTACTCCCCGAGCCCCGCCCGCTCCGCCATGGAGGCGGCGGCCAGGAAGAGTTCCTCGCAGATTGCCCCGGGCTTGAGGTTTTCGGCCAGGTACCCCTGGATGGAGAGGGAGACCTGGAAGGCGTTGACGAGCCGCCCGGAAAGCCCGCCGATGGCGAAGACCCGCGTCATGTCGACGATGTATCCCTGGAAGATCCCCGTGTAGTCGAGGATTACCGGGGTGCCCGCCATGATCGGGGCCAGGGACGGGCCGTGCGGAGACGCCGCGGAGAGCCCCTGTCCGGTGACGGCGCCGTCGAAGAAGCCGGGCATCTCGGCCGAGCCGGAGACCGCGAGCCCCATGAAGAGCTCCTGGTTGAAGGCGCGCATCCTCACGTACCCTTCGCTGCCGGCTCGGCGCAGACGGGTCTCCATCTCGGCGGCCAGGTCGAGCTCCCGCATACCCTCCCTCAGGAACTCGGGGACCTGGGCAAAAACGGCGGCGGTTTTGCGCCCGGCCTCCCGTAACCGCTCCAGCTCCCACGCGCTCTTCACGGAGCGGAGCTCGCGGTTGATGCCCGAAAGGTCGACGAATTCGCAGGCCGGGAAGAGCTTCGCGTAGAAGTGGTACTGCTGCACCGGAAGGACGTCGAAGGTGAGCCCGATCTTCTTCACCCCGCTCCCGATCAGGTGGGGGAGTTCCTTCGAGGAGGGGAAGGGACGGACGTCGGCGACCGCGGCCTCGCTCCTCGCGCGGGAGAGGCTTTTGCGCACCATGAGGACGGGATCGCCCGAGGCGGGGACGTAGAGAAGCGAGTTCTGGCGGGTCCCGGAGAAGTAGTAGATATCGATCGGGAAGACCAGGAAGGCGGCGTCGATCCCCTTCGCGGCCAGCTCGGACTGCAGTCGCCCGATCCGCGACCTGGATTCTTCGGCGGTTACCATGCCACCCCCCACGTCTCTGCGAAGGCGATCTCCCGCAACTCCTTGCGGGGACGCTGCTTCGGTTCCTGTTCGGGATAGCCCAAGGGGGTGATTCCGATCACCCTGATCCCGGCGGGAATCCCGAGCGCCTGCTTGATCCTCTCCTCGTCGAACCACCCCATCCAGCAGGTACCGAGCCCGAGCTCCTTGGCGGCCAGGCAGAGGTGCTCGAAGGCGATGGCGGTGTCGGCGATGTAGTACTCGATCCCGTTCTCCACGCCGGACTCGGCGGGGTCGGCGCAGACCACTATCAGGCAAGGAGCGGTCGCGATCGCCTTTTTTCCCGGGTTGTCGTCGGGGAAGGCCTCCACGAGAACTCCCCGGCGGGCCGGGTCGGTCAGCACCAGGAACCGCCAGCACTGGAGATTCTTCCAGGAAGGAGCCAGGCGGGCGGCATCAAGGACTTGTTCTATTTTTTCACGCTCAACCGGAGCATCCTGGTACTTTCTGATCGAGCGCCGATCTCGTATCGCCTGCAACACATCCATTTCATTACCCTCCATATCGACGTGGAAGTTATAGATACACCATAAACATTGTTTTGTAAATGTCTGTCACCGCGGGAAACAGCGGCCGGGACCGTGCCCCGCCGGAGAGCCGGCCAAAGGTCCGGGGCAGCTGGATGAACAAAGGGGTCATGAGATGGTCGTCTCCGCCGGCCGCACCGCGGCTCAAAGAAGGCGCGTTCTATCGGCATTCATGGGGTCCTGCACGCTCAAAGCGGTTGACAGCTTGACCCGTATGCACTAGATTAAACCTTTATTTTACCCCCCTTAAGAGGAGTGCATGGACGACATTACCGAAGGCGAAGAGATTACCCCGATCGGCGACCTCGCCATCTCGCTCGGCCTCACCACCCGGACCCTCAGGTACTGGGAAGAGGTCGGCATCCTGCAGAGCGTGCAGAGGAGCGACGGCGCAACCCGCGGGTACACCCCTTACTATGTGCGCCGGATCAGGTTCATCATGAAATTGAAGGAACTGGGGCTCACCATCAAGGAGATGCAGGACCTCTACCTCGCCTACGGCGAGGCCAAGCAGACCGAGAGGATGATCCCGCGCCTGATCGAGATCCTCGACGAGCATGTCGAAAAGATCGACGAGAAGATGTCCAAGCTGGACTCGCTCCGGAACGAAATCGTATCCTACCGCCACAAGATGGAAGAGAAGTTTGGAGCCGCCCAGCGCGCCGACAAGTTGTGACCCCTCCGGCGCCGCCAGCTCTTTTGGAGGCGCCTTGACCTTCATCGCCGACCTGCACATCCATTCCCGCTACTCGCTGGCCACCAGCCACGACCTCACCCCCGAATCGCTCTGGCGGTGGGGTCAACTGAAAGGCATCTCGGTGGTAGGCACGGGAGACTGCACCCATCCTGACTGGCTCGCCGAACTCGAAGAGAAGCTGGTTCCCACCCCGTCCGGGTTATTGGCCCTGCGGGTAAGCCCCGACTCCGTGTCCGTGCCCGCCAGCTGCCGCGGCGAGGTCCGCTTCCTCCTGTCGGGGGAAATAAGCTGCGTCTACCGTAAAGGGGGGAGGACCAGGAAAGTGCACTGCCTGGTCCACCTCCCGGACTTCGCCTCCGCCCACCGCCTCAACGCGGCACTCTCCCGCATCGGCAAGCTCACCTCCGATGGGAGACCTATCCTCAAACTCGACGCCCGCGACCTCCTCGCCATGGTGCTGGACGCCTCGCCCCGGGGGCTCCTGATTCCCGCCCACGCCTGGACCCCTCACTTCTCCGTCTTCGGCCGCTCTTCCGGTTTCGATTCGCTCGAGGAGTGTTTCGGCGACCTGACCCCGCACGTGCACGCCATCGAGACCGGGCTTTCCTCCGATCCCGCCATGAACTGGAGGATCTCGGCCCTGGACGGCATCACCCTGGTCTCCAATTCCGACGCCCATTCACCCGGCAAGCTCGGAAGGGAGGCGACCGTTTTCAAGGGGGAGCCCTCCTATCACGGCATCTACTCCGCCATCGTCGATGGGGACGGGGTGGATTCGACCATCGAGTTCTTCCCGCAGCAGGGGAAATATCACGCCGACGGGCACCGCCCCTGCCGGCTGAGGCTCACCCCGGCGCAAACCGAGGCCGCAGGCTACCGCTGCCCGGCCTGCGGAAGAAAGGTCACCATGGGGGTGGAGCACCGGCTCGAGCAACTTTCGGACCGGCCGCCGGGCGAAAGGCCGCCGGGCGCCCCCCCTTTCCAGTCGGTCGTCCCGCTGCTGGACCTGATCGGCGGGGTCCTTAGGGTCGGCACCGCCTCCAAGAAGGCGGAGGCGGCCTACTTTAGCCTCCTCGAGCGGGTGGGATGCGAGTTCAAGGTGTTGCTGGAGGCGCCGCTGGAGGTGATCGAAGAGGCGTCATCGGCGGAGATGGCTGCCGCTATCGGCGCCATGAGGCTGGGTGAGGTGGAAATCGAGGCGGGTTTCGACGGAGAGTTCGGCAAGGTGGCCGTCAAGCCGCTTGCCCCCTGCCGGTAGCCCCGACGTCCCCCCTCCCGTGGAGGAAGGGGGGATCGGAACGGTGGTAATAGCTTATTTCAGCAGTTCGTCGAAGCGCTTGGTGTCGGCGCCGACCACCTGCTGTCCGTTGATGTAGAAGGTCGGGGTCCCTTGGACTCCCATCTTCCTTGCCAGCGCCAGGTGCTCCTGGGCCAGCGCCTTGACCGCCTCGGTGGGCGGCTTGGCCCCGGCCGGGATCTCCTGTCCGAGCATCATCGAGTCGTAGGCCTGCACCTTGTTGTCGGCGCCGAGGATGTACTCGACCTTGGTGATGGCCTGGGGATGGGCCAGCGGCGAGAAGAAGATGTACTGGGTCACGTCGTTTCTCTTGGTGAAATACTCGTAGGCCTTGCGGCAGTACGGGCAGTCGGGGTCGGTGAATTCGATCACGGTCTTCTTCCCGTCCCCCACCTTGACCGCCTTGTCCAGCGGCAGGTCCTTCACCAGCCGTGCGGAAAGGGCCCCGCGGCGCTCGGCCGTCTTGCTCTTGAGGTCCTTGCCGACCATCTCGCCGATGATGACCAGCTGCTTCTCGGGGTAATAGTAAAAGACGTTCTGGCCGGAATCGATCTCGTAGACGCCGGGGATCTCGCTGGGAAGCACCGCGTCGACGGTGGGGACCTGCGGGAATGCCTCCCTCAGCGAGGCCTCCACCTTCTGGGTATCGGTTTTGGTATCGGCAGCCGCACACGGCAGTGCCGCCCCCGCCAGCAGCAAGAAACCGCAGAGAAATCCGGTCAACCTGCTTCCAAAGTTCATGCCAATCCTCCCTCTAGTCGTGTGAAGTATGAATGGCGGCCAATCGGCAGCCAGGTTCGCTACCTTATCACAACCTGCGCTCATTTGTTCCATCCTTTAATCTCTTTCCTTAAAGTTTCCCCAATTGCTAGATGCTCCCCCCTGCCGGGCCAGGTGGCGGCCGCTAGGAGCGGTCGCCCTGCCTGAAAAAGGGAAGCAGCCGGTCGTAGGTGGCCAGCAGCGCCTCGGGAACGACCCGGATGTCGGCCACCACCGACATGAAATTGTTGTCCCCGCTCCAGCGGGGTACCACGTGGATATGGAGGTGTTCCTCCACGCCTGCCCCGGCGGCCTTGCCAAGATTGATCCCTATGTTGAAGCCGTCGGGGTTCCCCGCCTCGACCAGGACCCGGCGACAGAAGGCCACCCCCCTGAAGAGGGCCACCATCTCCTCACCGGAAAGGGTGTCGAGGTCGCAGGTGTGCCTGACCGGCGCCACCATCACGTGTCCGTTGACATAAGGGTAGCGGTTCAGCATGACCATCACCAGTTCGGTCCGGTGCAGGATCAGCAGCTGGCGGTCGTCACCTTCGCGGCAGAAGATGCACTCCGGCTGTTTCGACTCGGTGATATACTCCATTCTCCAGGGGGCCCATAACCGCTCCATACCCTTTCCTCCCGTTAGCGTCAATCTTCAGTAAAACAGCGGATGTCTCCCGCCACGGGCGGTTTTTCCGTGAAAACGGGCCTTTCCGCAGCCGGTCGGTTTACATTTCTTTAAAACACCTGTTCTATTTTTGTGAAAACAACTTGACACGGGGGGGCGATAGGTTTATTTATCCCTAAGTGCTCATCATGAGCCCCTCCTTCGACAACACTTAAGATTGTACCGGCTTCCACCGACCTGGTCTGCTTTATTTTATACTTTCCTCTTTTCCCTGACACTTCCCGGCCAGAATTCGTTCTCCGTTGGCGGGGGCGTCTGTCGCATCAGCATATCTAATTCAGGAGGTAGCAATGGCAAAAAAAATTGATGCACTCGAATATCACTCCATGGGCCGCAAGGGGAAGATCGAAGTCGTTTCCACCAAACCGTGCCTTACCGCCCGCGACCTGTCGCTCGCGTACACGCCGGGAGTCGCCGAGCCCTGCCTTGAGATAGAGAAGAATCCGGAAGACGCCTACAAGTACACCGCCAAGGGGAACCTGGTGGCGGTGGTTTCCAACGGCACCGCGGTGCTGGGTCTCGGCAACATCGGCGCCATCGCCGGAAAGCCGGTCATGGAGGGGAAAGGTATCCTCTTCAAACGGTTCGCCGACGTGGACGTCTTCGACCTCGAGGTGAACTCGGAGAACCCGGACGACGTGATCAAGGTGGTCCAGCTCCTCGAGCCGACCTTTGGCGGCATCAACCTGGAGGACATCAAGGCCCCCGAGTGCTTCTACATCGAGGAAGAGCTTAAGAAGACCATGAACATCCCGGTCTTCCACGACGACCAGCACGGCACCGCCATCATCTCGACCGCGGCCCTCATCAACGCGCTCATGCTGGTGAACAAGAAGATCGAGAACATCAGGATCGTGGTGAACGGCGCCGGTGCGGCCGGTGTCGCCTGCGCGAACCTCGCCATCTCGCTGGGCGCCAGGCAGGAAAACGTGATGATGTGCGACACCAAGGGGGTCATCTACAAGGGGCGCACCGAGGGGATGAACGTCTACAAGGAGCGCCTGGCGGTGGACACCGAGCTGCGCACCCTGGAGGACGCCATGAAGGGGGCCGACGTCTTCATCGGCGTGTCGGCCAAAGGGGCGGTCACCCCGCAGATGGTCCGCGACATGGCCAAAGACCCGATCATCATGGCCATGGCCAATCCGGACCCGGAGATCACCCCGGAAGAGGCGCTGGCGGTGAGAAGCGATGTCATCATGGCCACCGGCCGCTCCGACTATCCCAACCAGGTGAACAACGTGCTCGGCTTCCCCTTCATCTTCCGCGGCGCACTCGACGTCCGCGCCTCCACCATCAACGAGGAGATGAAGGCCGCCGCCGTCATGGCGCTCGCCGAGCTCGCCCGCGAGGACTGCCCGGACTCCGTCTGCCGCGCCTACGGCAACGAGAAGTTCTCCTTCGGCCGCAACTACATCATCCCCAAGCCGTTCGACCCGAGAGCCCTTCTCAAGGTGGCCCCGGCGGTCGCCAAGGCCGCCATGGATTCCGGCGTGGCACGCCAGCCGATCGAGGACATGGAGAAGTACGTGGAGAGCCTCGAGGCCCTGCAGGGCAAGGCGAAGGAGACCATGCGCTTCATCATCAACAAGGCCAAGTGCGATCCCAAGAAGATCGTCTTCCCGGAAGGGGACAACGAGAAGATCCTCAAGGCCGCCTACGCCATCGTGGAAGAGGGTATCGCCCAGCCGATCCTGATCGGCAACCGGGCCAAGGTGGAGGCCAAGATCGCCGAGATGGGGCTCGACCTCAACCTCCCCATCATCGACCCGGAAGATTCGGAGCTCACCGAGGGGTACGCCCAGGAACTCTACCGGCTGCGCCAGCGCAAAGGGATCACGCTCTCCGAGGCCCGCAGGATCATCCGCCGCAAGTCGAGGAACCACTTCGGCTCCATGATGGTCCGCATGGGGGACGCCGACACCCTCCTCTCCGGTATCGACGCCCACTACCCCGAGACCATCAGGCCGGCCCTCGAGGTGATCGGGAAACAGCCGCAGCTGACCGGCGTCCACGGGATGTACATGATGATCTTCAAGAAGGGGATCTACTTCATGGCCGACACCACGGTGGAGATCGACCCGACCGCCGAGGAGCTGGCCGAGACCGCCATCCTGGCCGCCGAGAAGGTACGCCTGCTCGAGATCGAGCCGCGGGTCGCCATGCTCTCCTTCTCCAACTTCGGCTCGGTGAACCATGAGCTGACCCTGAAGGTGAAGAAGGCGGTCGAACTGGTCAAGCAGAAGGCGCCTGACCTCGAGGTGGAGGGCGAAATGCAGGCCGATACCGCGGTGGTCCCGGAGATCCTTACCAACTACTCCTTCTCCACCCTGACCGGCCCGCCGAACATCCTGATCTTCCCGGACCTCAACTCCGGGAACATCTGCTACAAGCTGCTGCACCGCCTGGGGGGCGCCGAGGCGATCGGCCCCATCCTCATGGGTATGAAAAAGCCGGTCCACGTCCTCCAGAGGGGCGACGACGTGACCGACATCGTCAACATGGCAGCCATCGCCGTGGTGGACGCCCAGAGCCAGGAATAGTCTCCCCCGGTTTCTACCGGAGCAAAAAAAGAAAGGGACCTCGCGAGGGGTCCCTTTTCTTTTTTTCACCAGTGGAATCGTCCGCTCAGTCAACTTCCCTCCCCTTCCCTCCCCTTCACGACGGGAGGGGCGGGGTGAGGCTGGAGGGGAACCAAAGGGACCGGGGAGTGGCAGCCCGTCACCGTCGGGTAAGCTCGGGAAAAGAGGGGCAATATCATGAGGAAGGGGAGGCTTTTCCTTTCCTGATTAGCGCCAATCTTCCGCTGGAAGACAAGCGCGACATATTACGTCGTAGGTGGTTCATATAATCACGGCACATTCCATCCGAGGAGGCTGCCGTGAAGAATCGTTTCCAGTTCCAGTCAG
>NZ_BLXW01000039.1:0-46867 GCF_054784495.1 Geomonas sp. Red276
TCAGTACCGCTTTAACCGTCGTTTCGATCTTGCTGCTATGCTTCCCCGCCTCGCTGCTGCCGCTGCCCGGACTGGCAGCCGACCAGAGCGGTGGTTACGCCTAGCGGAAGATTGGCGCTAATCAGGAAAATAAATGCCGAAAGTCACCGCACTTTCGGCATCGGTCGTCCGGGAGTCTCGTCCCACCTGTCCTACTGCCACCAGGCCCCGAAGCGGGCCAGCACGAAGACGACGAGCCCGCCCATGATCAGGAAGGACGACATAAGGGGCACAGCCGCGCCGAGCGCAGGCGAGCTCATGCCGAGAAACATCAGGGACAAGCCGGCCCCGATCGACACCAAGGAGTACAGCTTGAGGTTATGAAACGCCCTCTTGGTCAACCGGATGGTGACGGTGTCGTCCGAGAGACCGCACCCGCACTTGGGACAGAAGTTACCGTTACCCGCCATCTCCTCGCCGCATGATTTGCAGGATTGCATGATGCCTCCCTTACCCGGGCCTTCCCCCCTGGCTCAGACGGTTGATCCATGATCGATGAATGGAAATTCTGGCGCACCTTAAAGTGAAATATGTCTCATCAACCGTATTAATTCTAGCACCCCGGCGACTGTGTCAAGCCCCGCCCGAGGCCAACACGAGTGAGCCTCCGTCAGAGCCGGTGACCGGATGGAAGAGAGATTCCTGTTCCTGCTGCGGACAGTACCTGGCGGGACCGACATAAAAACAGCATTCGGGTTGTAATAGCGCTAAAGAAATATTTGTGCTATGACGACACGTTACCCATAACCGGTCCTATAGCTGATCGCCCGATATGACAATAGCGGAAGGTGAAATGAAGGAAAATCTTACCCAGCCACGGGCGCTGACCTACTACGCGTGGAGCCTCACGGCAGGCTGGACGGCGGTAATCGTGGCGTTGGCCGCGCTCAACTTTCACTACGAGAAATCACAGGCCGTGGACATAGCGCGGGCTCAGGCGCGCAGCCATTTCGAGCGCGATGTCACCTATCGCCATTGGAACGCCCAGGCCGGCCCGGTCTACGCCCCGATCACCCAGACCACCCAACCCAATCCCTACCTTTCCGCCTTGCCGGAGCGGGACATCAGGACGACGGAGGGGAAGACGCTGACCATGGTCAATCCCGCCTACATGGCCCGCCTTATCTCCAACATGTCGTCAGGTTCGCCATGGACCAAGGGGCACCTGACCAGCCTGCGTCCCATCCGCCCCGACAACATGCCCGACACCTGGGAAGCGTCGGCGTTGAGCTCGTTTACTTCCAAGGAGCAGGAAAAAAGCACCGTCGAGAAGATGGGCGATCACACCTACTTCCGGCTGATGAAGCCGCTGATGTGTGAGGAGGCGTGTCTCAAATGCCACGCCAAGCAGGGATACCACGTGGGGGACGTGCGTGGAGGGCTCAGCATCGCCGTACCGCTCGAGCCGCTTTGGGCGGTGGCCAGGCAGAACTCCATCTTCGTGGCGATCAGCTTCATGCCGCTATGGGGGCTCGGAGTGGCGGGGATTTTCTTCGGCAGCTCGCGGCTGCGTCGAGCCATCAGGGAGCGGGACGCGGGGGTGCAGAAGATTATCGCCCTCAACGACGACCTGCTCTCCCGCACGCAGGAGCTCGAGACCGCCAACCGGGAACTGGACGCGTTCTGTTCGACGGTGTCCCACGACCTGCGGAGCCCGTTGACCGCGGTGAGCGGGTACTGCCAGCTCATACAGCAGATACCCGAGGCCAGGGAGCCGAGGGCCCTGGAAAGTTACATCGGTTCAATCATGGAAGCGGCGCAGAACATGGCGACACTCATCTCGGCGTTGCTCGATTTCTCGCGGGTGACACGGGGAGACCTCGTTCGCTGCGAAGCAGATCTGAGCCGCATGAGCCATGACATTGCCGTGGAGCTGCAGTTCCAGGAGCAGGACCGGCAGGCGGAGTTCCGGATAGCGGAAGGACTCCGGACCTCTGCGGACCAGGACCTGGCGCGGGTGGTGATGCACAACCTGTTGGGGAACGCGTGGAAGTACTCGCAGGGCGCCGATCCGGCCGTCATCGAGGTCGGTCAGGCGGAACGCGACGGCGAGATGTACTACTATGTCAAAGACAATGGCATTGGATTGGAGCAGGGACAGGCAGAGCGGGTCTTCGATGCCTTCCATCGGCTCTCCAACGTCAATGGAGTAGAGGGGCACGGCATCGGGCTGGCAACCGTCAAGCGGATCATCCTTAGGCACGGCGGCAAGATCTTCTGCGAAAGCGATATAGGGAAGGGCGCGACGTTCTACTTCTCCTTCGGGGGAGCCACGGAGGAAATCTGAGAAAACTTAACCAAGCCCCGTCTTCTCAGATTTTTCTCCGTGTCTCCGTGGCCCGTTTCCTCAGACTGTCTCCTTGTCTCCCCGGAGCTTCTTGGTGACCAGGTCGAAAAATTGGTCGAGGGTGGTGAAACTGCTTGTGCCAACTAGCTCGACCAGGTGCTCGATGCTGTGATAGCCCAGTTTGCGGTAGCTCTCGAACTGCGACTCGCTGAACCACTGGTCGGCGGTACTCTCATGGGGGAACTCCCGATTCTGGTTGGCATACTCGAAGACGTCGGCGGGTATCTTCTTGCAGAGCGCGGGTTTCAGATAGAGAAGGATCCCTTCCTTCGCTGATGCCTCATCGTCGCCTGCATACTTGATCGTTCCGACCGCAAAATGGCAGTCGCACTTCCTGAGCCCGTCAAGCTTATCCTCTTCCGGCTTCAGCTTTTCCAGCTTGATATCGATCTCCGCCCCAAGGTCCACCCTGATCTTCCGCACGGCGTTGCCGAAGTCCTCAAATCCGGTCTTGGCGTCGCACGAAGCATCCCCCACCACAATGAACCGGCACCGTCTCCTCACCATCTCATAGAGGCCGAGGTTCTCGAAATGACCGCCATCGGAGAGGTAGATGAAGGTGCTCTCCGTGTTGGTGAACCCGAAGGTCTCCTTCAGCATGGGCAAAAACGCTATCGACGGACCGCTCTTTCTCCACTTCTCCTTTTTCGGATTGCCGAGCCACCACCCCAGACGCACGTTGAAAAACGCCATCACGAAGGTGATCAGCGACGAGGAGTGATACCCCATGTTCGGACTGGCGGCCGCCCCGGAAATTGCCATCGCGGTCCCCAGCGATATCGGCCCCAACCCGTAGGTCGTCCCATAAAATTCGCTGGGCCGGTATCCCTGGTCGGCATTACCGCAGTGCAACTTCGAGGCGGTAAAGGAGACCGCCTTCCGCTCCTGCCACCCCAATTTCCTCCCCCGCACCACGTTCCACGCCATGTTCACGATGTGGAACGGGCGCGCGGAGAGGGTGTGCAGAAAGACGTTGTCGTCGGGATCGAAACCGGTGAAAGGGTGGGGATTCCGGCGGTCGGTCTGCGGATTCCTGGTCGCCCCCAGGTAGGCCCGGATGAGGCGCGCCCGGTAGAGTGCGTGCAGCGAGAACTTGTTGGGATTGGTAAGCCAACCGACGAAAAAGGAGAAGGCCAGGGTTCCCAGGAACAAGAGACACAACTGGAAACGCGACCAGTGATTGCAGAATGACGCCAGGTGAGGGTCGGGGCCCAGTGCCCTTTTCGCCGGCTGAACGCCAGGCCCTTTCGCCGCCGGAGCTGCCGCCTGAGCCGGAGTTGGCGCCGCCTGAGCCGGAGCTGCCGGAGCCGGAGCTGCCGGAGCCGGAGCCGCCGGAGCCGGAGCCGCCGGAGCCGGAGCCGCCGTGGCCGGAGTTGCCGTGGCCGTGGCCGTGGCCGGAGCCGGAGTTGCCGTGGCCGCCGGAGCCGCCACCGGAGCCGGGCTGAGCGAAGCTGCGCTTCCGGACGGTGGGACCTCGGGAACCGGCTCGCAGAAGGTAAGCGTGTGGTGTTTTTTGGCCGGGGCCGGGTTGATGATCAGCGAAGCGAGCGACGAAAGTCCCACCACCAGCAGGACGATGAAGACCAGCGCCGCGAGGTGCAGCCCGAACTTGGCGAAAGGATTCTCCTTCTGCTCGGTTCCCCTCAACGGGGAAGGGGTCGCCTGGCTCTTCCCCAGCAATGCGGTCACCAGGCCCGAGACCCCGGAGATCCCGAAGGTCGCCAAGAGGTGGTTCACGTTCTGGGCGTTGAGCAGCCAGGGGCCGAAGATGACCAGGACAAACAGCGCCAACCACCCAAGGAACGCCATGAGCAGGAAGGCCCCGGAGCGCGCCCACCATTCGCGGTCATCGTCGCCGGTCCAGCAATTCAGAAGAAGGATGTGGATCACCCCCGCCAGCAGGTAGACGGCAATCAGGAGCGGAACCGCCAAGGTGGCGTAAACGACGGGGGCTCCGCAACCGGCACCGGGATCGGGGAGGAGCGGGAGCACGCCGATCCCGGCATAATAGCAAAGGCACCCGCCCAGGGCGCCGGCCAGCAGGGCCACCAGGGTCGAGAGGAAAACGCGCCAGGCAACGACCTTTTTGCTGCTGTCGTTCGGAGGCTTGCCCCACGGAAAGAGATAGCAGACGGCCCGCAGCAGCCAGCCGCTGCCGAACATGCCGATGCCCCCGGCCACGAACCACCAGAGGGGATACGCGCGCAGCATGGTGTCGGGGTAGGCCGCCGCCCAGTACATCGACAGCAAGACCGAGGAAATCCCGAGCAAGGGAAGAAAGAGTTTGCGGCACCAGGTCCTCAGCTTATTGGAGGCTACCGCGAAACTGGGGAGATCCGCGCAGGTACAGAATACGCCCAGCGCCCCCAGGATGAGACCGCTCCCGAGGTACCAGTACGCACAGGAGTCGAGCCGTCCAGGAAGGATCGCCAGGTAAAGGCGGGGAAGGCAAAGGATGCCGAAGAAAAGAGGAAGGAGCATCAGCCAGTTGATCAGCAGGTTCCTCAGATAGATGGCTCCCAGGGTCCAGGTGTCGGTTGAGAGCACCCCCACCCGCGGCGTCAGGTAATTGCTGTAGTCGCGCAAAAACCGCACCTGCGGGATCTCACGCCCGGCCGGGAAGGCACCGGTGAGGCTCTTGGCGACCCTGCCGATCCCTTCTCCGGGGCCATGAGCCTGCTGCGAAGAAGGCGCCTTCTCCACCCGCTCCACCCAGGAGCTCAGCCAACTGCCGATGTACCCCCCGCCGGAGACCGTCGAGAGGTAGTCGAACTTGTCCAATAGCCCCTTCTCCGCCAGCCCCTCCAGTATCCCCAGGTTGAAGGTCGCGCTGCGAATGCCGCCGCCGGACAGGCAGATGGCGGACAGCGAGGTCCTCTTTTGCCGCCGCAGCTCCGCCTGCCTTCCGGGCGAAGGATGACCGATCATGGCATCGATCTCCTGATCGACCACCTCCTGGTAGCTAATGGGGGGATCTTCCATGCTCTTTTTCATAGGGTCACACCCTCCTGAGCGGAAACCGGCCGGAGTTGGCCGGCGCCGGCTCGAACGTCACCGCGGCTTTTGCGCCGGATTCGCCTCGGGACAGTGCCTGCCGTCCTCCAACCAGAAGCGATACACGGCCGGTAAGGGCTTCTTCGATGACTCCTTTTTCCGCTCCTCATTTTCCTGCGGGGCCGGCTGCGCCTCCTTGCTTAGGACCTCCTTGGTAATGAAGGCGGTGACGAACTGGATGAAGCGGTCGTTCCAGATGTCGCCATGGTCCTTGATCAGGCTGCGGTCGGCCGACATCACGAGATAGGGAAGGTGGTCGGTATAGACCGGCGTGGGATCGAGCCTGACGCCGTCATACCACCGCTGCAGCCTGCAGGGGGCCTCGGGCGCCTTGGCCAGCTCCTTCAGGTTCTCCAGCACCTGGCTGACCGTGGTGATGGAGAGGCCCGAGGTCCGCTCCAGGGGAGCCGGCTGGTGGGACGGGTCGTAGGTGATGTCATGGGTCTTGTAACGGTCGAGATGTCCGACCGTGTTCATGATGGCCGCCCTCTCCCCGGGGTGCGGTGCGGTCTGGGTCAGGGTGTAGAGCCTCCCCAACGGGAAAGCCACCCCGGTCGCCCAGTCGCTCTTGGAGGTCACCACCACCATGATCGGGCGCTCGTTGGGAGGGAAGCAGCGCGATTTCCCCGCTTCGAAGAGAGGTTCGTAGGCGGTCCCTTCGAAGGCCGGATTCACCAGCAGAATGAAATCTCCGAAGCTCTTCGCGGTATCGAAGTGGTAGCTGTTGTCGTCCCGGCGCTCGAGGACCAGCCCCCGATCGATGAGACTGGCGTGCAGGGCGTGGTACATGAGGAGACCGCCGAAGCTGTGACCGATCAGGATGAGCTGGGTCTGGCGTTTGCTCGCGAGTTTGTCGCTTTGCTGCCACCCGTTGAGGTTGGCCCGCAGGTTGTTGATCTCCATCAACAGCTGCTTCGCCGAACGGTCGCCGACCCGCTCACCGGCGTTCTTCCGGTTCCAGAAGGTGATTTCGTTGATGCCCGGAATCTTGAGGGAAAGGCCGCGCCAGGCGAGATAGATGCCGGCCACCTTGCGGGCGTCCCTCCTCTCACGTTGGGCGAGGAGTTGTTCCTGCACGGCCAGGCGTTCCAGGAGCTTGTTGAATTCCTTCACGTTGTCGTCGTCGCCGTCGGCATTGTGCTTCCAGCCGTGGGCGAAAACGGCAATCAGGTACTGCCGGTCGCGGCCGGTCTCCCGCCGGTACCGCTCGCGGTCGTCGGCGATGGCGTCGAAGATCGCGTTGCGCTGCCTCTTGTCCTGGAACCACCCCTGGTCGTCGAACTCGACGTATCCCACCAGGTAGTTCCCCTTGGCCAGCAGGGTCCGGTTGGAGCTGTAGCTCTCGAAGGTACGGTCTTCGGCGGGGGAATCGCCGCGGCAGGTTATGACACAGGTAGTTTCCTCCCCCTTCGTGCAGCGACTGGTGCAGCTGTCGATGGGAGCTTTGAGTGTATCGCCGGGATAAGGACGGCGGGGGCGGTCGAAGGTGCAGCCGGAAACGGTAACCAGGACAGCGAGGGACAGACAGTAACGGATCAGCAGGGGCAGCAGACGGTCACAGGGAGTGGCAGCTTCACGCACGGTTGGTCCTCCTTTGACGCCGCAGGCGGTGTCACTACCTGGGATCAGGGTTAGCTAAAAGCAGGACGGACTGACAGTGTTGCCGATGGTGCTGAGGATTCCTCACTATGGTGATGACTGTGGATGTTGTGGAGTTGATAATGATACTTTTCACATGATACACGAAAATCCGGTCAATACCTGAACGGGGGCGGAATTCTTTCGCCCCTCGTGGCCCGGTTGCAAGACAGGAGTAGGTTGCGTTGAACAGCTTCATCGTGAAACGCAACGATTGCCGGGGCCACGCAACGATTGCCGGGGCCCGCAATGATTGCCGGGGCCCGCAATGATTGCCATGGCCGCCGGGAAGTGTCGTGTTTCCTACCTCAACGCGACCTACGATCTCCCCTCACGTTCGGTCGCACCGACAGCTCCCTTCTGAACAAAGAAGGCCGTTTTGTGAGACAGCGCAGAGGCGGTCACTACTTGTTCTCGCCTCTGCCTTTATCAAGGTGCTATAATATTGTCAGATGATCGGAAGTGAGCTCTCAGTGGTCTTCAGAAATTCCGCTATGAGAGCAATCGATGGTGCCGGTTAGTATCAGTTAAAGAACGAGGGCCCGGCCATGAGGACCGGAAGACCCACCCACTCAAGCAGCCGTTCCCAGACGTTCCCCCCAAGTTGGCACCACCTCCACGAGAACTATCCGCGCAGAACTGTCCTCTACACCGTTGCCATCGCCCTGTTCCTCCTCGCCGATCTCATCCTGATTGCCAAGCATCTCCAGTATCTGCGGGAACAGCCGAAACTGCTCGCCTCGATGGATCAGGCCGACCTTCTTCGCGTGGAGAGCATGGAGCAGGCGGAACGGAACCTGGCGGAGCGGCGGATGCTGCTTGGGCGCCGTGAGGCGGTGCTTGCCCGGGGGCCTCACCTGAGCATCGACTGCTCCAGGGGGGTCATGTACCTGCAGCATGACCGGGCCGTGCTGCGTGAGATGCCGGTCCGGCTCGGCTCCGCCCTGACGGCGGCCACTCCGGACGGGTCGCTCCTGGTGCCGCTCCGGCGCAGCCGCAGGATCCTGGCGGGAGGAATTGTCACCGTTGCGGCACCGGCCGCTCCACTTCCCAACGGGGCGACCGGCCCCGAGGGTGCGGCGGCAAGCGCCGACCCCTTGCCGGTCCTCCTTGAGGGAGGGGTTGCGATCTACCCAATGCCGGAAGACGGCTCCCTTTCCGGCGGCCAGTATCCCCCGAACGCGATCCAGGTGGCCCGCTCCGACCTGGAAGCGATCAGGGAAACCCTGCACCCGGGGATGCGGGTGTACTTCTACTGATATGCAGACCTACACGCTTAGATACAAGCAGTTACCAGGCACCCACCTGGGAGGCTCCCTGGCCAGCGGAGCGGGCTGGTACCTTGCCATCCTCGTCTTGCTGGCGGCCTTGGGGGTGGCGATCCTGGTCCTCACCTCCTCGATCAGGGCCGAGCGACAGGAGACGCTGCTCGCCTTGGACGGCCGTCTCCAGGCGCTGGGGATCGCCCGCCACGACCTGGCCCTCTCCGAAAAGCTCCTGGCCGAGGCGGCCCAGCTCCCGCCGGCTCGCCCGTACCTGGTGGTCAGCATCCAGGACCGGCGCCTCTGGTACCGGGATGGTGACCGGCTCCTCATGACCACCCGGGTGGCCACCGGCAGCGGGAAGACCCTCATCAAGGAAGGGGGAGCGAGCATCTGGAAGTTCGAGACGCCGCGCGGGAAGCTCACCGTGGAGAGAAAAGAGGTAAACCCGCTCTGGGTGCCGCCGGACTGGTTCTACGTCGAGCAGGCGCGCAAGAAACACCTGGGGCTTTTCCACCTTAACCGGGGCGGGGAGCTGCACGGAAGCGGAGGATCGGTGATCAGGGTGGAGGGGAAAGACGTGGTGCGCCGCCGCCCGGACGGAAGCCGGACGATCATGAAGGCGACCGAAACGAAGTACATCGTGGTCAACGGCAGGATCCTGATTCCCCCGATGGACACCAACCAGCGGCGCTTCGACAAGGTGCTGGGGACCCATCGGCTGGTGCTCGGCGGAGGCTACGGCCTGCACGGCACCAACCAGCCCGAGACCATCGGGCGGGCGGTCAGCCACGGCTGCGTCCGCGTGGTGAACGAGGACATCGCCAAGCTCTACGATATGGTACCGGTCGGTACCAGCGTCTACATCTACTGAGCCGCCCCATCCCCTTCTCCGGGACGAGGGGCAGTGGTGAGGGAGTTTCTAAAAGATTCCCTCACCCGGCCTGCGGCCGCCCTCTCCCGGAGGGAGAGGGAATGACTATACAAGGGGCGGATGGGGAATTTTCGTCTAAAGGAGGGGAAAGGGAAGAAAGGGAGGTGCTTATGTATCGGCTCACCTGCCGCAGAGGATTTCTCAAGTCATCGCTCGTCTTCGCGACGACGTTGTTCAGTTCCCATAACGCCCTCGCCAAGGTCTTCGACGGCCGCCCCCGGCCGGAGGCGAGGATCTCGCTGCACAACCTGAAAAGCGACGAACGGCTCACCGTGACCTACCGCAACGAGCAGGGAATCTACGACTCCGAGGCGCTCAAGGCCCTCAACTGGGCCCTGCGCTGCCCCATCACCAACGAAACCACCCAGATGGACCTCCGGGTCATCGAATACCTGCACCGGCTGGACCTGGCGCTCGGGGGCGGGCACGAATTCCAGGTCATTTCGGGGTACCGCTCTCCCGCCTACAACCTCCACCTGCGCAGCGAATCCCACGGCGTGGCCAAGCACAGCTTCCACATGAAAGGAAAGGCCATCGACCTCGCCATCGCCGGCATCGGTCTCGACCACCTGCGGCGGGTGGCGCGCAACCTCTCCCCGGGCGGCGTCGGCTACTACCCGAAGGCGGGCTTCATCCACATGGATTCCGGCCCGTACCGGAGCTGGTAAGATCCCGACAAACCTGCCCATAAGAGTCCCCCTTTGAAAAGAGGGGATTTAGGGGAATTTGGTTCAGCCAGACCAAGCCAAATCCCCCCCGGCCCCCCTTTTTCAAAGGGGGGAGAGCAGGAACGAGCCAGGAGAGCATGCCCGAAGGGCGGCCGACATTTATACCCTCGCCCCTTCAAGGGAGAGCAACTGTGCTGTTAGTCAAGGTTCACCAGCTATGCCCTCTCCCCCCGGGAGAGGGTGGCCGAAGGCCGGGTGAGGGCAGGTAGTTGAAGTCATTCATCCTCGCCATAGCAGACGAAGCTCTTTTCGATCCGCACCGCGCAGATCTTCAGTTCGGGGATCTTGGCGACCGGATCGATGGCGTCGTTGGTTAAGACGTTGGCCGCCGCCTCCGCGAAGTGGAAGGGGATGAAGACCTCACCCTTGCGCACCCGGTCGGTCTCCTTCACCGCGATCCGGATCTCCCCCCGTACCGACGAAACCTTCACGAAGTCGCCGTTTTCCACCCCCAGCTCCTGCAGGTCCCCGGAAGCCATCTCGACGTAGCCCCCCTTGACGTACTGCGGCAGCACCTTGGTCTTACGGGTCATGCTCCCGGTGTGATAGTGGTACAGGATGCGGCCGGTCATCAGCGCGAAGGGGTAGGCGGCGTCCGGAAGCTCCCTGGCCCCCCGGTACTCGACCGCCGAGAAAAGCCCCTTGCCGCGGGTGAACCGCTCGTGGTGCAGGAATTTGGTCCCCGGATGGTCCGGAGTCGGGCAGGGCCACTGCAGTACCTCCCCCTTTTCGATCCTAAGCGGGGTGATGCCGCCGTAGAGCGGGGTGAGCCGGTTAATCTCCCCCAGGATGTCGCTGGCCGAGCGGTACTCCCACGAAGCCCCCATCGCCCGGGCGAGCATCTGCAGTATCGCCCAGTCCTCCTTCGCCTCCCCGGGAGCGTCCACCACCCGCCGCACCGGGAGGACCCGCCGCTCGGTGTTGGTGAAGTTTCCTTCCTTTTCGGCGAAGGAGGCCGCCGGGAACACCACGTCGGCCAACTGCGCGGTCTCGGTCATGAAGATGTCCTGGCAGACCAGGAAATCGATACGCTCGAGCGCCTGCCGGATGTGGTTGGAGTTGGGATCGGAGATCACCGGGTTCTCCCCCATGATGTAGAGCCCCTTGACGGTGCCGGCACTCGCCCCTCTCATGATCTCGGTCAGTGTCATGCCGGGGCGCTCCGAAAGCTCCACCTTCCAGGCCCCGGCGAACTTCTGCCGGACTGCCGGATCGGCCACCTTCTGGTACCCCGGGAAGACGTCCGGGAGAGCCCCCATGTCGCAGGCCCCCTGGACGTTGTTCTG
Source organism: Geomonas sp. Red276 (assembly GCF_054784495.1). Taxonomy (NCBI): domain Bacteria; kingdom Pseudomonadati; phylum Thermodesulfobacteriota; class Desulfuromonadia; order Geobacterales; family Geobacteraceae; genus Geomonas; species Geomonas sp. Red276. The sequence goes on from NZ_BLXW01000039.1 coordinate 11,289, forward strand.
TCCGCGCAAGGGGTTGAGGCCGGTGCTCTCCCGGCCGATGTTGCCGGTCAAAAGCGCCAGGTTGGCGAGTGCCCTCACGTTGTCGGTCCCGGTCGCGTGCTGGGTGATCCCCATCGCGTAGACGATGCTCCCTTTCTTCGCGCTGCCGTAGATTCTCCCCGCCTCCATGATCTGGCCGGCCGGGATCCCCGAGATCCGTTCCACCTCCTGCGGCGTGTACCGGCTCAAGAGCTCCTTCAGCGCCTCGAAGTTCTCCGTCTTTTCGGCGATGAAGGCGTCGTTTTGGAGCCCCTGGGCCAGGATGGCGTGGGCGATGCCGTTGAGCCAGGCGACGTCGGTGCCGCTTTTTTGCCTGAGCCAGAGGGTCGCGTGCTGCACCAGGTCGATCCGGCGCGGGTCGACCACGATGAGCTTCGCCCCGTTGAAGAGGACCGCCCGCTTGATCTCGGCGGCGATCACCGGGTGGGTCTCGGTGGTGTTGGAACCGGTGACCAGGATGACGTCGGCGTGTTCCAGCTCGGCGATCGAGTTGGTCATCGCGCCGGAGCCGAGCGTCTCGGCGAGCCCCGCCACGGTCGAGGCGTGGCACAGCCGGGCGCAGTGGTCGACGTTGTTGGTCCCCACCACGCCCCGGATGAACTTCTGGAAGACGAAGTTCTCCTCGTTGGTGCAGCGCGCCGAGGAAAGGCCGGCGATGGCATCGGGACCGTGCTCGTCCTTGATCTCCGAAAACCTCTTCGCGGTGTAGGCGATCGCCTCGTCCCAGCCGACCTCGACGAAGCTCCCCTCCCGCTTGATGAGCGGCCATCTGAGCCTCGCCGGATGGTTCACGAAGTCGAGCCCGAAGCGCCCCTTGACGCAGGTCTTGCCGTGGTTGGGAAGGGCGTCCTCGGCGCCGGTCACCCTGATGATGTGGTTCTTGCGGACCGCCACGTCCAGCTGGCAGCCGACCCCGCAGTACGGGCAGGTAGTCTGCACCGTCCGCTCGATATCCTTCTCCCGGATCCGCTTGCGGTCGCCGTAGACCTGCTTGGCGGTGAGGGCACCCACCGGGCAGATCTGGATGCACTGCCCGCAGCCGTCGCAGTTGGAGGAGGCCCAGTCCTTATAGCCGGTCCCGACCGTGGTCTTGATCCCCCGGTTTACGAAGCCGATCACCCCTTTCCCCTGGAGCTCGTAGCAGGCGCGCAGGCAGCGGGCGCATTCGATGCACTTGGAGGCCTCGAAGTCGAGCACCGGCGAGCTGTAGTCGGAAGTCTTGTCGATCTCCTGCCAGATGGGGGGGAGCTTTCTCTCGTGGCGCCCGAGGCTGTAGCGGAAGGCCAGGTCCTGGAGCTGGCAGCTCCCGTCCTGGACGCAGCTGACGCAGTCGTCGTTATGGTTGGAAAGCGCCATGTCGAGGACGGTGCGCCGGACCGTTTCCAGCTCGTCGTCGAAGGCGATGATCTCCATCCCCTCTTCGACCTCCGTGGTGCAGGAGGTCACCGTCCCCGGCCTCCCCTTCACCTTGACGATGCAGAGGCGGCAGGAAGCGGTGTGCGAGATCCTCTTGTACCGGCAGAGGTTGGGGATATCGATATCGTGGCGCAGCGCCGCCTCCAGGATGGTTTCCCCCGCCTTGGCCGCCAGGTCCTTACCGTCTATGACAAATGAAATCGCCTTACGCTTGCCCATAAAACTCTCTTCTTTTCCTCTCGCCCGTAGGCCAAAACGTGGCCGAAGGCCCTCTCAATTTATCCTCGTCCCTAGGCCCAAATGTGGCCGAAGCCCTCTTTCCCTATCCCCTCGCCCCCCCTGGGGGAGAGGGTGGCCGAAGGCCCGTCTCCCTATACCCTCGCCCCCCTTGGGGGAGAGGGTGGCCGAAGGCCGGGTGAGGGCAGATTTTAAAGGGGCGAGGGGAGCGAAAAATCAACGCACCACCACCGCCTCGAACTTGCACGCCCGCAGGCACTCCCCGCAGCGGAGGCAATCCCTCTCGTCGATCCGGTGGGGCGCCTTCACCTTGCCGGAGATGCACTTCACCGGGCAGCTCCTGCTGCAGAGCGTGCAGCCGATGCAGCGCTCCGCGTCGATCGTGTAGGTGAGGAGCTCGCTGCAGCGCTTGGCCGGGCAGCGCTTCTCGACGATGTGGGCCCGGTACTCCTCGGGGAAGTGGCGCAGGGTGGAGAGCACCGGGTTGGGAGCCGTCTGCCCCAGGGCGCACAGCGAAGCGGTGGTCATCGCCTGGGCGATGGTCCTGATCGTCTCGACGTCCCCTTCCACGCCGTTACCCTTGGAGATCCGGTCGAGCACCATGAAGAGCTGCTTGCTCCCGATGCGGCACGGCATGCACTTGCCGCACGACTCCTCCATGGTGAAGTCGAGGAAGAACTTGGCGACGTCCACCATGCAGTCGTCCTCGTCCATGACGATCATGCCGCCGGAACCCATCATCGACCCCTTCGCCTTCAGGGTGTCGTAATCGATCGGAAGGTCCAGGTTCTTATCGGTAAGGCAGCCGCCGGAAGGGCCGCCGGTCTGGACCGCCTTGAACGCCTTCCCCCCGACGATGCCGCCCCCCATCTCGAAGACCACCTGCCGCAGGGTGGTCCCCATCGGCACCTCGACCAGTCCCACCCGGTTCACCTTACCGGCCAGGGCGAAGACCTTGGTCCCGGGGGAGTTCTCCGTCCCGATGCTCCTGAACCACCGGGCGCCCTTTCTGATGATCGGGCAGATGTTGGCGAGGGTCTCGACGTTGTTGACGATGGTCGGCTTCCCCCAGAGCCCCGCGATGGCCGGGAAGGGAGGCTTGTAGGTCGGCATGCCGCGCATCCCCTCGACGGACTGGATGAGGGCGGTCTCCTCCCCGCAGACGAAGGCGCCGGCGCCGTACTTGATCTCGATGTCGAAGGAAAAGCCGGTAGCAAGGATGCCGGCACCGATCAGTCCGGCCTCCCGCGCCTGCTTGAGCGCGGTCTCCAGCCGTTCGATGGCCAGCGGGTACTCGGCCCGGATGTAGATGATGCCGTGCCGGGCGCCGATCGCGTAGCCGGTGATCGCCATCGCCTCCAGCACGGCATGCGGGTCCCCTTCCAGGATGGCCCGGTCCATGAAGGCGCCCGGGTCCCCCTCGTCGGCGTTGCAGATCACGTATTTGTCGTCGCTCTCCACCCCCGCGGCGAAGCGCCACTTCTTCCCGGTCGGGAACCCTCCCCCGCCGCGCCCGCGCAGCCCCGAGGCCTCGACCAGGTCGATCACCTCGTCCGGCGTCATGGCGGTCAGCACCCGGGAGAGCGCCTGGTAGCCGGAGTGCGCCAGGTAGTCTTCGATCTTGGACGGGTTGATCCGCCCGCTGTTGCGGAGCACGATGCGGGTCTGGTGGCAGCCGGGGAAATCATCTTCGTCCTCCGGCACGTACCACGAGCGGTCGAGGGTGGCGACCTCGCCGCTTCCGGCCATGCCGGCGGTGAGAATGTCCGCGGCGTTCTCGGGGGTGACGTGGCCGTAGATCAGCGTCCGCCCCGTCGGGCGCTCCACCAGCTCCACCGTCGGCTCGCTGTGGCATAGCCCCATGCAGCCGGTTTCCACGATCTCCACCGACGCCGCGAGCCCGAGCTTTTCCGCCTCCGCCCGGAGCGCGTCGTAGACCGCTTTCCCTCCCGCCGCGAGCCCGCAGGTCCCCATCGACACGAGGACGGCGAGGCCGTCCCGCTTTTCCTTTTGGGACTTCAGATCCCCGGCCAGCATCCGGAGGCTTTCCGCGCTAGCGATCCGCATCGGAGCCCTCCGTCAAACCGGCGCACCCCTCGACGATGCCGCGCACCATCTCGGGGGTCACGTTGCCGTACACCCGGTCGTTCACCATGACCACCGGCGCCAGGCTGCAGGCGCCGACACAGCGCAGGGCGCCGAGGGAAAACGCCCGGTCCTCGCGGGTTTCCCCGTGGGAGATACCGAGCACGTTCTCGAATTCCCGCAGCACGCGATCGGCCCCCTTGACGAAGCAGGCCGTCCCGGTGCAGACATTGATCCTGAATTTTCCCGGCGGCTGGACCACGAAGAATGAGTAGAAACTGACGACGCCGTAGACATCGGAGAGCTGCAGTCTGAACTTGCCGGCGATGAAGAGCTGGACTTCCTGCGGCAGGTAGCCGAAAAGCGCCTGCGCCTTATGGAGGGTGGAGATCAGGTTGGAGCGGCTTTTCCTCAGTTCCGCCATCGACCCGAAGCCGTCGATGTATGCTTCGAGTTCCAGTTTCTTTTCCGGAAAAGCATCCAGGACACTGGATGACTCGTTACAACTGCACATGCCTTCTCCGATACTAACAGGGCCAGGCGGGATGCCGGCTTAAGAGATAAAAAGGGCGGGAGCGGGAATTGTAGACAGTATCATTTTGCCGCGTCCACATCAAGCTCAAGACCGCCCCCTCACGTTAGAAAACGCTCGCTTTTCTGCCCTGTTGCCGCTCCCCTCCCCGCTACCGGTGCTTCCCTGCATTTCCATAATCCGTCACGGCCGCATCCCCTTTCTCCCGACGAAGACGCCGATGGGAACGCTGTAGACGACGGAGTCGCCGGCCCGGCGGGGGGCGATGCCGAAGCTGTCGACGCCGACGTCGGCGGTGATCATCTCCCGCAGCCGTTCCTTGTCCCCCGGCTTGGGGAAGGACGCCTTCAACTGGGCCTCCAGCTCGATCTCCACGCGGTAGCTCCCTTGCCGGCACCCCTCGAGCCCCGAGGCGAGCATCAGCGCGGAGAACTCCTCGGTGGTCAGCGCGTGGGTGTGCGAGGGATCGCGCATGATCTCCAGCCGGTCGTAGGCCGGCGCCTTGGAAGGTTCGATGGCGACGTCCGCCACCAGCACCCGCCCACCCGGCCGGCAGACCCGGATCATCTCCGCCAGCGCACGCTCGGGTTCCAGGAAGTGGTGAAAGCTGTAGCGGGTGATCACCAGCGAAAAGGTGCCGTCGGCGAAGGGAAGCGGGAGTACGTCCCCTTCCGTCCAGGTGAGGTTGGCAAGGCCCAGTTCCTGCTGGCGCCTGGCGGCCTGCTCGAGCATGGCGGGGGTGATGTCGAGGCCGGTCACGTGCCCGGCATGGCGGGCGAACTCGCAGGCCACGAGCCCCGGCCCGCAGGCGACATCCAGCACGAGGTCGTCCTTCACCGGCCGGGCAAGCTCGACCAGGAGCTCCATGGCGTCCAAGTGGCCCGGTACCCGGGCGAAGGGAATTGCCTGTTGGGAAAACTGGGAAACGATCTCTTGCAGATGGCTGCGACTCATCTTTGGACTCCTTCCGGGCTGGATTTGAGAACGAACTATAGCTTGCTTCGGCGTGGCAGTCTATCTATAGTGTGACAATGACTGTCTCGAAACTGACAAGAATCCCCCCTATTGAACTTGGCTTCCGGCTGGATGAGAAGTTGCCGGTCATCCCGCTGGCCATCGAAGTGAGCCCGCAGAAGATGATGGCCCGCGAGGTCGGCTGCGCAGCCGTCCACAGTCATCCCCGCGGCCAGCTGATCTTCGCCAGCAGCGGGGTGATGCGTGTCATCTGCGGCCGCGACATCTGGGTCGTGCCCCCCTCCCAGGCGGTCTGGGTCCCTCCCAACCAGGAGCACGAGGTCTATTTCCCCTGCGCCGTCTCCCTGCGGAACCTCTTCGTCGATCCGAGCGCGGTCAAGGGACTGCCGGAGATCTGCACGGTACTTAAGGTGACGCCGCTTTTGCGGGAGCTGGTGCTGAAGGCGGTGGAGATCGGCGAGGATTATCTTCCCGAGAGTGCGGGATGGCGGTTGATGCAGGTCCTTCTGGACGAGTTGCGGCAGGCGGAGACGACCCCGCTGCATCTCCCGATGCCGAGGGACGAGCGGGCCTTGCGGGTGACAAAGCAGTTGCTGGCCGATCCGGGGAACGATCGCGACCTGGAGTCGTGGGGGCGGGAGGCGGGGGCGAGCGGCCGGACCCTCGCGCGGCTTTTCCAGGCGGAGACCGGTCTCACCTTCGGCACCTGGAGGAAGAGGCTATTGTTGCAGGAAGCGGTGAAAAGGCTGGGGGATGGCGACCAAGTCACCGCCGTCGCCTACGATCTCGGCTACCAGAGCCTGAGCGCCTTCATCGAGATGTTCCGCAAAGAGCTGGGAAGTTCCCCAGGCCAGTACGCCCGGCGTCAGGAAGGAAAAGCGTAACCCTCCCCCCTTCAGGCCGAAGCCCTCCTTAAATCAACCCCTTGTATAGTTATTCCCTCTCCCTCCGGGAGAGGGTGGCCGAAGGCCGGGTGAGGGAAGATTTTAGAACCTCCCTCCCCCCCGCCCCTCTCCCCCGATGGGGGCGAGGACATCCGCGTCATCCGCGTTCCATTGCTTTTGACTTGGGTTCCAGGCTTTACCCTAAAATGCTTTTGCATTATCCGCGTTGATCCGCTCAATCCGCGTCATCCGCGTTCCATGCCTTTAAATCACTCCGCATGCATATGCACCGCCCCCTGGTACACCGCCGCGAAGGTCTTGGCAAACTCCTCTATCGAAGTCGGTGTCGTATTGGCGGCGTTACGCGGCCGGTTGACGCCGAAGAGCCCCTCGTTGAGCGCCTTGCTCATCTCGATGAAGAGCCGGGCGGTGTCGGAGCTGAACCCGGACAGGGTCATCCCCTTGAACGCCTCATCGGGGTTGAACTGCACGTATTTGAGATCGGGGATGCCGATCTGGCGGCCGATCGCCGTGAAGGCCTCTTGCAGCGTAAGATCCCGCTCCCCGAGGAGATCCCGTACCTCTTTCCCGTGGAAGTCCAGGGTCGCCAGATGGTTGGCCACCTTTTCCGCGATGTCCCTGGTGGCGATCATGGCCAGCTTGATATCCCCCCGGACCGCCGAGCCGGCTATGCCGTGCTCACGGATGAACGGGATGGAGACCATGAGGTTCTCCATGAAGTAGGTCGGGCGGAGATGGAGGACGTTCAGGTCCAGCCGGTTCAGCCGCTCCTCCTGCTCGTGCAGCCCCACCACCGGGCCGGTTCCGGAGGTCAGCTCCGCCCCCTGGCTGCTCAGGTTGACCACGTACCCCACCTTGGCGGCGCTCAGAGCGGAGGCAATGGTTTCCCCGACCTCTCGCTGATGGCTGCGGAAATTCGCTATCGAAAAGGGTGGCGGCGGGATCATGGCAAAGGCCGCCTTGGCCCCCTTGAAGGCATCGGTGACAAACTGCAGGTCCTTCAAGTCCCCCATCGCCGCTTCGGCCCCTATCTCCACCAGATGTTGCAGCTTCGTCCTGTCCCTGCCGATCACGCGCACCCGCTCCCCGCGTTCCAGCAAAAGAGCGGTGGCCTTTTTCCCAATATTGCCGGTTGCTCCCGTTATGACTAACATCCTGTATCTCCTTTCCCCCTCTCGCGCGGGGCCTGGTTTTCTCTTCTCATTATAACCCCACTGCCACATGGGGGGAGAGCGCGAAGATATACCCTCGCCCCTTTAGGGGAGAGGGGGGCCGAAGGCCGGGTGAGGGAAGAATTCCCCCCCCCCGATGCCTCAACTGTTGTTATGCCGCATGCGCAGCCCCTCGTCGGCAGTGATCGTGCCGATACAGATAGGACAGGAAGGTGAACCCAGTATGAAGCGGCGATGAAAGAGCTATGAAAAGCGCCAAGCGTGGGGATGTGACTGGATGGAGGGAACCAAAAAGAGGCGCGGAGTGACTCGTAGAGCACTGCCATGTGTTAGAATCTTGAAATCTTGAAAATAATGGAGGGAGACGTGAAGCAGTTACTCTTTGCCCTTTTGACCCTATTCATCCTGGCCGGATGCGGAGTGGACTGGTTTCCGCAGAACACGACCACGGCCTCTTCGCTCGCCGTCTCCACCAGCACCCTCCCGGCGGGGACGGTAGGGACCGCCTACAGCCAGACGCTGACGGCGACCGGCGGCACCTCCCCCTACAGCTGGTCCATCCCGACCGGCACGCTTCCGGCGGGACTCAACCTAAGCTCCGGCGTGATCTCGGGAACGCCGACCACCGCCGGCACCTCCACCTTCACCGTGCAGGTCACCGATTCCTCCACCCCCGCCCAGACCGCCAGCAAAAGCCTTTCCATCCAGGTCAACTGAGGCCGCCGCGAACAAAGCGCCACCCCTTTTGTCTAGACTCTGAAGGAAAAGTGGACAGCGGGGCTAGGCGGAGTTAGCCTATGCCTTGGCGAAGGCCAACAGGAAGGAGGAGAGGTGATCGCTAAAGCACACGTGAGGCTCTTTAAAAACGGGAGATATCAGGCACTGCGAATCCCGAAAGAGTTCGAATTACCAGGTTACGAAGCCATCATCCGCAAAGAAGGAGATCGACTGATCATCGAGCCAGCCAGAACGAAATCCTTGCTTGCCCTTCTCGCGACCTGGCAACCATGCGATGAAGAGATACCCGACGTCGATAACGGCCTTCTACCGCTGGCCCCAGTGAAATTGTGAACATGAACGCCGTCGCCTAACTTGGCGTCAGCGCCCCCTATTCACAGCTCCGGAGCCTCGACGCCGAAGGAGGCGAAGATGGCCGAAATGAGGAACTTGACGGGTGGGGTGAGAGACGCCTGCCGGTTCATGACCAGCGTCCTTTTCCGGCGATGCTCCAATCCCTCCACCCGGTGCTCGCAGAGCACACCCGCCTCAATCTGCGACTGAACGAGCTCCCTGCAGATCAGCGCAATCCCGTCCCCATTCACAATCGACTGCACTATCACGTGAAGGTCGTCGTAGATCACCGTATCGGTGAACTCGCCCACGTCGTGGCCGGCGACCTGCATGCTCATCGCCAGGTGTTTCCAGGAGCAGCAGTCCTCCCTTCTGCGGTACAGCCGCTGTTTCACCAGCTGGTCGATGGTCACCGTCCCCGCCGGCAGCCCCAGCTTGGGTGAGCTCACGAAGACCATCTCCCCCTCCGGCAGCGGCCAGGTCGCGTACGCGGAGAGGTCCAGCAACTCCCAGTGTTCGATCACGATGAAGTCGAAGATCCCTTCCCGCAGGCCGTCCAGCGCGATGTGCGGCGGCTTGAAGGTGATCTTCAGGTTTTTGAGGCTGGGGTATCTGGCCATGTAACGCTTGAGGACGTCCGGGAGGTAGGCGATGCCGAAAGGATGGGTGCAGGCAAAGGAGACGGGGGGCTCCTGCTCCAGGGTGTCCAGCCGGTGCAGGATGCTCTCCTCGAGGCTCAATATCTTTTCCGCCTCCCGCATGAAGAGCTTTCCCGCCGCCGTCGGCTTGATGGTCGGCCCCGACCTATCGAGCAGCGGATGACCGCACTCCTCCTCGATGCACTTGATCCTCCGGGAGATGGCTGACTGGGTGACGAAGAGGTTTTCGGCCGCCTTGGAGAAGCTTCCCGTCCTGACTACTTCGATCAAACTCCGCAAGTTTAATGAGTCCATATTCCTGAACATCCTCTTCTTATGCGTTTTGCGCATCCAGCCATGAGAAATATTCGTTTTACATTCAAAAAAATATATATTTAAATCCATTGCCGAGGTCAAGAAAAAAAGAGTGCCGGTTTCATTATATGCGACGCAATGTTACGCACGACCAGACTGTGTTACCCGGCCGTAACATCCGGCGTCGAAAACGGGAGGTAAGGCATGGGTAAACCGACGATTACGGCGTGATGAACGAGGAGCAAACGGTTACCAATAAGGTGTTTCACACAAAGGAGTTAGCAAGATGCATCAACTGGAGAACATCAAGTTCGGACTCATGTTGGCCTGCGGCGTCCTCTTCGTCATCTTCCTCTTCTTCGCCACCTACTACACCCTCTACGAAATCTCGCTCAACGAGACCCTGGAAAAGCCCAAGAAACTCAGGTGGTCGGCATTGACCCTTCTCCTCCCCGGTATCGGCGCCATCTCCTACCACCTGCTCGCCCCCAAGAACCGGTAACCAAACTTACTTAAACATCGTGGCCGGCCTCCCCTCCCCCCGAGCCTCCTCCCTCCGTGGCACGGGAGGGGGGGCCGGCCGCCCTTGCGGCAGCAATCGACGGCAGCAGTGCGCCCGCCGGCGGGTAAAAAGCGCCCCGGGCGCCCAATAACGGCAACAGGAGAGAAGTGTGCGTTTCATCTACATTGCAATGATTATCGCGGTATCGCTGGCGGTATCCACCCCGGCCCGGGCCCAGCAGGGGATGGCCATCGACCCCGCAACCTGCCTCGGGTGCCACGGCGACAAGATCGAGGCCTCGCGCTTTGCGGCCTCCGTGCACGGCAAGAACGCCTGCAACAGCTGCCACGTCGAGATCACCGACCTGGCCCGGCACATGAGGGGGGAGATCAAGGTCGGCAAGGTGCAGTGCGCACGCTGCCACAAGAAGGAGGCCGCCGAGCACTACGCGAGCGTCCACATGATGCACGACATCGGCTGCGCCTCCTGCCACACCGACATCCACACCCACACCTACTGGAAAAAGGACAAGCGGGCGGTGGTGGCCAAGTGCATCCAGTGCCACGACAAGGAGTCCGTCTACCGGCAGTCCGTGCACGGCATGGCGGTGGCCTCCGGCAACCAGGACTCGGCGGCCTGCAACGACTGCCACAACCTGCACGAGATAAAGGCGGTGACCGCCAGAAACGGCCGCAGCAACAACAGCGAGTTCCACACCAAGGTCTGCCTCCGCTGCCACAGCGACCGCAAGATGATGGAGCGTAACGGCGTCTTCAACGTGGCGGTCGAGACCTACATGGAGAGCTACCACGGCAAGAACTACCGCCTGGGGTATCCCGAGCGGGTGGCGGGCTGCACCGACTGCCACACCGCCCACGCCGTCCTCCCGGGAAGGGATCCCCGCTCCACCGTCAATCCGAAGAACCTGGTGGACACCTGCCGCAAGTGCCACAGCAAGGCGACCTTCCTCTTCACCCAGTACTACCCCCACGGCGAGCATACCGACCGCGACAAGTACCCGGTCCTCTACTGGACCTTCATCGGCATGACCGGGCTTTTGGTCTCCACCTTCGCCGTCTTCTGGCTCCATACCCTCCTGTGGCTTTGCCGCGGCTTCATCGAGAACCGCGAGAAGCAGGCGGCCCTGGAGAGCGGGGAGCTCCTTCACGCGGTGCACGACGGGCATAAGCAGTACCGCCGCTTCTCAAGGCGCCACATCTTCCTCCACCTTTTGGTCATCACGAGCTTCTTAGGCCTCGCCATGACCGGGCTCCCGCTCAAATTCAGCAGCCAGGATTGGGCCAAGATGCTCATGTACTTCTACGGCGGGAGCGCCAACGCGGGGCTCATCCACCGGATCTGCGCCGGCATCACCATGGTCTACTTCGGCTCCGCGCTGGCCATGTCCATCCACTTCCTCTTCTTCCGCAAGGACCTCCCCGGGAACTTCCTCCAGCGGCTGTTCGGCCCCGACTCCCTCTGCCCGAACCTGCGCGACCTCAAAGACGTGACCGGCATGGTCCGCTGGTTCCTCTTCCGCGGCCCGAAACCCACCTTCGAGCGGTGGACCTACTGGGAGAAGTTCGACTTCATCGCGGTCTTCTGGGGGATGTTCGCCATCGGCGGCTCCGGCCTCATGCTCTGGTTCCCGCAGTTCTTCGGGAGCTTCCTCCCCGGCTGGGCCTTTAACGTGGCCACCATCGTCCACTCCGACGAGGCGCTTTTGGCCACCGGCTTCATCTTCACCGTCCATTTCTTCAACACCCACGGGCGCCCCGAGAAATTCCCGATGGACTTCGTCATCTTCAACGGCCAGATGTCCAAGCACGAGTTCATCGAGGAGCGCGGCGACCAGTGGAAACGGTACGAAGAGGAGGGGATCACCGAGCGCTTCAAGGCGGAGAAATCCAGCGGTCCCCTCTACGACTTCTTCTTCAAGGCCTTCGGCTTCCTGGCCCTTTTCACCGGCATTGCGCTCCTTTGCATGATGACCTACGCCTTCATCGCCCCCCACTGATGCGGCAGATGCGGAGCAGCCGGTTTAGGCGGGGGAGGGGCGACTCTCCCCCGCAGTATCAACCAGGAAGGACGACCGTGGGTAAGGACCGCATTCTGATTGTCGATGACGAGAGGCTGATCGCCTCGTCGCTCGCCTCGCTGCTCGGCCGGGAAGGGTTCGAGGTGGAGAGTGCCCTGACCGGCGCCGAGGCGCTCGTGAAGCTCGAGCGCTTCCGGCCGCAGCTGGTCATGCTCGACATCTCCCTCCCCGACATGGACGGGCTCGAGCTCCTCAGGCGGGTCAAGGGGATAAACGGGGAGACCCGGGTGATCATGATGACAGCCCACGCGAGCGCCGACTGCGCCTTGCAGGCGCTCAAGGACGGGGCGGAGGATTTCTTCGGCAAGCCCTTCGACCTGGAACTGGTCAGGCAGGTGGTGCGGCGGACCCTGGAAAAGAGGGAGGCCGGGGAGGAAAAAAGCGCGCCGGAGCTTCGCAGGAGCGTAGGGCACGGGAAGATGATAGGCAACTCCCCCAAGATGATCGGCGTCTTCAAGCTGATCAAGGCCGCCGCGGATGCCGACGCCAAGACGGTGCTCATCACCGGGGAGAGCGGCACCGGCAAGGAACTGGTGGCCAGGGCGATCCACAGCCACAGCGGCCGGGCGGGCGCCCCCTTCGTGGAGGTGAACTGCGCCTCGATTCCCGAGAACCTTCTGGAAAACGAGCTCTTCGGCCACGAGAGGGGCGCCTTCACCGACGCCTCCCGGCTGCACAAGGGGCTCTTCGAGGCGGCGCACGGGGGGACCCTCTTTCTCGACGAGATCGGGGACATGCCCTTACCCATGCAGGCCAAGGTCCTGAAGGCCATCGAGAACCGCCGCTTCAGGAGGCTCGGCGGGCGCGAGGACGTGGAGGCGGACGTCCGCATCGTGGCCGCCACCCACCAGGACCTCCCGAAGATGGTGGCGCAAGGGAAGTTCCGCGGCGACCTCTTCTTCCGCCTGAACGTGATGCACATAGAGCTCCCCCCGCTTCGCGAGCGGGCGGAGGACATCGAGCCGCTCGTGCAGTACATGATCGAATCGCTCAACGCGGAGTACGGCAGGAAGGTCGCCGCGCTCTCGCCCGCCACCCTCGCCTGCCTGGCCGGCTACCACTGGCCCGGCAACGTCCGCGAGCTCCGTAACGCCATCGAGCGGCTGATGATGCTGGAGCCGGGGAACGTCCTCCCCCCCGACCAGCTCCCGGCCGAGATCAGGGGGGTTAAGGGCTCCCGCCCGATGGAGCGGAAGGGGGTAAGCGGGGAGCGGCCGGCCGGGGAAACCATCGAGCTCCCCCCCTCCGGCATCGCCCTCGACGAGCTGGAAAAGCTCATGATCCAGAGGGCGCTCGCCATGAGCGAGGGGAACCAGACGAGAGCGGCGAGGCTTTTGAAGACCAGCCGGGACACGCTCCGCTACCGGATGAAGAAGCACGGGCTCGGAGAGGGATCCGGGAATCATCCGGCCTCGGGAAGCTGAGGCCACCGCTACCAACACCCCGCGGCTGCCGTCCCTTCGGGTTGGGCCGGCCGGCGCGGTCATCCAGCAGTGAGAAAGAGGGAGAGAAAGAGACATGGAAAGGAACACCGTAGGGAAACTCTTGTTGGGGGCGCTGGTAGTGGCGCTGGCCGTCCCCGCCGCAGCCCTGGCCGACGATCAGGCGCTGCAGACCAAGGTCGAGGATCTGACCAGGAAGGTGCAACGGCTGGAGGAGAAATCGCTCAGCCGGTGGCTGTCGGTGAGCGGCGACTACCGCTTCCGGATCGACAGCCTGCGGGGGGCCACCACCCCCTACACCGACGTGAACCAGACCTTTTCCTTCGCCCAGAGCCAGATGAACAGCGGCTTTCTCAACGATCCGGCCGGTTTCGGGCCGCAGGTCGCCGCCTTCCAGAACTTCGCGACCCAGATGAGGGGGGCCACCACCTACCAGGCGGCCAACGCCTTCCTGGGGAACAACCAGGCGATGCTCGGGGCGCTCCAGAACTTCGCCCAGGTCGTCCCCGCCTACAAGCCCAACAACGACACCCTCTACACCAACCGGCTCGGGCTCAACATCCACGCCAAGGCGACCAAGGACGTCACCGTCAACGTCCGGCTCCTCGCCTACAAGGCCTTCGGCTCCCAGGACGACTCTTCGGTCACCAACGCGGGCTCCACGCCGTTCTTCGCCGACCGGACCGGCGTCTTCGACGGGACGCTCGGGCACGTCCCCTCCTCGAGCTTTTTGAACGTCGACCGCGCCTACGCGACCTGGTCCAACATCGCCGACCAGCCGGTCTGGTTCTCGGTCGGCCGTCGCCCCTCCACCGGGGGAGCCCCCGGTAACCTCCGCACCAACGACGAGCGCCCCGGTAACGGCGGCACCCCCGCGCTCCTCGTCGACTACGCCTTCGACGGCATGACCATCGGCTGGGCGCCGGACATCGAGGCGCTCCCGGGCGCCTACGCCAAGGTCTGCTACGGTCGCGGCTTCGAGAGCGGGTTCGAGAACCCGGGCAACAGCCTGAACGACACCGACATGCTCGGCGTGGCGGTGGTCCCGGTCGACACCGATCCCCTGCGGGTCTGGCTGCAGTGGAACCGCGGCTTCGACATCTTCGACTTCCCGGTCATGAAGAACACCGCCTTCGGCGACACCGCCCCCACCGTCAACCTGGGCTCCATCGACTGGTACGGCGCAGGCGCCATGAGCACCCTGAAGGACATCGGCCCCGGCAAGCTCAACTTCTTCGGCGACGCCGGCCTGAGCGTCACCCACCCCAACAGCAACGTCTCCGCGGGCGCCGGGTTCCAGGGGCTCATGACCGGCCAGTTCTTCCGCCCCGAGGCACCCAACGACAAGACCGGCTGGGCCGCCTACCTGGGCGCCCGTTACGACTACACCCCGACCGACACCAAGCTCGGCTTCGAGTACAACCACGGCTCCAAGAACTGGATCACCTTCGCCCCCGCCGCCGACGACATCTGGACCTCCAAACTGGGTACCCGCGGCAACGTCTACGAGGCCTACCTGATCCAGGGGCTTAGCATGAAGGCTGTCTCCTCCTACCTCTCCAAGGCCTTCTTCAGGATCGGCTACCAGTACTACGACTTCGAGTACACCGGGAGCAACAACTGGGTCGGGGCACCGGTCAAGATCTCCTCGATCAGCGCCTCCGACATGATGATGCTGACCCCGGTCAAGTACGCGCACGACATCTACGGCACCTTCGAAGTGAAATTCTAACGGGACGGGTGCCCCGAGAGAGGGAGCCCGGAAAAAGGAGAACGAGATGAAAAAAGCGATATCCACGATGGTTCTGGCGGCGGTGGTGGCCGTAGGCCTTGCGAGCTCCGCCTGCGCGGAAGAGGTCAAGTTCGTAGGGGTCATAACCAAGATCGAGATCGCCGGCAAGGACGCGAAGAGCGCCACCGCCACGGTGAAGGACAACGGCTCCGGCACCCCGGTGGTGGTCACCGTCAACGACGAACTCACCCTCGACAAGTTCAAGGACCACCGCATCGTCGAGGGGGACGAGATCCGCTGCAAGTACGAGGTCACCGCCGGGAAGAACGTCTCCAAGCTCTTCAAGAAGACGGCCGGCTGCTAGCATTCAATGCCCCGCCGGCACGGGCCGCGGGGCCTACTTAAAAAGAGAGGAATCAAATGACCAGAACAAGCATCATCGCGGCGGCTTTCGTCCTCGTCGCGTCCACCGCCATGGCCGGTGAGCACTTCGGGCGGGAGAGCATCGAAAAGAGCGGCTACCAGGGGCCCGAGACCTGCGAGGAGTGCCATCCCGGCACCGCCAAGGCCTTCCTCGACACCGTACACTGGAAGCACGCCTCGAAGGTGACCAACGTCGACGGCATCGATCCCAAGAAACCGTACGGGATGAAGAACCGCATCTACGTGATGTGCAACGGCAACGACATCGTCAATAACCTCAAGGAGATCCCGAAGAGCCCCGAGACCGGCAAGACCAAGTTCTCCGGCTGCAACACCTGCCACCCGGGCAACCACTTAAGCGACGTCGGGAGCACCGGCCCCGAGGCGGAGAAGGCCATCGACTGCCTGGTCTGCCACTCCAGCGACTACGATTACAGCAAGAGAAAGCCGTTCAAGGACGAGCAGGGGCGCATCGTCATGGGGCAGGACCGCAGCACCAAGGCCGCCCTCGCCATCGGCAAGCCGAGCGTCAAGAACTGCATGGTCTGCCACGAGGCCGCCGGCGGCGGCTACGTCGTCAAGCGCGGCTTCTCCTTCACCAAGGAGACCGACGTCCATGCCGCCAAGGGGATGGTCTGCGTGGACTGCCACAAGGCCAAGCACCACAAGATCCCCACCGGCCTCGACCCCAACAACTGGGCCAACGACGGGGTGAGGATCACCTGCGCGGACGCCTCCTGCCACGGCGACAAGCCCCACAAGGATGCCGACCTCAACCGCCACATCGCGAAGATCGCCTGCCAGACCTGCCACATCCCCCGCACCGGCGGCGCCTTCGCCAAGGATTTCACCGTCTGGACCCAGACCTCCGACAAGTTCTACGAGCCGACCACGCTCAAAAAAGAGGCCAACGAGACCACCCCGGTCTACGCCTGGTACAACGGGACGGTGGCCAACACCCCGCACTTCATCGGCCCCAAGGGAAGCCGCAAGGACGGCAAGAGCAAGATCATGCCGTTCAAGATCTTCCAGGGGAAGGCCTTCTATAACGCCAAGACCGGCGAGCTCCTCTCCATGGATTTCGCCCCCCCCATGGCAAGCGGCGACACCCGCGGCGGCGTCGAGTCGGCGGCCCGCACCCTCGGGCTGAAGAACCCGGAGCAGGTGGCGAAAAGCGCGGTCCCCGGCTGGCAGACCATCTACTTCGGCTCCAACCACCTGGTCACCAAGGGGAAGGCCCTCTCCTGCGCCAACTGCCACGCGCCGAACGGGGTGCTTAACTTCAAGAACCTCGGGTACACCGACAAGGAAATCGTCAGGCTGACTACTCCCGAGCTCTATCTGAAGCAGCTCGTCGAGAAGCAGAAGGAAGAGTGGTAGTACGTTCCGGTCCCGCCCTCCCGCACCGGCAACAGCAACGGTGCGGGGCGGACGGGCCAACAGCTCCCGGCGGAGCGATTGGGTGACGACGATGGCATGCGAACTACACGACTGTTGTCAGTTCTTCAAGGACAACATGGCGGAATTCCCTCAGGCGGCCGAGTACATAAAGAAGAAGCTCTGCTTCGGCCAGCACGAACAATGCACCAGGTACATGATCTACAAGGAGTCGTGGAGCGGAAGGATGGCGGCTTTCTACCCTCCCGGCGACGAGGAGGCGGTCGCCAAGGCCACCCGGTGCCTGGGTAAGAAACAGGGGGCGCCAGCGAATGGCCAGGGTGACGCAAGTCCCCTGCCCGACCAGTCGGCCGTTACCTGCGCCGTCGGCCACTCCGACAAGTAACCTGCCGCAAGGCAGCCCGGGCACCGCTGCCCACGGTGCCTTTTTCTCGAAGCACTCCTCTTGCCCCCCTCCTTGCGAGGGGGGATTTTTTTTGCCGATCAGCGAAGATCTTCCGCTACGCGCCCCCTCCCCTGCCCCGTCCTCCCCCCCGCCTCTTCTCGAAGGAGAGGGAGTGTCGGTCCCAGCGGGAGATGGTCCCCCGATCGGCTTTTTCCACCTGCGACTCCCCGTCTTCGAGCCCTTTGCATGTAAGAATGCCCCTCTGTTATGATGGTCAAGGCAGATACATCGTCGTGTCCCGGGCTCTGCCACGGGACACGGAGAAGGGAGGTAGCGTCATGGCGTATCCGGATGCAAAAGTACAAAGCAGAGAAGCGGTGAACCCGGTGGTAAACAGAACGGGTGAGGGAGGAAACGTCGCCAACGTATTCCTGCAACCCGTGGCCCCCCCCAAAGTAAGCATCCCTCGCCCCTTCAATGGAGGGGGTGGCCGCCGGCCGACCAATATACCCTCGCCCCTTCAGGGGAGAGGGTGGCCGAAGGCCGGGTGAGGGAGGTTTTAGCCGTCACTGCCCCTTCCCCCTCCCTCCCTCCAGCTCCCGGATCTTCTCCTTCAGCTCCACCATGCGCAACTCCCGGTTGACCAGGAAACGGTTGATGAGCGTCAACTGTTCGTTGTTCTTTTCCAGTTCGGCGGTTCTCTCTTTCACCCGTTGCTCCAGATCTTTGCTGAGAGCAAGCAGCGCCTGTTCCGACCGCTTCAACTTTTCGAAGTTGCGTGCATTTTTGACGGAGAGGGCACAGACCGGCATCAAAACGGTGAGCGCCATGTTGAGATAGTGCTGCCGGTATTCGGGAAAGGTGATCCCGTCGACGATGACCAGGCCGAGGGTTTCGTCATCCTGGACGACGCGGAACAGGCCGCCGCCCGGTTCCTTCCAGCAGTGATTGCCGGCGAAATCGGCGAGACGCCGGACGGTCGCCTCGTCGGGCGTGCCGCACCCGGCCCGCAAAGAGTGCGTGCGCAGCGGCTGTCCTTCCGCGAAGCTGATGTAGGAGAGCTCCTTTGGCGCCAACAGCATGTTGAAGATATCGAGTATCAGCCGTATGGTTTCCTCTTCGTCCTGCATGCGGTTAAACCGGCCGAGGAGGTCCAGGGCCATGGCGTGATCCGAGCACTGCTGTCTCAGTTTGGCGACCGTCTCCTCGGCGTTGAGCCGTTCCTTTGCCAGTCTGCGCTTGAGAACGATGACGGTGAGCAGGCGGGAGAAGTGGTCGAGACCGACGTCGACGACCGCATACGGAAGGCCGGCGTATTCCGCAAATTCCTTGAGGTGAGTGGACGACTCCTCGCCCACCCCGGTGTCCAGCAGGACGAGTTTCCTGGCCGTTTCCAGCAGGAAGCCCCGCAGCCCTTCCCTGGTGAAGCCCCAGGATGCGATCCGCTCCCTCCAGTGGGCAAGCCAGCCGGGGGTCAGGAGGTAGGCGCCCTCCCCTATCGCTCTTTCCACCTCGCCTCGGCCGGCGAACATGGCGAAACAGGGAGTGGTGATGTGAAGGCGAAGGGGAGCGCCGCTGCCGGCCGCATCCCGCAGGAGCGCGAGACAGGAATCGCCGACGACATCCGCTTCGGCGCCGGCGGGAAGGCCGTGCGAGGCCTCCTCCAGAGACAGAGGCGGACGGCCACAGCGGCTCGGAAAGGCGCGGACCGTTACCCCGTCGAAGACGTCATCCGACGCAAGGACCGCCCTCGCCTCCTCCAGGTAGTTCTCGCAGACCAAAAGGTCGATCGTGTCAGCCATGTTCCGCCACCTGGGTCAGGGGATAGCGTCCCCACCTCCGCACGGCCTCCGCGATGGCGTAGAGCACCGGCTCCGGCACCTGCCAGGGGATCTCCCCGTGGTTGTCGGCCAGGATGAACCCGCCCCCGGCCCCGGCCGCCGCGATGGCATCCCTTACCGACCTTTCCGCCTCTTCATCGCTCCAGTGGCGCATTTCGATGGCATTGAGGTTCCCTACCACGGTGAGCCTGCCGCGGCAGGCCGCCTTGACCGTCTGCAGATCCTCCAGGACGCTCACCCCGATGGCCATGGTGCCGGTATCGGCAATATCCCCGACGATGGGGAGGCAGCGGCCGGAGGCAAGGTGGGTCGCGGTCGCCCCTTTTATGCGGGCGATGGTGCGTTTTGCCACCGGAAAGCCGGTCTTCAGGTACAGCTCCCGGGGAACCACCGATGTCGACGAGACCGGATCGAAATAACAGATGAAAGTCGCTCCCGCGGCGAGTTGGGCGTTGGCCCAGGCGACGCAGAACTCCTCGTTGACCGCCATCAGCCTCTCGAACAGAGACGGCTGTTCATGGATAAGGTCGAGGTAGGGGCCAAACCCCATCTGCATCACCGGCGCGGAAAAAGGCGAGACCACCACGCCGACGATAGGAACCTCGTCGCCGGCCCGGGACTTCATGATCCGCTGGGCCTTGAGCACCTCCCGCAGGCAGGGCGAATCCGCGATCGAGGGGGGGGCCAGGCGGGGGATCTCCTCCGGGGAACGGATCAGCGGCGCGCCCGAGTTGGGGGGGCCGTCATCGCTGAAGATGACCTCCCCGCCCCAGGCCTCCACCTCCACCGGCGCATAGGAAAAACCGTTCAGGCAATCGTGGCCGTATTTCGCCCGCATGCGGAGCTGACCCTCGGCCACCAGTTCACCCTTGGAAAAATACTCCCTGATGCTGAGCCCCAGCTCCCGGGCCCCGTGCATGGTGAGGGAGAGGAAGTAGGGAACGCGATCCGGCTCCCGGTTGCCCATGGTGGCGAATACCCGTTGCAGCGAGGTCATGGCGGTCATCGGCCACCTCCGGTCAGCTCCTGCAGAATCGTGACGGCATCCGAGGCGTTACGCCCCATCGCATCGGCGCCTACCTCACGCCACAGCCCCTGGTCGAAGCAAAAGGGTGCGCCACCGACCACGATCCTGACCGGCAGGCCGGCGAGGTTGAGCCGGTGCCGCAACTCGGTGATGTGCAGCGCCGAGTGGAGCATGAGCACGGAGAGCAACAGTATCTCGACGCGGTCCTCCGCCACCAGCCGCAGGGTGGAGTCGAGATCGACCCGTCCGTAATCGCGCAGTTCGTAACCCGCCGAGCGCAGCACCGAATGCACGAGCCGCTTGCCGAGCATGTGGTAGTCCTCGTAAACGGCGACGGCGAGCCGCGGCTGGCTCTTTCGGCCCGGATCCCCGAGCGGCAGGAAGGTCTCGATCAGATTTTCGCAGATCCGCCCCGCCATGTAGATCTGGGAGAGTGCCAGCTCTCCGGCTTCCCATCCGCGGCCGATCTCGGTCAGGGAGGCGGTTATCAACATTTCCAGGGTCGGCACCACCCCCAGCCTATCGATCGACTCCTGCAGCACCTCCTGCGCGGAAACGCGGTCCAGGGCGAGCAGGGCGTTCTTGAATGCGGCAACTGACTCTTTCATCCTCAGCCTCCCGCAACGCTACTGCCATAGAAAAGTCCTCGATATGTAACTTTCCCAGTTAAAGTATTGTTGTCAAGGCACTATCCCATCCGCTGCGTGTCTTGAGAGCAGCCGCGCAGGTGCGGATCTGAAGCTGGGGCAAAAAATCGCCGCGGCGGCGGTTGACTATGACCAAAATGAGTGCCTACTTATACTCACAGATCATCCTGACACCCAACTCAGGTCAAGCACAGGTGGCGACCATGACAGACAGAATGCTCATCCCTTCCATCGAAGAAAGAATCGGCAGTCTCATCGAAGTCACCCGCAGGAACCTGAAGGAACACGGCCTAGCCGGAGAGAGGCTGCGCCCGACCGTCACCCTGACGAGAGAGTACGGCTGTCAGGGGTATCCGGTCGCGGCGCAGTTGCAGGCGGTGCTGGAAAAGCGGACCGGCGCGCCCTGGCTGGTCATGGACCGGGCGCTATTGGAGGCGGTGGCCCAGGATAATCGCGTCAACGAAGAGGTGCTGGCCAACATCGGCAGCCGTAACCGCTTCCTGGACGACATGCTCTCCACCTTTACCCCGCGCTGGAAGAGCGACAAGGATTACTACCGGCTGCTGGCGCGCCAGATCCTCGCGCTCGCGCAGCAGGGGAACGTGATCCTGGTGGGGCGCGGAGCGGCGATCTTGACCCAGGAGCTGGCCAACTGCTTCCATTTCAGAATCGTCGCCCCCATGACGTTCAAGGTGAGTAGCGTCATGGCGCGGACCAAGCTTCCCTCCCACGAGGCGCAGGATCTGATCAGTGAGCGGCAGGGGCAGCGGGACGCCTTCCTGAAAGACTTCCTGGGGCGCGACATCGCCGACCCGACCCTCTACCACCTGGTCTTCAACAACGCGAGATGCCCCGCCGGACAGATCGTGGCCCTGATGACCCACGTGATGTTCCCGACCGACACTCCCCCCTCCAGATGAGAGGATGACGAGTCATTGGCCGCAGGCCGGGTGAGGGAGGTCGGCCAGAGGCGGCGCCCAACAATAATGCAATGGGCACTCGGCATAAACCGGGTGCCTTTACTTTTAGCCATGGTAATCCTCACAGGCAGCCGGCTTCTTTTGGGAACGCAAAGAGCTGTTGCCCTTTTTGAAAACTTTGGTATGTTACGGGCATGCGCGAGAGCCTGACAGCCATACTGCTCATAATGGTCGTACTACTGACTCCGGTAGCCTGTTTTGCTCACCCGTGCACGGACTTTCACGCGGCCACCGATTCAGAGGTGCAGCTGCAGCTATTCTCTCCCGAGCAGGGCCCACCTCAACTCGAAGCAGACTGTTGTGAAACGAGCTGCTGCTGCGCCGATTACCTCCAACTCGCGCCCCTTTCAACCGTCGCCTACTCCCCCGCCATTTCCCGCAATCGTATCCCGGCGCTCATTGCCGTCCTCCCGCAGGTATCTTCCGAGATATACGTCCCCCCGAAAAACCGCAACCCCTCCGCCTGACGTCATCGTTGAGCATGTCCTCCTGAAGTCGCCCACAAGCCGCTCTTTCCGCCCAGCCAGCCGCGCACTCCTCTTCAGAGGGGGCGACCGGGGGCAGGATGGGGAAAATGCCGCAAGCGGCTCATCGTCCTCGCACCGGTCTCATGTTACCCGCAGGGGTAGGCAACGATCGTTGCCCGGTCCGGCAACCGTCGTGCCCCTCTTGTCCCGGGCATGAAGACCGCCACCGCAAAGGAGATACACTATGAAATGTCCCGTCTGCACAGGAATTGACCTTAAAATTGCCGATCGCAATGGCGTGGAAATCGATTATTGCCCGGAATGCCGCGGCGTCTGGCTCGATCGCGGAGAGTTGGACAAGATACTCGAACGTTCCCAGAGCTACGCCACCCCATATCCCCCCGAACGGCGCCCCCAGCATGACGGGTACGGCCTGCAAGGTCATGACGGCCACCATAACGACCACCACGGATCGCACGGCTACCACAGGAAAAAGTCGTGGCTGTCCGAGTTGTTTGACTGACCGCCGGACGCAGCCCCTCCCCTCGAGGTGGGGCGGATGGGGTGAGAAGATGACTGGCGGGCAGGTGCCGTTGACCTGCCCGCCAGAGATGAACGGGGCTCCCATGAAAAACAGGGGGGAAGGACAATGGACCTCCACAACATCGCCGGACTGACGTCGCTCGAGGCTGAGGAAATTCTCCGCGAGGAAGGCCCCAACGACCTCCCCTCTTCCGGGCAACGCGGGAACCTCAGGATTGCCCTCGATGTCATGCGGGAACCGATGTTCCTGTTGCTGGCGGCCTGTGGCGCAGTTTACCTGCTGGTTGGGGACATGCAGGAAGCCCTGATGCTGCTGGCCTTCATCTTTTTCGTCATGGGGATCACGCTTTACCAGGAGAGCAAAACGGAGCGGGCCTTGGAGGCGCTCCGGGATCTTTCCAGCCCCAGGGCACTGGTGATTCGGGATGGTGTCCAGAAACGAATCGCAGGCCGCGATGTCGTCCGTGGCGACATCATCGTTCTCGCGGAGGGGGACCGGGTCCCGGCCGACGCCCTGGTCCTCGATTGCACCAACCTCGCTTCCGATGAATCGCTGCTGACCGGAGAATCGGCCCCGGTGAGGAAACGGCCGGGCGATGCGTCCTCCCCACTTCTCCAGCCTGGCGGCGACGACCTCCCCTTCGTATTCTCCGGGTCGCTGGTGGTAAGCGGCCAGGGGCTGGCCCGTGTCACCGCGACCGGCCGACAAAGCGCGATCGGAAGAATCGGCGCTGCTTTACAGACGGTAACGGCCGAAGAAAGCCCGCTCCAGAGAGAAACCGCCCGGCTGGTGCGAATCCTTGCCACGGTGGTATCCGCTCTGTGTGCGATTCTAATCGTCACTTACGGTCTCACCCGCGGCCTCTGGCTCGACGGTATGCTGGCGGGTCTCACCCTGGCCATGGCAGTGATGCCCAACGAACTGCCGGTGGTCCTTACCATCTTCCTCGCCTTGGGAGCCTGGCGGCTCTCCCGAACCCAGGTCCTTACCCGGCGATCGCCGGTAGTGGAAACCCTCGGCTCGGCAACCGTGCTCTGCGTGGACAAGACGGGCACCTTGACCCTGAACCGGATGGCCGTCGCGGCCCTGCACACCGACGGCCTCCTCTGCCACGTTGGCGATTTCCGCACGGATCTGCCTCCCGAGGTTTTTCATGATCTCGTCGAGTTCAGCATCCTCGCCAGCCAGCGGGATCCCTTCGATCCCATGGAGCGCGCGATCAAGGAATTCGGCGATACCTTCCTCGCGCACACCGAGCATCTGCACGGCGACTGGTTCCTGGAAAAGGAATACCCGCTCTCGCCGGAATTGCTTGCCATGTCCCATGTCTGGCGGGCTGCGAAAAGTGAAACCTATGTGATAGCCGCCAAAGGCGCGCCTGAGGCGGTCTTCGACCTTTGCCATTTCGCGGAAAACGAGCAGAAGGAGATGATGGCGGCGGTTACCAAAATGGCCGACGATGGATTGCGGGTCTTGGGGGTCGCCCGCTCGTACTTCCGTGAGGAGGGGTTGCCGGGAGCGCAGCACGATTTCACCTTCGAGTTCCTGGGTCTGATCGGTTTTGCCGACCCGGTGCGCCCTACCGTGGCCGGAGCCCTGCAGGATTGCTACCGGGCCGGCATGAGAATGGTGATGATCACCGGGGATTATCCCGGCACCGCCAGAAGCATCGCCCGGCAGATCGGGCTAAGGGAGCCGGACCAGGTGATCACCGGCGACGAGATGGCTCGCATGGAGGCGGGTGAATTACGGGAACGGGTGAAAACCGTCAACATCTTCGCCCGCGTCGTCCCGGAACAGAAGCTTTGTTTGGTCCAGGCGCTCAAGGCCAATGGCGAGGTCGTCGCCATGACCGGCGACGGGGTCAACGATGCGCCGGCGTTGAAAGCTGCCCATATCGGCATAGCCATGGGCGGAAGAGGTACCGACGTGGCCCGTGAGGCCTCCGCTCTTGTGCTTCTTGATGACGACTTCGCCTCGATCGTCCGAGCCGTCCGGATGGGGCGGCGGATTTTCGACAACCTCAAGAAGGCGATGGCATATCTGTTGGCCATCCACGTGCCGATTGCCGGCATGTCGCTCATCCCGGTTTTCTTCAAATGGCCACTGCTTTTCATGCCGATCCATATCGCTTTTCTCCACCTGATCATCGATCCCGCCTGTTCCGTCGTCTACGAAGTCGAGCCGGCCGAGCCCTCCGCGATGCACCGGCCGCCGCGAAAGCCCCAGGAGCCGCTGTTCAGCAAAATGGTTCTCCTGTTGAGCACTCTGCAGGGACTGGGCGTCTTGCTGGTGCTGCTGGCGGTGTTCGGCGTTTGTCTCAACCGTGGGCAGGGAGAGTACGAGGCACGGACCCTGACGTTCATGACGTTGATCATAGCCAACCTCGGGCTGATGATCACCAACCGATCCTGGTCGGCAACGATAGGCTCCATCTTGAGGGCACCGAATTCAGCCCAGTGGTGGGTCACCGGGGGGGCCTTGGCATTTCTCGCCGTAGTACTGAACATTCCCGTGGCCAGGGAAGTATTCCGTTTCAGTGCCGTACATCCGGTAGATGTCGCCATATCGGCGTCCGCCGGTCTTCTGAGTGTGCTGTGGTTTGAACTGTTTAAAAAGTTACAGATGAAGGGCCGGGGGAGGCAGTAACGGTGGCGTAGCTTCGGCCACCCTCGCCCCTTCGGGGGAGAGGGTGGCCGAAGGCCGGGTGAGGGAGGTTGTAAGCCCCCCCCTTCCCTAAGCAAATCAACCCTTTGGAACAGAGGTTATCAACTTCCGTTCGAAAAGTGAAACTTCCGAAAAAAAGTTGTTAACTTCCATCCGAAAAGAGAAACTTCCACGCAAAAGTTATCAACTTCCGTTCAGAAAGTGAAACTTTCGAGCAAAAGTTATTCACTTCCGTTCGAAAAGTGAAACTTTCGGAGAAAAGTTATCAACTTCTGTTCAGAAGTTAAAACTTTCGGACAAAAGTTGTTAACTTCCATTTGGAAAGTGAAACTTTTGCGCAAAAGTTGTTAACACCCGAGCAAAAGTTATGCACTTTCAAACGAAAGTTATGCACTTTCACGCAGAAGTTAATCACTTCCGTTCGAAAGTTATGCACTTTCGCGCAGAAAGTGAAACTTCCGCAGAGAAGTTGTCACCTTTCATCTAAAAAGTGTAACTTCCGCAGAAAAGTTGTTAACTTCCGTTCGGAAAGTTTAACTTCCGCGGAAAAGTGATCAACTTTCGTTCGAAAAGTGAAACTTCCGGAGAGAAGTGGATAACTTCAGCTTGGAAAGGGAAATTTCGAGGCGGGAACGTGAAGTGGGAACGCAAAGACCCGGCCAGAGGGGGAACGGCTGTACCCGTTTCCCCTCTGCCGGGCCTCCGGGCCCCTTCGGGCCGTTCTTTTTGCGGCGGGATTACAGGACGCGGACGGTGACCACCTGGGACCAGGGGCTGTAGACGCCGGAGCCGTAGCATCTGACCCGGAAATGGTAGACCGCGCCGGGGGTGAGCCCCTTTATCTCGATGTTACGGCAGCTGTCCGCTTGCGCCGCGTCGACCCAGGCCGATTGATCGGTGGGGTCGCCCTGGCAGATCTGCACGTAGTACATCGAGGCCATTAGGATCCTGCCGACGCTGACGTAGACTATGCTGCTGTGGTTGTCCGAGCGTTTCACCTTGGGGGTGGTTGGCGCGGTGACGCCCAGCGGCGCCGGATTCTTCAGCAGCTTCTTCTCCCTCTTTTTTTCTTCGAGGTGGAGGTTCCCCCTGACCGACGGCCTGTTTTCCACGATCGACCTGGTGACCACCCAGTTCACCGTGGCCGAAACCAGGAGGTCAGCCTGGGGCCGATAGGCGTCCAGCTCGGCCTTCCGGAAGCGGTCACCCCCTTCCGCCGCCCTGGCCAGACCGATCATCTGGTTCCCCCCCTCGATGATCTGTGCCCCACCGGCGAGGGGGCGTGGAATGGCGTTTTCCCCTTGGTGGTCCTCGTGTTTCGCCAGTGCTTCCCCGAATCGCACCATCCAGAAGCCGTACTCGAGATGGCCGAGTGACCGCCAGGTGGGCTCGATAAGGTCGAACGGGTTGGTTGCCATAGTAGGTCTCCTTGTACGAGGTACGAGAGTCTCCGAACAGGCACTGCTTGGCATTAAAACACATCAATGAGTCCTGTCAAGCGCTCCTGAAAAAATGGCCACCGCCGCTGCCTCTTCTTGACATTCAAATTATTGAATGCATCTTGGACCTATGCGACAATACCGAGGGGAGGTCAGCAAATGAATGTATGTTTTCCGGTTCTGGAAAATAATGGATTGGAGAGTCAGGTGGCTCCTACTGACGGGGGGAAGTAGAAGTTCTCTTTTAATCAGGATGGTGTGCGATGCTTCGACTATGGATAGTGGTGATCGTCTTGGTGTCGACGTCAACAGCCGCTCAGGCCAACTGGCAACTGTACCGGAAGGACCGGCAGGTCGCCGCCTCGTTCGACCTGCTGTCCTTCGCCCCCTATCACGGCCAACCGGCGGTGTGGGTACGCTGGCACTACGTCACCCCCCGGTCCGGATTGGGAGGTGTGAAGCTCCTTTTTACCGCCGATTGCCAGAAACACCGGCTCTATGACGTCGCAGAGTATCCCTATGACACGGCGGGCGAGTTCCTGACCCCACGAAAGCATTACCGCTCCCCGAAGGAGTATCCCCTTTCCCCCGGCTCCCTCAACGAAGCCACCTACAAGCTGCTATGCCACTGAGGTAAAGGCCCAGCCAGCAGCATCTCCTTTGCCAGGGCATATTCCTCCTCCAAGCCCTCATAAGCCTTTCTGAACTCCTCCCTCTCATTCGCTTTTTCTAGAAATGCGTTATGGTCATGGGGTACGGGTTCATACTTCAAGTCAGCCATTTTGAACCTCCTTCATCCTCTTCCGAGCTATCTTCAACTCCTGCTCTGGCATGCCCTGCAATTTCTTTCCGCCATGAATGGCAGAGAATTTCAGAGGGGACCTACTTGATATTTGTATCGCTCTGTCCAAAGGTGGTGTTCGACAAGAGCGGAGCCGCTTGGCAACAAGGAGAAGGAGGATGATTCACGGTTGCTAATACAGTTCGTTACATCTAAACTCACCCTCAGCCATTCAGGGCGTAGCGATTGATGGACGATTCCTCTCGGTGAGCGATGTATGATCGGAAAGAGGCGGGCACTACCTGAACCGCCAAAAGTAAAGCGTTTGCTTTTGTCGGTAATCGTCGGCGCGTTTTGGGTGGTGGCAGGGCTGAGGATACAATCCGCCCGCGCCGAGGAGATCCCGACTCCCGCTCTGCCATCAGCCTCTTCTCCGGTTGCGGCACAACCGGCACCGCCAATGCAAACGGCGCCGTCCCATTCACCGCCCCACCCGGGACAACAAAGCCAACTCGCGCCCCCCTCCGAGACTCCGTCATCTGCTCCCGTTCCCCGTGCCCAGGGCGAAGGAGGTGCGAACACGGGGAGCACTCCTTTCCAGCCGGAGCCAGGGTTGAAGGGGGCGAGTGTACCACTTTTGGGCAAACCGCGCCCCGCGGCCCGCCCAAGCCTCCTCCCCCCGGAAGCCTACCTCCCCGGCCCCACCTTTTTAGACCAGTTGGCGGACAAGATCCGGGCCTTGGGGAAAACCGCCGAGGCCGCGCACGACCGTGTGGAGTCGGGCATTTTGCAGCAAACGGTACGTCTGGACACCTTTTTCGGCACCCCCAACATGGAAAAGGCGCCGGGAACCTCGTACCACCTCGTCTGGCGCAATTCGCTGCGATGGGAACAGGGGGGGAAATTCGCGCCGGGCGCCACGGTGCGGGCGGACATCGCCCTCAAGCGGCTCGACAACCGGCTGAACCTCATCATCTCCGGTGAGAAGGAGCCAGATCCCATTTCGCCCCGGCTCCCCCAGGATCCGGGCAACCCCGGTTTTGACCGTACCACCCAGCCCGCCCGGTTCGTAAACACCGAACTGCGTTACCAGCTGCGCCGGACGCCGACCACCTACGCCTTCCTCGGAGCAGGTATCGATCTCTCCATCCCGATCCAACTGTTCACACGGGCCCGTTACCAATACGCCTACCGAATCAGCGAGCTGTCTCTGGCACGCATGGCGGAAACGTTTTTCGTAAAGAGCAAGGCGGGGCTCGGCGAAACGACGGAATTGATCCTGGAGCGCTCCCTCGACCCGAAGAGCCTGCTTCGCTGGTCCAACTCGGGTACGGTATCCCAGGAAATCGGGGCGATGGAGTGGGGTAGCGAACTGGCCCTGCTCCACGAGCTCAGTTCGCGCAGCGCGATCACCGTGGGGGGGAGCATTTTCGGCCAGACCGCCGTTGATGACTGGATTAACACCTACGTGATCTCGGCCCGCTACCGGCGCAACTTCTGGATGCCCTGGCTCTTTTACGAGGTGGAGCCCCAGGTCTCCTGGCCGCGCCAGGCCGACGGCGCCTTCCCCATCGTGTATGCCATTACCTGCCGGCTGGAGATCCAGTTCCAGGGGAGGGAAGGGGCGCAAGGTCAGGGGCATGTTTTACCCCGTCCCGATGAAAAGGCGGCGCTTGACCAGGTTCATGCGCAGGCCAGTCCCCCCCCTGAACTTGCTTTGTGAAGATATAAAGCTGATGGTGGACGTCATCGAAAACCGGCTCGGCGACCTACTGGATTTTGCCGACGCCATCGTGCAGGAATTCCAGAGGGAGCCATCCGAGTAACGCCCCCCGCCCCAGCAACAGGGTGGCAGTTAAGGTTCTTGCTTGCTATGCCCCGGAACGAATTTGATTTCAAGGTGGCAACCTACGGCCTGAGCGTATTTCTTGAGAGTTGCCACAGAAGGTGCATGTTTACCGATAGCTTCCAATCGCGACACTGCACTCTTTGTCGTTCCCATCAGTTCAGCGACGGCCTCTTGTGAAAGCCCTACTCGCGCCCGAGCCGCAAGCATCTCCTTTGCCAGGGCATATTCCTCCTCCAGGCCCTCATAAGTATTTCTGAACTCCTCCCTCTTATTCGCTTTTTCTAGAAATGCCTTGTGGTCATGCGGTACCGGTTCATACTTTAAGTCAGCCATTTTGAACCTCCTTCATCCTCTTCCGAGCTATCTTCAACTCCTGATCCGGCGTGGCTTGTGATTTCTTGATGAATGCATGCAGAACGACAATCCGCCGTCCCACCACGAAACAATAAAATGCCCGGCCGGTTCCTTCTCGCCCCCGCGGTCGTACCTCAAAAACTCCGCCACCCATTGATCGGGAGTGTGGCATGCGCAGGTTTGGCCCAAACTCCATCAACAACTCGATGATCCTCGCATAATCAGCAAGGATACCGTCAGGCCAAGATTCGATCTCGGCAAGAACTCGAGCGTGAAAATATTCAATGGTGAAATTCATGGGCAAAGGTTAGCAAATTTGAGAACACGTGTCAATTCTGGGTGAGTGACAACGCCGAGACACTCGTTTCCCGCCAGCTGCTCAAATGGGGGCTATCCGCACAGAGCATAATCCCGATCAGCCGACGTGGGCTCATGGTTGGTGGTCTGCCCGTCAACTACATCTTCCGGAGTTATGCGTTAACCAGTGCCGGATACCGGCCTGTCTTGGTTGCCTTCCGCCGGAGGAAACGTGGTGAGTGCTTTACGAAATACGTGGCAAATGATAATTCTGGTGGTCGATATCGGTCCGCGGGGAGGAATCTATCGATGAAACCGCAAATCATCAAGAGGGATGGCAAACCGGAGTACGCGGTGATCCCTTATCAGGAATACCGCCGTCTGTTGGAGGATGCCGAGATGCTGGCGGATGTGAAGGAGTTTGATGCGGCCAGGACGGCGCTTGCCGCCGGCGACGAGGAGGCCATACCGGTGGAGGTAATCGATCGGCTGCTTGAGGGCGAGCATCCTGTCAGGGTCTGGAGGGAATACCGTGGCATCTCCGCAGGTGAGCTGGCCAAATCTTGCGGGGTGACTCCGGCCGCCATATCGCAGATCGAATCCGGGAAGCGGACGTCATCGGTCCAGCTCCTGCAAAAGATAGCGCGCAGCCTCAAAGTCGATCTCAGCGCAGTTATCGCGCCCGAGGAGGGAGCTGAAACATAAGCACACCCATCACCACACAAGATGCCTGGGGCAGGCCTACAATGAGCCAATTAGTTCAAGCATGTCTTTTTCCGGCCACAACCACTTGCCCCTGGCGGTCAGTGGCCTCTTGTTGAACCACTTCGCGGCCATGATGGGATCAACTTCCAGGATGTTGCTGTAACCGGAAATGAAGTAATCAAACTCACCACGGGACTGATTCAACGTCCCGAGCACTGACCGGTCGGTTACCGTATCAAACTGAGCAGGCCCCATCACCAGCTCAACCCGCTTGAGAGTTGCTTCAGAGACTCCCATCGACATAAGTACGGCCAAGTAGAGCTTTTTATGAAGTAGTCCCAGGTTATGAAACTCTTCTTTCTTGAGGCCAGCCTCGAAGAGTACAAAACGGGTGCTGTCGTGGCAAAACATGACGCACTGCCGCCGGTCGATGACATGGAGATGCGCATGCCAAGAGCCGAGAGGATTACTATCGCCCAGCGGCGACGGTGACACCGAAGCCAGCTTGGCTGCAAGCGCCTTAGTGCAGTGGAAAATCATCTATCAGCTCCCCCTTGACACGTCTCCGAGAATTAACAAACAAGACTTGCCCCAAAGGACGCCACCGGCTTCACAGACCAGTGCCACCGAAAGCCTGCCGCCACTTGTCCTCGATCGGGGAGACGATATTGCTTTGGTGCCACAAATTCGACCTTGAATTCTCAGCCTGGTCATACGCCCAGAAGGCGATCCGCTTTGTGGCATTGATATCATGCAGAATACCGCGGTCGTCAAATTCCCGCGCGAGTAAAGCCCCAAGGTTGGAGTTCCTCAATTGCCACCGTTCGAGATGCTCCTGGCCGGCCAGGTAATCGCGTTTGTTTCTGTTGCAGGTGGTATGGGCCAGCACAAAATTATGCCCGAGGTCGATAGGATAACGAGCCCAAGGGATAAAGTGGTCAATCTCCCCCGCCTCTCTCAGCCGTCCACTACAATAAAAGCAGCTGTCCACCTGGACATCCTTCAGCAGCGAACGCAGTCCCGGCTGGGCCGTTCGCTCCGCACCAAAGAGAAATTCCGCGAGATCTGCCTTGCCGAGGGTGTCCTTATTGATGCGCCTGACATGTCGGGTCCAGGCGCCCTGCACCATGTTTCGTATCAGGTCGTAAAAACGCCGAAAGTTGAAGACCACGCCGGGAAGAAGATCGATCCTGCTTCCGGAGCCATGCTGAACGTAGAGAAAGGGCAAGGTGGACCGCCCGACGACCTGCAGCTTCCAGAGGGGCATGCTGGCAATGGTCTGTGCCACGCTGCGGACAAGCGCTTCCCACAAGACGACTTGCCGCCTGGCTATTGAGAGGGAGCCACTGAAGGCAGCATGGAGTTCCACGATGCGGTTCAAAATCACCGGTTGATTACCGGTGCTGTGCTTTAGCAACCGCAACTCCAAATCTGCGTCATCATGTACATAAGGGACGGCCTGTCGCCAATAATACTCGATGAAGCTCTCAGCGATGTCACGCGTTGTGAGCCGCACAGACTCGCCGTCGTCGGAGCCGTATTTCACTGAAAAGTCGGCAAGGGACAAGATGAGGGCAAATTTGTAGGTGGCGACGAAAGAGCCTTCGTCCAAAAGTCTCTGCAAGTTCGACAAAAACTGCAGCTGTTCTTCAGCGGACGGTCTCGCCATTGCTATTTCCAGTACGCAGCCCTGGCGGGGAAAATCCAACGCACGCCGCCACGCGGGTCAGGCATATCCCCCAGGTAGCGGGGGATGAGGTGGATATGGAGATGCATAACCGTCTGCCCGGCAGCAACTCCGTCATTTATCCCGATGTTGAAGCCATTGGGGGAGCGTTCTTGCAGAAGCAGTTCACGCGCCTCCCCAAGTAGAGAGAATAATGCCGCCCTCTCCTCTTCTGTCGCCTCAAAAAGAGAGGCTATGTGACGTCTGGGAATGATCAGCGTGTGCCCGGGGGATACGGGAAAACCATCGAGGATGACAACGGCAAGCTCATTACTCGCCGCGATACGGGAGGGATCAAGGGCGCAGAATGGGCAAAGTGATGACGATATTCCATCATGCATGGCAGCAGATCACCATCCGAAAAGAATTGGGCTTCATATATGACGGCCGCAGATTAGGACATGCAAAAGGTAAAGTCAAAGAATTTACCTTCTCGCGAGCCTCCCATCCGGCCTGCTCATTGCCATACCTTTCTTAAAAGATAAATTCAGCTATTAGCTTTCGGCGTGGCCGCACAACGCTCTGCCGTCCCATACTTGATACAGCTCTGGGAGCTACTGGTGGTACATTCTGTTGGCCGAAACGGCTAGAAACAGAGTCTTAGAGAAATTGTCGCGCTTGAGAAGTTGAAAAAGTAAATATTACAGATGCGACCCCAGAGGTGCCACCCAATAACGTCGTCTAGTGGGCGGCCCTCTGCGGCACGTGGGAACTCCACACGGTCGATTATCGTCCCAGGTAACCCTAATGGCTCCGAGCCGATCAGCATTGCTAACAGATAGTGTGCGCCTACCTGAGCCTCGAAGGGGCTTCCTGCCGGTCCGCTTGCCGCTGGACTGCTAGCAATCTCAGGTTTATTCACGGCCATCGAGATACCTACCGAGTAATTAGTTACACAAACGCCTCAAGACAGCTGTGCGACGTCCAAAAACATAGTTATCACGTCATTCGGTGTCGGCCGCCATGGTAATTTGCCAGTTTGAAGGGGGCTGTCGCCAACGAAATTTTCCACCCCCGTCGCCAGCCTAATTTTCCAGTTTGGCTGCAACCGTCGCCAACCTCATTTTCCACTTAGCGATCAGCGGAGTTCCTTCTACCCTGTGCGGATCATTTCCGTGCAGGAGACCTCATGGCAAGAAGGAGCATACCGNCGCCATGGTAATTTGCCAGTTTGAAGGGGGTTGTCGCCAACCGAATTTTCCACCCCCGTCGCCAGCCTAATTTTCCAGTTTGGCTGCAACCGTCGCCAACCTCATTTTCCACTTAGCGATCAGCGGAGTTCCTTCTACCCTGTGCGAATCATTTCCGTGCAGGAGACCTCATGGCAAGAAGGAGCATACCGATGATTGAGATCAGTGAAGTGCTGTATCAGTGGCAGCAGGGGCGTAACAAGAGCCAGATCGCTGCCAGCCTCGGCATCACCCGCCCCACCCTACGCAAGTATTTGGAACTGGCCACGGCCGCCGGTCTGACCATGGTCAGCAGTGCCGAGGAAGTCGCCGCCATCGCCCTGTCCGTACTGGCATCGGTCACCGGGGCCAAGGCTGTCGCCCCGGCACGTGATGCAATCGCCGTGCACCACGACCGGATCAAGGAGCTTTTGACCGAGCCGGACATGACCGCCAGGCAGGTCTGGCGGCTTCTGTCCGAATCGGGGCACCACTTCAGCGAGCGCAGCGTGAACCGTTACGTCAACCTGATCGCACCGGGCCAGCCGGATGTGACGGTGCGTATCGAGGTTCCGCCCGGCTCGCAGGCCCAGGTGGACTTCNGCAATCGCCGTGCACCACGACCGGATCAAGGAGCTTTTGACCGAGCCGGACATGACCGCCAGGCAGGTCTGGCGGCTTCTGTCCGAATCGGGGCACCACTTCAGCGAGCGCAGCGTGAACCGTTACGTCAACCTGATCGCACCGGGCCAGCCGGATGTGACGGTGCGTATCGAGGTTCCGCCCGGCTCGCAGGCCCAGGTGGACTTCGGCCAGGTGAAGATCGTCCTCGGCGGGAAGCGCACCAAAGTCTGGGCCTTCGTACTGACCCTCTCGTACAGCCGTCACCGCTTCGTCCGGTTCGTGGAGCGCCAGGATGTTGCTACCTGGCTCGATTGCCACATCCTGGGCTTTCAGTTCTTCGGCGGAGTTCCCGCCACCGTGCTCCTTGACAACCTCAAGAGCGGAGTCGCGAAACCCGACCTGTACGACCCGACCATCAACCGGGCCTATGCGGAACTGGAGCGTCACTTCGGCTTCGTCGCCGATCCCGCCAAGGTGCGCACCCCTGAACACAAGGGGAAGGTGGAACGTTGCATGCCGGTCGTAAGGCAGCAACTGGTCGCCGGCAGAAGCTACGCTGACCTGGCCGAGGCCAACGATAAGGCGCTTATCTGGTGCCGGGAGGAGATCGGCAAGCGCCCGCACGGCACAACGCACGAGGCGCCGCTGGTACGTTTCGAGAGGGACGAGTTGCAGGCGCTTCAGCCGCTTCCGCAATCGCGCTTCGACCTGCCGACCTGGAAGGAGTGCACCGTCCACCCCGACCACCACGTGGTCTTCGAGAAGAGCTACTACTCCGTACCGACTCGCTTCGTCGGGAAAAAAGTCTGGGTGCGCGGAGGTNGAACACAAGGGGAAGGTGGAACGTTGCATGCCGGTCGTAAGGCAGCAACTGGTCGCCGGCAGAAGCTACGCTGACCTGGCCGAGGCCAACGAGAAGGCGCTTATCTGGTGCCGGGAGGAGATCGGCAAGCGCCCGCACGGCACGACGCACGAGGCGCCGCTGGTACGTTTCGAGAGGGACGAGTTGCAGGCGCTTCAGCCGCTTCCGCAATCGCGCTTCGACCTGCCGACCTGGAAGGAGTGCACCGTCCACCCCGACCACCACGTGGTCTTCG
>NZ_BLXW01000040.1:0-45679 GCF_054784495.1 Geomonas sp. Red276
AAGAAGAGGCGGTACAGAAGGCAGTCGATCGGCTAAATAACCGCCCCCGCAAGTGTTTAGACTACCGGACGCCCGCTGAGGTCTTTGCTACTGCCCTCGCTGGTGCATTTGCAACTTGAATTGACAGAGCATAGACAGCGTCACTGTCAGAAATTATCATTGTGTGACCACTCTCGGTATGCTCAAAATAGTAAAACATGCCATTCTCTTCAAGAACCCGTGATATGAAACCAAAATCACTTTCCCCGAATTGGTTGCAAAAACGTAATGGCGTGTATTCTGATTCAAGCCGAAAACAATGATCCATGTTGATCACGTCGTTATTGTTCAGTAAATGCGATACTATTTCAATTGGTGTCATTTTTTGAAATGCTCTGTAATGTTTATTAAGATCTAGAAGTAAAATTGAAGGGACAACGGTTGCTTCATAAATCAGGAAGTGGCCGCATTTGCCTGATAACATTAAGTTATTTATGATGCCGTGCAATATACGTTTCCCATTCGGACCGTATATCGTGAGAACTGCATCATTCCCCAAAACTAGGTGACTGTCTATTTCGTTTTTACTTACAACTTTTATAATGAGCGAGAACGGCTTAGATATCTGTTCATACAATGATAAATGTTGGACCCACACTTGATAGTCGATGTGTTTTATACGGAATTCAAACTTATCGCCTTTGTGTCCTTTCATGCCTGAATAGCCCTCCAAACTTTGACTTTGCACATGCTACAACAGACTGACCTTTGCCGTACATGTCATTGATGATGCTCGAACCAATGTCTTGGTGACGCGTTTTATTTATAGTGGGTTTAAACCTGTGTATTGAATGAACGTTATTTGCTGACCTATTTGGTCTTTTAATATTACGATTTGAGTAGACTCTTGTTCCAAGTGGACGCAATGTCGGTAGTTGATTTGCACCATTGAGATGCACGTCAAGGTCAGCGCTATATCGGCTATTTTTTACTCTTTTGAAAGAATTTATGGGTCTGTCGTATCCATATGTTATTGGTTTTCCATCAGGATCGAATGGCCGACTTTTTTTATTGCTTTGACCTCTAAATGTTTTGATATCAGTTATAAAATATGATGTTGTGATTCCACCTTTGTTATTTCTGCCACTCATATGAATGAACCTACCTAGTGATCTTTGATGATCGTATTCGACAACGATACCAACATGACCACTAAAGAGAATGATGTCTCCTGGCCTAACGTCCTCAGGCTCAGTTTTATCGAAAGCACTACAGCTTATCAAGCCTCTAGTACTTTCGTAATCGAGTCTGTATCCTGACTCAATTAAAACGTGGCAGACAAAACCTGAGCAATCAAAACCTAAGACACCCGTTTCCACCACTTCGCCATTGTGTGGGTTAGGGAGGTCGGATCTCCTCGTGTTTCCTGTGCCGTAACGCTGAGAATTTTGAGCAATGTCGCTCAAAGTTATTCCTTGGAAAGGCTGTCAAGGGTGGCAAGGATCTTACTGAAGCTAGAGATTGATTCTAACCTGGATTTATATCCGTCATCTGTACACATTTTGCGCCGGAATTTTTTTTCATCACCTTTCACCTCACTCAAAACGTACCCATTTTGAAGCTTTTTATTGATGTAGATTTTGAATGATAATTTATCGTCACATACATCATTATTGGCAACGTCCATTTTTTTGAGGGTCGTAAAGTATGCAATTGCCTCCTGTAGACGTGTCATTTCTAGTGGAATGTTTTCTTTGCTAATTACCCATTTTCCATTTTTTTTAATAACCTTGATAGTGAACATTAAGGTTCTATTTTTGATCGGTAAGGTATACAAATCGTCTTCTCGTGCTCTTATGCGTTCACTGATTTCACCTTTTCCAAATATGCTTTCTACAAAGACATTCGTATTGGTAGAGTAGGTGACGCCATTAGTTGACACCGTCAGCTTTCGCCAGTCCTCAATCTTTTGCCCGTTCGAAACCAACGCGCGGGCATCTATTTCTAATCCAAGGACTGCAGTTTTTGCATCGTAGGTCCCTAACTGCTGAATCTTGTACGACCTTACGACAAATTTTAGGCTGTCCTGAGGCGCGCCGCCATTTTCAGTCAGATCCCACCACAATGGATATCGATCATCATCCGACCTGTTGCTGTAGTCGCTCAAATCGGCTTCTACGAAACAAGTCAGCACGTCTTCCGGTTTAGACGTACTGCACTTTTGATTGGATTTATTTGCCCCCTCTGAGTCGGAAGCGTAACCATTAATTCCGCCACCACATATCACGAATAAATGAATAAGTATCTTGATTATTGCCAAAGTAATTTTGTTGTTCATTTTAGCTCCATTTTACAATCGTAATGTTGTGCCACCTAGTCGCGCAGGGTATTCAAGCTGTAATCCATGGTTTGACTCTCCGGCAGTCAGCATGATGAAACAACTCTCCGAGACGCAGGCGCCCAGAAACCTTTCCAGAACTGAGCAGAAAAGGAAGACATCACCCGGTCCTGAATAGTTCTCCCCGCACACGGTCAGGCGCACGTGATAGCCGCGGAACAATCTCCCCTTTATGAGCCGGTCGGTCTCGGTCACGCTGATCTCTTGGATGCCGTCGATTCGGTGCCGGTATGCCGCCAGGTATTTCTGGTCTCTTCCTTGTAAGGGGAGCAATTGATGGAGAAACGCGCGGAGATGGCCGACCCCATTAAGACGAAGTGTTCCGATGGAAAACCCGCCCAGCATCCTCCAATGGAGATTTGGCCGGACCTCCGGAGGGATCATGGCGGTGACAGGGGTAATGTTGGTGAATTGCGCCGCTTCCGGCGTTGTCGAGGTGGGACGATTGATGCCGCCTACCACAAGCTGCTTCGGTAATGACCCATTGGTGCAAATCAGCTCGATATTCAGCTTCTTTTCAGCAGTTGCGCTTCCATCGCTTGAGGGAACTAACGAGATCCATGTGTCGAGGCCATTGCCGGTCATTGATCTCGTATGGGTGATGGAGCAAAGGTGGCCATCGTGGGTTGCCTTTGACAGTGGCGTATCAGGCTTGTATGTCTGCTTGGCTAATGTTCCCACCTCCAGAGCGGTAACTCGGTCCACCGCGTACACCTGATAACTGTCTGATGCCTTCCCTGCCGGCCTCACCAGTTGGGGCGTGCTTTCCGCTGTCATCATCAAAGACTTCGCCTTGTGATGGAACAGGTTCACGACAGGCACCGCAAAGAGAACGAACGAGTCCCTTTCAATGTGCGGTACGGGGAAGGGAGGCTTGTTGAGCTCGAATGCAATCTCGAATCGATGTCCACTGCCCAACTCGCTGCAGCGCTCCAAGCCGTGCAGGTCCAGGAACATATGCTTTTCCGGGAATAGGAAGTATTCCTGGAGCATCAGATTGCCGGAAACCGGGCACCCCTCGGCAAGAATAGCTTCATTGGCAGCTAATCCTGCCGCCTCAATGCAATCGGCCGGTAATTCTGCGGTAGAACCGCTGTCGTTGCCGCGAAGCACGATGCGTTTCAGGGATCGCAAAAGCAGCAAGTTGAGGGCGCAGTCCTTCGCATGAGAGCCGCCGAGAAAAAGGCGAAGGGGGGGAGCTTTCCACTCAGAAAGCGGGACCCCATGCAACTGGAAGCTCAAGACAATCCGAGGGGGCTTCCCCGCTGGTTCCAGGTAGGTGGCATCAGTGAGTGTCAGTGGGAGCAATGTTACGTCGAAGCAGGTACGAAAGAGGCAGGTGGTTTCTTCTATTGGACGCGCCGCTACTTCTGTCCCGGCTGGAATCGATAGCGGTTTTACCGATCCGGACTTGGCGGCGAATGCCACAATTGCCGTCGCCGGGATCGGGCGCATTTGCCAAGGCTCCAGCGTCTGGGCCAGATCGCCGGTTATCTCCGGGAAGTCGTCGTTCAGCTTCATCAGCAGGTGAGCGTTGAGCAAAGCTACTCCCTCCAGTAGACGCTCAACACCCGGGTCCGCCTGCTGTGCTCCAACCATGGAGGCCAACCCGGGATGGCTCTTGGCGTAGTTCGTCGCCAACTCCCGCAGTCGAGCCAACTCCTCCCGATATACATCGCTGAGCAAGCGTGATTCCCTCCCGGCAAAGACGTGGGATTCGGCCTGGATGTCGCCCGCGGGGGCTGAATCGTCTGGTGGCGCCGGCTGCGGTAGGCTGGCTGGTGAAATGGTGACGGATTGCTGGCCAAGGGTATCGCCGGCGGAGCACCAGGTGTTGAGGCCAAGCAGGGCACTCTTTGGATCCCCGAGGATAAGCGGGCGTGCTTCCCCGGCGGCCATAGTTAGCCGGATATCGAACTCCAGGGGATCGCTGATGTATAACCGGACCAACCTGACGAGCTTCTCATGCCGAATGGTCCCGGGGAGCAGTGAATTGAAGTCGGCATTGGATAGGGGACCGATATGGATGCGGAACTTTCCCATCCTGTCCGGTATTTCACTACCCACCACCGTGTCGACTCCGAGAGTGCAATTGGAGATGCCGAGGCAGATGCGCTGGTCTTGCGGTATCGTCGCCTGGCGAAGTACGCACTGCTCGATTTCCAGGTTCTTTATCCCCAGCGCGCCCCGCAGAAGCGTCTTCAATCCCTCAGCCGATCGGCACCGCTGGGTAAATAAACCCGCGTAGCGGACCTGTGACCATGCATCTGGGATACCCTCGCGAGCCTCCTGTTGACCTAGTCCGATCAGGGATAGCAGCCGCTCCCGGTCGCGGGGATTCTTTTCCTCCGTCACTCGGATGAAGAGCCGGTACTTGCTCCAGCACTGGTGGTAAAGCTCATAGAGCCGCTGATGGAGTAGATCCAGGAAGTCGCGGTTGACTGACGCCCCGGCGGCGGCTTCGTCAAGTAGGTCTTCGGTATAGTGGGTCGGTAGGGGGGATGAGGCACCGTAAAGTCCCAGGAAGGTGGTGGTGACAAGAAGTTCCGTCTCGTCGTCTCCGTGGTCGCCAACCTCCACGCCTGTCACGTCGGCTGCCGGAAACGCGAGCGATAAGTCGGTGCGGATGCGCAGATGGTTTCGCCAGGGCTGGTTCGGCAGTTCGGGCAGTTCGGGCAGTTCGGGCAGCTTGTCCGATCCGAGCGCGACGCGGGCCAGACGCATGACCTGGTCGAAAGAGAACTCGTGCCCGCGTGCGAGCAGGTCGTCCAAAAGGGAAGGGGGAGGTTCGGTCATGGACAGATAACTCCTAATCCTCTCAGCTTGGGGGGGAGCCGGGTGAGAAGTAAGGCAAGTCCCGCCAGGTTTATTGGGTTAATATAAACCAATAAAAGCCCTCGTCAAATCCGGCTCCATGTGGGCAACCCGTGGCTAGAAGCACTCTTTGCGCTTAAATCACCTCCTCTTGCCGATGCCATCGCTGTCGACCAGTCTTCTTCGTCCTTCCATGATTTCCTTTGGCTCTGATGCGGCTATTGACTATTCCAGCTCAAGCAGATTAAGGTGACTGGCATCCGCAGATGCGGTCAGTGTCATGGGGGGAATGGAATATGACAGCGAGGCTTTTTATGATCAGGATCGGACGGGCATTCCGTAATTGGCTTCTTTCTCCGCTGATACTCCTCGCACTTCTCACCCTTCAGACATCGGGCGCGGCAGCATCCGAAAAGGGGAGTGTGGTCACCCTGGAAATCGCTTCCACCGGGAAAGGGTTCATCGACAAGGAGATCACCCGCCGCTCCGTCGAGGTGATGAAAAACCGCCTGGAGTCGATCGGCATTACCGACGGATCGGTGGAGCAAAGGGGGGAGCGATGGATCACTCTCCGCGTGGCGCGAACCGGTACCGAATTGGACACCGTCATCGAATTTCTCTTGAGGCCGTCCCGGCTGGAATTCAGGCTGGTGAAGGATGCCAACGCCCAGGATGGCGACGCGGCCGATACGGAAACGATCTATGAGTCGACCTTGGATGGGGATGGGAAGGTGGAGGAGATTCCCTACGTGGTGGAGAAAAAGCCGCTCCTCTCCGGAGATGTTGTGGAGAGTGCGGAAGTGACCTTCCTCGAGGCCGGTGGAGCTGGCATACCGGTCATCGATCTCGTTCTCAACAAGAAGGGGAGCGACCTCTTTGCCAAGGTGACCGAGGCGTCGGTGGGAGAGAAAATTGCCATCGCGGTCGACGGCAACGTAGTTTCCGCCCCCGTTATCCGCACCGCCATTACCGGAGGGAGGCTGCAGGTAACCGGCCGTTTCACCGTCGATGAGGCGCGCGATCTGGCCAAGGCCATCCAATCGGGAGTGCTGCCGGCCTCGATCCGCGTTGCCGACCGGCGCGAAGGGGGATCGAACGAAGAGCCGGCCACCGCTGGCGAAGTCAATGTCGATGACGTTGCCGATGCCCGGGTCCCGCCCCGCGCCGACAACTTTGCCGTCGTCATCGGCATCGAGACCTACCGGGATATCAAGGGGGTCGATTTTGCCGTGCATGACGCGAAGACCGTGCAGACCTACCTGACGAGGCTGATGGGTTACCCGGAGGAGAATGTCGTTTTTCTCCCCAACGAAAGGGCGACCAAGTCCGATCTCGAAAAGTACTTGGGCGTCTGGCTTAAGAACCGGGTGAACCCGCAGAGCACCGTGTTCGT
This sequence comes from Geomonas sp. Red276, assembly GCF_054784495.1. NCBI lineage: Bacteria > Pseudomonadati > Thermodesulfobacteriota > Desulfuromonadia > Geobacterales > Geobacteraceae > Geomonas > Geomonas sp. Red276. The sequence goes on from NZ_BLXW01000040.1 coordinate 6,585, forward strand.
CTACTACGCAGGCCATGGCGCCCCCAATCCGGCCAGCGGCGATCCCTACCTGGTCCCCTATGACGGCGACCCCAACTATCTGGAGACCACCGCCTATCCGCTCAAAAACCTCTACGCAGGACTTGCCCAGCTCAAGGCGAAACAGGTCGTGGTGGTGCTTGATTCCTGCTTCTCCGGCTCCGGAGGGCGCTCCGTTCTGGCCAAAGGTGCGCGGCCGCTCGTCATGTCGGTGGATGCTTCTCCCGCCTTGAGTAAGAACATGGTAGTGCTGGCCGCCGCCGGCGGAAGCCAAATCAGCACCTCCTACGACAAAGCAGGTCACGGACTGTTCACCTACTATCTGCTGAAAGGTTTGAAGGGAGAAGCCGCGGCGGGGAAGGATGGCTCGATAACCGTGGCAAGCCTGTACCGCTACCTCCTTCCCCAGGTGGAAAAGACGGCGCGGTTGCAAAACGTCGAACAGACGCCGGTCATCACGCCGGGCCTGGCAACCCTCAAGGAGATGGGAAACCTGCGTCTGCGCTGATTGCTGCCGATTCCAGTCGAAAGAGAGAGGGTGGCGAAAGAGAGAGACGGCCGAAGATGACTCTTCGGCCATCCATGTCAGGCGCTGTTATTGGGGCACAATCCTGTAGTTTAGAGTGTATTCACCCCAGTCGGCGGGATCCAACTGCATGAGGCGTTTTAAGAGATCGCTGACGAGGCCGGTGGATTTCGCGTCGTACACCTTGAATCCCTGCTGGAATCCGCTGTTTAACAGAGGCTCCTCCTGCCTGGTGGCAATGATCTTGATCCTCTCCACCGCCCCGGTGCGCTTGAACGCGGGGAGGAGCATCGCGTTGAGCCGGACTCCGGAATCCGGCGGCGGGAAAGTCCCGACTTGGTTGGCGCGCACAAAATTGTCCCGGACCTTCGAGTTCGGCAGCAACTGGGTCACCGAGTTGTCGGCACCGATCACGAAGAGGTAGACGTAACTATCTGAGCTTACCTGGTAGTTGATCTCGACTAATTCCCCCTCGCGCAGGGTTTCCTGGGACAGCGCCGCCTTGATGCGGATTCCCTCGCCGCTTTCGGGATAGACCGGCCTTACCAGGGCTTTGATTCTGACCCGGTAGCGGTTCGGGTCGGTTGCGTCACGTTCCTGTTTGAGCACCTCGACCTTTTCGATCTTGCCGCGCACCCTGGCGAAGACCATATCGTCGGCGAGCTGGCCGTTACTGACCAGGGTGTGAGAGCGGATGAAGACCCCGACCGCACTTTCGACGGCAGCGCGTTCCGCCTCCAGCTTGGCCCGTTGGATAACCTCGACCGCCGCCTCCAGGTCGCTCCCCACCGATTCCCCCGTCGCCTCCACCACGACCGGCTCATCCGCCGCCATGGCGGCGCTCACCGCTCCCGCTGATGACCAGGCAAAAATCGACCAGAAGAATAGGCCGGCAATGATCCCCCTGACGGCCATGGCTGCCGGCCTGCTCAATCCCGCACTCTTCCAAACTCTATGCACCGGCACCTCCCGATTTCCTCCGAACATCACCCGCGCCCTCTCACTCCTTCGCTTTTTTGCTCCCATCCTTCATCGCCAGGTAGGGGTACGGGTCCTGACCCCGGCTTTGGTGATAGATGCCGTAATGGAGGTGGCAGGGAGTGGTTGCGGCATTGCGGGTCTTGCCGACGTACCCAATGATATCGCCGCTGTGGACATGGTCACCCCGGCGGATGTCGCCATAGCGGCTCAAATGTGCGCTGTATAGCTACGACCCTCAAAGTCTCTACCTTCGCCAGCTCTTCACTTATTCAGCCTTTACTCAGACGAGGCCGGATCGAGATGATATACCCGATAGGAGCGAATGGACTTTTGGCTGTCCCATTGGGGGAGGTAGGCGGTCGGGCCCTCTATCCTCACCAGGGGAGGTAGGCGTTTGGCCAGGTTGTTGATCTTCGCCCAGAGGGTGATGTCTCCCCAGTACTGCGGGGAGGTGTCCCTGGCGGCGACATGGGTGAAGATGTCTGCCGGTGTATGGCAACCGGATTGCACCGCTTCTAACGCCAGCCGTTCGAGAAGCCCCAGGCCGGTTTTCTCGTCCGGCCGTTCTTCCAGCCAGCGGTCCACCGCGGCCGGAACTAAGCGAAGAGGGGCATTGACGGTGGTCGCAAGTTTCAAAAAAGCGGCGTGGTCCTGGTGCGCGAAGGCGTTATCCACCTTTTCCGAGAAGCGGAACTGATCCTCGGTGACCGGCTGGCGCGAGGGATACAGGGAGGCGAATTGACTCGGACGCAGTTGCCCAAGCCCGTTGAAGGGGACGATGCCGGGGAAACGGTCCACACAGAGAAGCGAGCAGCGCTCTTCGGCTCCTTTGATGGCCAGGCAGGTGAGAATATGACAGAGCATCGACTGGTCGCAGAGGCAGGCATCGAACCACAAGACCACCTCATCGAACTCGGACACCGTCTCCAGTTTCGCGTACTGACTCTTCAGCCCGTCGAGGATCTCGTCCCGCCCCAGTCCGCCCGCCGTCGTTTCCTCAAGAAAAAGTGCCCGCGCCTTCAGCGTCTTTTCCGTCGGCCACCCGGGCTCTCTCGGCCCCTCGTACAGCAGGTCTCTCCAGACGAGCACCTCCCCGGGAAGGCCGCTTTTCGTAAGCCCATCCGCCGCCGCATCGCCGTTAACTATGTGGAGTCTTTTATTCATATTGCCATTCATGGAAGCCCGCCTCCCAATATCCTCTACATAGGAGCATTGGGCCAGGCTTTTAAAGATTGCAATGTTGCGAGCCTGACCCCAGTCTGGCGAATTTTTCCTTCTTCGAACGCGTTGTAACCCTCAATACGGCGGGGGGGCGCCTGTGTTGAGTGGTAGGTGGAAGCGACTATATAGATATTCATTCCTGCTGTCAAAACGAAGTTAATGAGGTGCGGTGAAGGGCGAGAGATTCTTTGGGGGGGAGGGGAGGACGGCAGTTTTTTCGGAATCCGAAAAAAATCACATAAGCCACCAGTATCGTTTAACTTTACCGAAAACGGCCTCTGGTTCAAGCGTCAGGGCATCAACCGGCCTGCGGGATAGGCCGGTGGGTATGTATTCGGAATTACAACGGTGAGTATCGGCGACACCCGCTCCTTCTTTCATGAGGCAACCGGATTTCCCGCCACGGCAGCACTGAAACGAGGACACCTTTCGGTTGCGCCGGGGTGGGGGGCTGGTACTCTTCCGGCATGCCTACTCTCGCCCGCATAGATCAGGTGGACCTTCTCCAGCATGTCATCGTGAAGGCGGTTCCCGGCCAACTCCTCTTCGAGGACGACACCGACCGCACGCTGCTGCTGGCAAAGCTTGGGCCTTTGCTGCGCCGCACCGGTACCCATTGCCTCGCCTGGACTCTTGCCGCCGATCACTTCCACCTCCTCGTGCGTCCCTCCACCCAGAGGCTCGCCAATCTCATGCTGCCGCTCCTGGTAGGGTACGCCCGCGCCTTCAACCGGCGGCACGGCCGGCGCGGTCGTCTGTATCACGGGCGCTACCGCTCCGTGGTCTGCGACGAGGAGATCCTTTTCAAGGAGATGGTTCGTTACCTCCACCTCCACCCGTTGCGTTGCGGGGAGGTGGCCAATTTGAAGGAACTGGAAAGCTATCCCTGGTGCGGGCATGGAGTCCTGCTGGGGCTGCGCGAGCAGGAGGGGCAAAGCGCGGCCGAGGTGCTCCATTGCTTCGGGAGGAAAACGGAGCGCTGCCGTCTGGCCTACCGGCGGTTCGTCAAGGCCGGGGCAGGGCAGGGGACGCGCTGGGAATTGGCGGGGGGAGGAAAGCGGCGGGTGTTAAGGCTGGGAGTGGACCCGCAGCCCACCTTATGGGACGGGCGGGTGCTTGGCTCCAGCAGTTTCGTGCAGGAGGTGGCGGAAGGTCAGACGTGCCGGGCGCCCGTGCGGGGGAGAAGCCACCATATCTATAGCGCCGTCCGTCCTGAGGTAATTCCGGTGCCGGAGCTGGTCGAAAAGGTTGCCGAGGCGGTCGGGCTGAGTGGGGAGGAGGTGCGCCGGCGCAGCCGGGTGCCCGAAGTTGCGCGTGCGCGGAGCGCCGTATGTTACCTGGCGTACATCAGGAACGTCCATCCGGGAAAGGTGGTAGGAGCCGAACTGGGGATCGCGCCTTCGACGGTATGCGCAAGCGCGCGGGCAGGCGAACGTATCTGCCGCACCGACTATCGCCTCATCCCGCTGCTGGGATGAGCGAAGGAGAGAAGTGTCTGATCCTCTACGGCCCTCATGGCTGTGCTACGGAGTTGGAGGCAGTGAAGCGATACCTACGGTCTTGTCGCCGTAAAGATCGCCCTTAGCGGGGCCGGGTGGCCCTCGATGGTCCTTCCGCGATCGTCGGGATCCAGGAAGTCGGCCAGCGACTCGAAGCGCATCCAATCTGTCGTGCGCTGCTCGTCGAGGCTGGTACGGTTGGTGTCGACACAGGCAATGTTTTTGAACCCGCAGCGCTCAATCCACAAGGCCATCGCGTCAATCGACGGGAGGAACCAGACGTTGCGCATCTTCGCGTAACGATCCGGCGGCATGAAGACGGTCTCCCGGTCCCCTTCGACAATCAGTGTCTCGAGAATCAGTTCGCCACCCGGGCGCAGGCACCCCTTGAGCTCGTAAAGATGGTCGAGGGGGGAGCGCCGGTGGTAGAGGACCCCCATGGAGAACACGCTGTCGAAGCAGGCGAGATCGGGGGGGACGTCCTCGATGCCGATGGGGATGACGTGGTGCTGCGGGTCGCGAAGGTAGCGCTGAATCACCTGGAACTGCTGCACGGAAACGAGGAAAGGTTCGATGCCGAGGACGAACTCTGCGCCGGCGCCGCGCATCCGCCAGCCGTGGTAGCCGTTGCCGCAGCCCACATCGAGGACTTTGCGGCCGGCGAGCGGCTGGATGTGCGGCAAAACCCGCTCCCATTTCCAGTCGGAGCGCCACTCGGTGTCGATCTCGATGCCGAAGATGTGGTAGGGACCTTTCCGCCAGGGGTGGAATGCCTGGAGTTGGGCGATCAACTCGTCGCGGCTGATTTCGCCCAGATCGGCACTTGAGCCGATGGTGACGCTCTCCTTCAGTTCGATGCGGGACGGGCGCAACTCCGGCAGCGATTCCAGTGCCGTCAGCCAGTCCGCCATCTTTCCGTGGCGGTCGAGGAGCACCCTCTCCGGCAGGGTCGCTTTCAGTTGCTCCGCCCAGCGCTCCTGGCCCATGGCGGCAAGTTGTGGATAGAGGCTGTCGTAGAAGCTCATTTGACGGCGACCAGGGAGGCAAAGTTGAAGCACTGGAACCACACTTCGGAGAAGGAGAAGCCGGCGGCCTTGAGCCGTTCGTGATGGCTGGAGAGGGGTTCGGGGATCATCACGTTCTCCAAGGCCGACCGCTTCTGGCTGATCTCTAGGTCGCTGTAGCCGTTGGCCCTTTTGAAGTCGTGATGGAGCTCCACATGGAAATGCTGCCGCTCCTCGTCATCAAAAGCGATCTTCTCGGAGAGGATGAGGATGCCGCCGGGGTTTAGCCCTTCATAGATCCGGTGAATGAGCGCCAGCCGCTCCGCGGGGGGGATGAACTGCAGGGTGAAGTTGAGGACGGCCACCGAGGCGTTCTCGATAGTGACATCCTGGATATCGGCGCAGATCATGGTCACCGGAACGGTCGGGCCCGAGTCGCGGGCCAGCAGTTCGCGCCCCCGCTCGATCATGGCGGGCGAGTTGTCGACCGCGATGATGTCGCAATCCGGCTGGGTGATCCGCTGCCGCATGGAGAGCGTCGCTGCCCCAAGGGAACAGCCGAGGTCATAGCAGTGGCTCCCCGCCTGGGCGTATCTCCCGGCCAAGATGCCGATATTGGAGATGATCATCCCGTACCCGGGGACCGAACGTTGTATCATGTCGGGAAAGACCGCGACCACTCTCTCATCGAATTTAAAGTCGATCATTTCCCGTAGCGGTGCGGCGTAGATAGCGTCTGTATTTCTGGTCACAGTTTTGCGGTCCTTGCTAAAGCGATTTGTGCCTCAATGGTCACTCCACCAATGTCACCAGGATCTGCGGCAGCTTCAGGAAATGGCGGTCTGCTGTGATAAGGTTCAGTCCGTGCTCCATGGACGAGGCGGCTATCCAGAGGTCGTTGGTGGGGATGGGGGTGCCGTTTCGCCGAAGGTAGTCGAGGATGAGGGCGTAACGCTCAGAGGTCTGATGGGTCAGCGGCAGGATCGACACTCGCGTGATCGAGAGGAACTTATCCAGGATCTGCCGGTTCCGTTTCTCACTGTTGCCTTTCCTGAAACCCGACAGCAATTCCCCCACCACCACCGCCGAAAGGTGGACCTCGTCAGCCTGGTCAAGGAGCGCAGCCACCTCCTCTTGTCCCCGCATCAGACGCGAGTACGCTGAAGTATCCAAGAAGAGCCGATTCATCGCCACAGCTCCTCATCCACCCCGCGCTGCTCCTCGAGCGCTTCGTTGAACGCCGCGGTCTCGTCTTCTGCCCATAGCCCCAGGAACTGACGGAACTCCCCTTTTTTCGGGGTGGCACCCATCCGAGGGGATTGCGGCTTTCGCTCCAATCCCCTTATCAGTAACGAAACGAAGGCCTTGTTAAGGCTGACCCCTCTTGTCCTGGCTTCGTCCTTGACCATGCTTTCGACATCTTCGGGAATGCCTCGCAGCGTTATCTGGCGCATAGTTCCCTCCATTGAATCATTGTGAGTCATTGTGACTCGCTTTGACTCGACAGTCAATGCCTCCCCACCGTGCCGTGCTCCTGTGAGGGGGCGCGCCGGTGGGGCCGTCGCCCACGAGGTTCTGTCCTGCACTGTTACAGAAGGGCGGTAGACCAGATTCGCGGACGAGGCGCCCGCAAGAGATCGTTGGAAAGGCAGCGGTGTCCGGAACCGCGGTTGCGGTGAGTATGGACAGTTTGGGCGGGTGTGCGGGCTGCAGTTGCATGTACGGCGGTAAAAATGGCGGAAGCACATGGGAATCGAACCCACCCGGGAGGCTTCTCACCCCCCACACTGGTTTTGAAGACCAGGCCGCCCACCAGCGACGGACGTGCTTCCTTATTGCTCAAGACGTTTTAGATGATGGAAGGGGGATAGTCAACCGGAAATCTCTCCCCACCCTCCTCGCCGTTCAGGCGCCCCCCGAAGAGCCCGTTTCCGCCCCTCCCCGGGCAAGGACTGGAACAGCCGACCAAGGCGATGGTACCAGCAAGGGAAAATGTCTGGAAAAAGGCATGAAAAGGGGCCAAGGCGGCCGGGGGCGGCCTTGACAAGGGAGCCTCTTTTCCTGTATATCTTTGCAGTCGAACCACCAGTCTTAGAGGGGGATCAATGATTCTGCTAGGCAACATTCTGTACGCCCTGGCAAAGATAGTCGAGCTGGCAAGCGGACTCCTTACCGTTTATAAGTACATCCTTTTGGCTAGTGTGGTAATCTCCTGGATCAGCGCCGATCCCTACAATCCCATCGTCAACTTCATTTACCGGGCCACCGAGCCCGTCCTCCGGAAGGTCCGCCGCTACATGCCGGACACCGGGGCGATCGACTTTTCTCCGCTGGTGGTGTTCGCACTCATCTACCTCGTGCAGATCATCGTCTTCGATACCGCCTATTCCTACCTCATGATGTACGCGTCCCAGCTTAAAGGTGGTCTATGAAGATAAGTCCGATGGACATCCAGCAGCAGCAGTTCAAGGGGAAGATGATCGGCGGCCTCGACCCCGACGAGGTCGACGCCTTCCTCCAGGCGGTGGCCTCCGAGATGGAAGGGCTCATCCGCGAGAACAACGAGCTCAAGGAGCGGCTCAACCGCCACGCGGCCGCCATGAGCGAGCTGCAGGCCCGCGAGTCGCAGCTTCGCGAGACCATGCTGGCCGCCCAGAAGATCACCGAGGAGATGAAGGCCAACTCCCAGAAGGAGGCGCAGCTCCTTCTCTCCGAGGCCGAACTCAAAGGGGAGCGGATCGTGGCCGAGGCCGAGAAGAAGGTCATCGAGCTCTCCAACCAGATCCAGGATCTCAAGAGGGACAAGGTGCGCTTCGAGGCGGGCTTCAAGCACCTGCTCGACACCTACTACAAGATGCTTTCGGTCACCGATGAGTGAGGAACTCCGGCTGACCCTGGATGCGGACGCCATCGTCTTCACCGTCCACGTCCAGCCCCGCGCCTCGCGCTGCGAGATCTGCGGCCCCAAGGAGGGGGAGTTGAGGCTTAGGCTCACCTCGCCTCCCGTCGACGACGCCGCCAACAAGCAGTGCGTGGAGCTCTTGGCCAAGACGCTCGGGATCGCCAAGTCCAAGGTAACCATCAAGTCGGGCGCCAAGACCCGGCACAAGGTCGTCAAGGTAGAGGGGGTGGACAAGGACCACCTCCTCTCCTTATTAACTCAATAGAGAGGATCTAATGAAGGCAAGAGACATAATGGTGACCGATGTCCCTGCGATCTCGGTGCGCACCACGGTGGCGGAAGCGGCCCGCACGATGAAGGCAAATTTCGGCGACGAGAGTTTCATGAACGCCGCGCCGGGACTCATCGTGCTCAACGAGCGGGGCGGCTTGGCTGGCATCCTTACCCCCCTGAGCATCATCACCGCGCTCATGGAGGGGGTCAAGACCCCCGGCTTCGACGACCCGTTTTTCGCCTCCCTCTGCCAGCGGATCAAGGACCTCCCGATCTCCGAAATCATGGAGCATCAGCCGATCTCGGTCACCCCGGACGCCAACGTCACCGACGTGGCCGACCTCTTCATCAAGCACCGCTTCCAGCGCGTGCCGGTGGTGGAAGGGAAGAAGGTGATCGGCATCATCTACCGCTCGCGGCTCCTCTTCGCCATGACCAAAAGCCTGGAGCTCGCCCCGACCCCTTGACAAAGGGCGGGGGGGCTCCTTATATTACCGTTACTCCAGACTCGCCTGCTCATGAGTTACGTAATGCCAGGAGGAAGTACAAGCAATGCCACTTTACGAGTACCAGTGCAAAAGCTGCAACAACACCTTCGAGCTTCGTCAGAAATTCTCCGATCCGCCGGCCTCTGCCTGCCCCTCGTGTGGTGGTGAGGTCGAGAAGCTGATCTCCCAGTCCGGATTCGCCCTCAAGGGGGGCGGCTGGTACGGGGACGGCTACAGCGGCGGCGGCTCCAAGCAGTCCCCCCCGTCCTGCCCGTCGGGCGGCGGTTGCGCAGGGTGCCCCTCGGCCGCCTAAACGACTGCGAGACCCCCGGCAACGGGGGTCTTTTTTTTGATCTTTTCCCAAAGCGCTTTACAAACTCCCTGTTCTTACTTATTATTTCTCCATTAAAACCACACCAGTGACCATACATTAAGTCTTCGGCCGGGGTAAACCCGGCAGCTGCCTCACATCGGGCGACCGGGTAGTTCCCGGCCGGCTCATGAGGATAGTGGCGGACCGCCGTTGGGGCCCTTTTTACTGGGGCCTCAGGGCGAACTGTTGGCGTCGCAGGAAAGGAAGATTCAATGGCAACGATTATCGATGGGAAGGCCATCGCGGCGAAGATCCGCGGTGAAATCGCGGCGGAGACCGCACGTCTGAAGGAAAAAGGGGTGACCCCCGGCCTGGCGGTCGTGCTGGTGGGGGAAGACCCGGCCAGCAAGGTGTACGTTTCCATGAAGGAGAAGGCCTGTGCCGACGTCGGCATCTTCTCCGACGAATACAAGCTCCCCGCGGAGACGAGCGAAGCGGAGCTCCTCGCCCTGATCGAGAAGCTCAACGCCGACGACAGGATCGACGGCATCCTCGTGCAGCTGCCGCTCCCCAAGCAGATCAACACCGACCGGGTCCTGGAGGCCATCTCCCCGGACAAGGACGCCGACGGCTTCCATCCGTACAACGTCGGCCGCCTGGTGATCGGCAAACCGACCTTCCAGCCCTGCACCCCCTACGGGGTCATGGTGATGCTCAAGGAGGCGGGGGTCGATCTCTCCGGCAAGGAGGTCGTGGTGGTCGGCCGCTCCAACATCGTCGGCAAACCGGTCGCCTTCATGTGCCTGCAGCAAAACGCCACCGTCACCCTTTGCCACTCGAAGACCCGCGACCTGGCCGGCAAGGTGGCCCAGGCCGACGTGGTGATCGCCGCCGTCGGTGTTCCGGAGATGATCAAGGGCTCCTGGATCAAGGAGGGGGCGGTGGTCATCGATGTCGGCGTGAACCGGGTGGGGGAGAAGAAGCTCGTGGGGGACGTGGAGTACGCCGCCGCGGCCGAGCGCGCCTCCGCCATCACCCCGGTCCCGGGCGGGGTCGGGCCGATGACCATCACCATGCTGCTCTACAACACCCTGGAGTCTGCCAAGCGCAGGGTCAAGTAGCCGGGGTTCGGGGGACGGGAGATCGGGCCCGGCGGGCGGCGGGCGGCAAGATGATCCCTTGAAGTCGGATGGATTGAGGACAGCCTGGTTCGGGAGGTCTACCATGCGCGTCAAGAAGGCAGTCTTTCCGGTAGCCGGCCTGGGGACCCGTTTTCTCCCGGCCACCAAGTCGACCCCTAAAGAGATGCTCCCCCTGATCGACAAGCCGCTCGTCCAGTACGTGGTCGAGGAGGCGGTCGCCTCGGGGATCGAGCAGATCCTGTTCGTCACCGGGCGCGGCAAGAGGGCCATCGAGGATCACTTCGACATCGCCTTCGAGCTGGAATCGATGCTCTATGACAAGGGAAAGGACCTGGAGCTTCACCAGGTGCGGGAATTGGCCGAGATGGCCACCATCTTCTTCGTCCGCCAGAAGGAGGCCCTCGGGCTTGGCCACGCGATCCTCTGCGCCAAGGAGTTCGTGGGGGACGATCCCTTCGCGGTCCTCTTGGGCGATGACATCATCGACGCCGAAGAGCCCTGCCTCGCCCAGCTGCTGGAGGTCTACGAGAGTTACCGGGCACCGGTGGTGGCCCTGAAACGGGTCCCGATGGAGAGCATCTCCGCCTACGGCTGTGTCAGGGCCGAGCACCTGGGCGGGCGCGCCTGGGAGGTGCGGGACCTGGTGGAGAAGCCCCGCCGGGAGGAGGCACCCTCCGACCTCGCCATCATCGGCCGCTACATCCTCACCCCCGGGATCTTTCCGATCCTCGAAGTGCAGGAACCGGGGAGGGGGGGCGAGATCCAGCTCACCGACGCCCTCAAGAAGCTCGGGAGCAGCGAGTCGATCTACGGCTGCCGGTTCGACGGGGCCCATCACGATTGTGGCGATAAGCTGGGATTTCTGAAGGCCACGGTGGACATGGCGCTCAAGAGGGAGGAGTTCAACGGCGCCCTGGAGAGCTACCTCAGGAGCCGGCTGGGGTGTTAGTGGAGTCTCCCTCCACCGTTGCCGTAATGGAAGAAGGCGATGACCTTGAAGGTGTCGCTGGTGTACCCGCGGGGAAACGAGCCGATGGGGCCGATCTCCTTAAGGGTGCGCAGAACCTCGTTGTCCAGAATCTTGCTCCCCGAGCTCTCCAGGATGTCCACCTGCACCACCTCGCCGCTCCGGTTGAAGGTGATCCTCACCGGGGTTGTCCCCTCGATCCCACGCTCCAAGGCCTCGCGCGGATAGCGCCAGACACCGTACACCGCCGTCTCCAGCCTTCTCAGGAAGGAGCCGAAGCGGATGTCGTCGCTGTTGAGGAAACGGGTCTCGTCGTCGATCTCGTTGGCGTATTTGCGGCGGTAGGTCTCCTCCAGCCTGGCCAGGCGGGTAGGGCTCGGGAAGAGCGGGCTCCCCTTGGGGACGGAGCTGTCGGAACTCTTGGGCTTGAAGATCCCTTCCCCTCTGACCGCGGGGGGGGGCGGGGTCCTGGGGATCTGGGCCGTCTCGCTCTTGGCGGCGGGAGAGGGCTGCGGCTGCTGCCTGAGCGGGGACGGGGAGGGGGACGGCTTGACCGCCGGCCTGGGCGGTGAGGGGCGCATGGCCTGGGGCTTCGGGGGTACCGGGCGCTGGGCGACCGGGGGAGGGGTGGCCGGGCGCTGGTCGCGTACCGTTTCCCGCGGGGAGATCTCGTCCCCCTTGGTGTGGGGCTGTTCCATCTTGGGAAGGGGGAGGTCGGTTAAGTCCACCATGGTGGGCTGCTCGGGAGGCTTCGGTTTCCCCTCGGGAATCATCCTGACGAGCTGGAAGATGGCCAGATGGAGCAGGACCGATAAAGCCACCAGGTAGAGAAAAGATTTTTCGATGTATCTGTTGGACATGAAGCTCCACCCGGCTTCGGGTGCTAGAGGTGAAATACCGGATAATATTAAGGGTCCGGCCTGCAAAAAGCAACTTCGATTTGGCTTTGAAATAAGGAAGTTTTGTGGAAGGGCACCCACCCGTTGCCCCCGCAATCTTCCGTCCTTTGACTTACGTCAACATATTTGCCGGTACTTCAGGTAGCCTGAAGTCATCAACATTACCCGAGGTTTTCCATGCTGGTAGTCGTGTGCGTCAAGCAGGTCCCCGATACCACCCAGGTCCAGATCGACCCGGTCACCAACACCCTCATCCGTGAAGGGGTTCCCTTCATCGTCAACCCGTACGACACCCACGCGGTCGAGGAGGGGCTGAGGCTGAAGGACCGTTTCGGCTTCAAGGTGGTGGCCATCTCCATGGGCCCCCCCAACGCCGAGGCGACCCTGAGAAAGGCGCTCTCGCTGGGGGTAGACCGCGCCATCCTCCTTTCCGACCGCGCCTTCGGCGGCGCCGACACGCTCGCCACCAGCAAGGTCCTCTCGGCCGCCATCGCCAGGCTGGCCAAGGACGAGGAGGTCGGGGTGGTGATCTGCGGCAAGCAGACCATCGACGGCGACACCGCCCAGGTAGGCCCCGGCATCGCCACCCGCCTCCACTGCTCCCAGCTCACCCTGGTGGACCGGGTGGAGGATCTCGACCCCTCGCTAGGGAGGATCCGGGTCAGGAGGAAGCTCGAGGGGAGGCACGAAGAGGTCGAGGCGCCCCTTCCGGTGCTCCTCACCGTGGTCCGCGAGTTGAACCGCCCCCGCTACCCGAGCGTTCCCATGCGGCTCGCCTCCGAGGAGGCGACCGTCGAGCTCTGGGACAACAAGGTGCTCGAGCTCGATCCCAACGGCATCGGGCTCAAGGGCTCCCCGACCTGGGTGAGCCGGATCTTCTCCCCCGAGCGCGCCAAGGGGGAGATCCTGGGCGACGGCGCCCGTGACCCTGAAGAAGCGGCTGAGATCCTCATCTCCAAGATGCTGGAAAAAGACCTGTTGGCACTGTAACCACCGTACCGGTGAAAGGATAGGTGAAAGGATGACTGAAGCCGTCAAGCCGCCCAAGAAGCCGCGCGGCAAGGCCGCCCTCCTGGAGGGCAAATGCATCGCCTGCGGCGCCCGCTGCCAGAGCGTTTGCCCGGTAGATGCCATAATCATGAACGAGGCCGGCGAGCCGATCGTCGACACCTCCAAGTGCATCGGCTGCGTGAAGTGCGTGAAGGTCTGCCCCGTGCAGGCCCTCGAGATGGCCTTCACCCCCGAGGAGAAGCGGATCCTGGAGGAGCTGGCCAAGTCGTCGGCCGGGGCCGCCGTGGAAGCGGCCGAGGAGGACCCCGAGGAGGCGGCGCTCAGGAAGAGGCTCTCCGTCTACCGCGGCGTCTGGGTCTTCGTCGAGCAGACCCGCGGCGAGGCCGCCAAGGTCTCCTGGGAGCTCCTGGGGAAGGGGAAGGAACTGGCCGAGGCGCGCAACTGCGAGCTGGCCGCGGTGGTGATGGGGGAGAACGTCGAGGAGCTCTGCCGCCAGGCGATCGGCTACGGCGCCCAGAAGGTCTACCTGATGGACGCGCCGGTGCTCCGCGATTACCGGACCGAGGCGTACCAGCGCGGCGTCTGCCAGCTGGTCGGGAAGTACAAGCCTGAGGTGATCCTGATGGGGGCCACCGGCCTCGGGCGCGATCTCGCCGGGGTGGTGGCGACCGAGCTCTCCACCGGCCTCACCGCCGACTGCACCGGCCTCTCCATCGACACCAAGGGGAACCTGATGCAGACCCGTCCGGCCTTCGGCGGGAACATCATGGCCACCATCATCTGCGACAAGTACCGCCCGCAGATGGCGACCGTGCGCCCGCACGTGATGCCGATGCCCGCCTTCGACGCCTCCCTTACCGGCGAGATCGTCCGGGAGCCGGCGGCGGTGACCGAGGAGGAGATCCCGGTCAAGGTGCTCAAGGTGATGATGGACGGGGGCTCCAGCGACGTCGACATCGCCGGTGCCGAATTCATCGTCTCCGGCGGCCGCGGCATGATGGCCAAGGAGAACTTCGCCATGCTGCAGGAGCTCGCCTCCGTCTTAGGTGGCGTGGTGGGCGCCTCGCGCAGCGCGGTGGACGCCGGCTGGATGCCTCCCGACCGCCAGGTGGGGCAGACCGGGAAGACGGTGCGTCCCAAGGTCTACATTGCCTGCGGCATTTCCGGCGCCATCCAGCACCTGGTCGGTATGCAGGATTCCGACGTCGTCATCGCCATCAACCGCGATCCGGAGGCCCCCATCTTCCAGGTGGCCACCTACGGGATCGTGGGGGACATCTTCAAGATCATTCCGGCCCTGACCGAGAAGCTGAAGGCGCTCAAGGCCTCCCGATAATCCACGAGGAAACCTTATGATTCCGCATTACGCTCTGTTTACTCCGCTGCTCATCGCCTCCCTGGGCTTTTTCTGCTGGAGCGTCTACCGCCGTTTCTCGCTGCTTGCCCTCGGGCAGCCCGAGCAGCGGCTCGACCGCCCCTTCGACCGCCTGAAGGAGATGCTCCTCTACGCCTTCGCCCAGATGCGGGTCGTCAAGAAGCCGTTCGGCTTCAACCACCTGGTCATCTTCTGGTCCTTCCTGATCCTGATGCTGGCCAACGGGGAGTTCCTGGTGAGCGGGGTGATCCCTTCGCTGAACCTGGGGCTCTTGCCGGAAGGGGTGCACCACGGGCTTCTCTTCGCCTTCGACATCGTCTCCCTCTTGACCCTGGTGGCCATCGCCGTCGCGGTAGGCCGCAGGCTCTTCGTCAGGCCTCCCTACCTGGATACCGCCTACGTGAAGGGGATAAGCGCGGACGCCTTCCTGATCCTCTCCTTCATCGCGCTCCTGATGGTCGCCTACTTCGGCATGCACGGCGCGCTGATCGCCCAGGGGAATGATCCGGCCGCGGCCGCCATGCCGGTCTCGAGTTTCGTGGCGGGGATCTTCCCCGGCGATCCCGCCACCCTTTCCGCGGCGGTCGCCTTCTTCTGGTGGCTCCACGCGCTGGTCCTTTTGGCCTTTCTCTGCTTCCTGCCGCACTCAAAGCACATGCACATCCTGACCGCCATCCCCAACTGCTACCTGGCGAGCCTTGAGTGGCCGAACACCCAGCCGCGCGAGAAGTTCGCCAAGGGGGAGGTCTACGGGGTAGGGCGGGTGGACCGCTTCAGCTGGAAGGATCTCCTCGATACCTACAGCTGCACCGAGTGCGGACGCTGCCAGGCCGCCTGCCCGGCGACCGCTACCGGCAAGCCGTTGAACCCGCGCCAGATCGTGCACGCCATCAAGACAAACCTCCTGGAGAACGGCCCCGCCATCAGGGAGGGGAAGGCTCCCAGCGTCCCGCTGATCGGTCCGGAAGGGGAGGGGACCAACACCGAGGAAGCCATCTGGTCCTGCACCACCTGCGGCGCCTGCATTCAGGCCTGCCCGGTGCTGATCGAGCAGATGCCGAAGATCATCAAGATGCGCCGCTACCTGGTGGAGACCGAGGCCCGTTTCCCCGAGGAGCTCCTGAACCTCTTCGAGAACATGGAGCAGCGCTCAAACCCCTGGGGGATCGCCCCGGCCGAGCGGAGCAAGTGGGTCTCCACCATGCAGGTCAAGACCTTCGAGAAGGGGGAGACCGAGTACCTCCTCTACGTGGGGTGCGCAGGCTCCTTCGACTCCCGCGCCAAGCAGGTCACCGTCGCGCTGGCCACCGTCTTGAACGCGGCCGGGGTCTCCTGGGGGATCCTCGGCAAGGACGAGAAGTGCTGCGGGGACAGCTTGAGGAGGCTCGGCAACGAGTACCTCTTCGACAAGATGGCCCGCGAGAACGTGGAGCTCTTCCGCGAGCGCGGGGTCACCAAGGTGATCACCCTCTGCCCGCACTGCCTGACCACGCTGAAAAACGACTACCGCCAGTTCGGCCTCGAGCTCGACGTGGTGCACCAAAGCGAGCTGGTGGCGAAACTTCTGGCCGACGGTAAGCTCACCCTTCCCCGCAAGGAGCTGGGGCTTGGCAAGATCTCCTACCACGATCCCTGCTACCTCGGGAGGCACAACGGGATCTTCGACGCACCCCGCGAGGCGGTCGCCAAGGCTACCGGGAGCGCGGTGCAGGAACTCCCCCGCCACAAGGAGAACTCCTTCTGCTGCGGCGCCGGCGGCGGCCGGATGTGGATGGAGGAGTTCACCGGCGAGCGTGTCAACCATGTCCGCGTGGAGGAGGCACTGGCCGAAAACCCCGACACCATCTGCGTCGCCTGCCCCTACTGCATGACCATGATGGAGGACGGCCTCAAGGACAAGGGGGCCGGACAGGTCCGGGTGAAGGACGTGGTCGAGGTGGTCGCGGAAGGATTGCGCCCGCTTTGAGATCCCCCTTCACGAGCATCCTGAAAACGGCGGCGGCTACAGCATCCTTGCTGGTGGCCGTTGCCATTTTCCCCGCCGGGGCGAGGGGTGACGGGGGGATCACGGTGGCGGCGGTGGGGGACATCATGATGGGAAGCGATTACCCGTCCCCCGACCTCCCCCGCAACGGCGGAAGGTGGCTCTTCTCGGAGGCCGCCCCCTTCTTCAGACAGGCGGACATCTCCATGGGGAACCTGGAGGGGCCGCTCACCACGGAGGAGGAGCCGACCAAGGACACCTCCACCGGACGCTGCTACCTCTTCCGCACCCCCCCCTCCTTCGCCGCCAACCTCAAGGCCGCCGGCCTCACCATGGTTTCCCTGGCCAACAACCACGCCAAGGATTTCGGCAGGGCCGGGATCCTCTCCACCAAGCGGGCCCTCCGCGAGGCGGGGGTCACTTTTTCGAGCAAAAACGGGGAGGTGGCGGAATTCACCGTCCGCGGCCTGCGGGTGGGCATCGTCTCCCTCTCCTTCGGCGCCCCCCCGCGCTCGATCGTCTACCGGCAGCAGGCGCTGGACGAGATCGCCGCCCTGGTCCGCCGCTACGACATCCTGATCCTCTCCGTTCACAACGGCGCCGAGGGGCGCTCCGCCATGCACGTGTCGCACGGGATGGAGTACTTCATGAACGAGCCGCGCGGGGACCTGCTCCGCTTCGCCCACGACGCGATCGACCGCGGGGTCGCCCTGGTGGTCGGGCACGGCCCCCACGTCCCGCGCGCCCTGGAACTATACCGGGGGAGGCTCATTGCCTACAGTTTGGGCAACTTTGCCACCTACGGAGGCGTCAACGTCGCCGGGGAGAACGGTTACGCGCCGCTTCTTTCCGTGGAGCTCGCGGCGGACGGCTCGTTCAAGGCCGGGGCGATCCACTCCTTTCTCCAGCGGCGAAAGACCGGCCCCCACCTCGACCCGAAGCAGCGGGCCCTGCGGCTGATGAAGAGGCTGACCGCCGAGGATTTTCCCGACGGGCGGCTGGAATTTCTCGATTCCGGGGTGGTACGGGCGAAGTAGGGGGGGCTGTGAGGTCCGGGACTATTGGCATGGCCGATGCTTTCTTTAGATGCAAACTACGTACAAAGGATTCCGCATGTTCCTCATCATCCAAAACGACCCCGAATGCCCGCCGGGGAGCCTGACCTCGCTGCTGGAGAGCGCCGGGGAGCCGTACCGGTGCGAGCACGCCTACGCTAAGGAGGCTCTCCCCGACCCCGCATCTTGCACCGGCGTCATCGTGCTGGGGGGGGATATGGGGGCCCACGATACCGGGCGCTTTCCCTACCTGCTGACGGTCGGCGACTTCATGCTCCGCACCCACGCCGCGGGGATTCCCCTCCTCGGGATCTGCCTCGGGGGGCAGCTCCTCGCCAAGGTCACCGGAGGCTTGGTCAGCTCCCCTTCGCCGCACGGAGAAAAGGGAATCTGCCGGGTCCTATTGAACGAGGCCGGTGCCGCCGACCCTCTCTTCGCCGGGGTCGACCGCGCATTCGTCACCTTCCAACTCCATAACGACAGCTTCACCCCCCCTGCGGGCGCCACCCTCCTGGCCGGTTCTCCCGCCTGCCCCGCCCAGGCCTTCCGGCTCGGCACGGCCACCTACGGAGTCCAGTTCCACCCCGAGGTCGACCGCGCCATCGTCTCCTCCTGGGGGGCGCTCTCCAACCCGCCGTGCGACTTCCTGACCGGCTTCCGGTTCGAGGAGGAGGCTTTCCGCGCCTCCTCCACCGCCATCCTTTCCAACTTCATCTCACTTGCCTTAGCAACTCGCATCCCTTGAAAATCAAGCGCAACATTGTAAAGTCTTAATGTTCATCCCAATGACACCCTGATCAAGAACGCCGCCTCCTCACGGGGGCGGTGACATCCGACTCTCGCCGCACGCGGCGGCACGGGGGACGCGGTGACCGTTTGCACGCCGGGGAAAAATTCCATCAGGCGCAATCTGGTGCGGCTGCTTTTGGTCGGCAACAGCCTGCTGCTCGTCGCGTTCTCCGTCCTCACGGTCGGCAACCAGGCCTTCCGCGGGCGCCAGGAACACTACCGCGAGGTCGCCACGCTGGGGGAGCGGGTGATCAGGGAACTCTCCTCGCCGCTTGCCGAGGGTGACCTCGATGCCGTGCGCGAGATTCTCTCCTGGACCGACGTCGATCCCTTCCTCATTTCGGCGGAGCTCTTCGGCCACAACGACCGCCTGCTCGCCCAGCATCGCCCGGCCGGCAAGGAAACCGCCCCCTCGCGGCTGTCAGCGATCCGCATGGTGACCCTGCCGGTAGAGCGCGGGGGGCGCCAAGTCGGCCGCCTGGTGTTGACCTGGCGTCAGCCGCTGTTCCGCGACCTAGCCTTCCCCGGTGTGTTGCTGGCCTTGGCCCTCCTGGCCCTCGCCTTACTCGGGGTCACCCTTTCCCGCCGCGTCAAAACCCTGATCGCCGATCCCATCGAGGAACTCACCGGCAAGATGGAAATCGTCTCCAAAAAGCAGGACTACCAAGTCCGGGTCGAGGGGCTGAAGGACGACGAGCTGGGCGTCCTCTTCGCCTGCTTCAACGAGATGCTGGCCGAGATCGAGGTCCGCGACGAGCGCCTGGCCCTGCACTCCGAGGAGCTGCAACTGGAGGTCGCCGAGCGGACCCGCGAGCTCTCCAACGTCAACCGGCAACTGGCCGCGAGCCTCGACGACGTCAGGCGTGCCATGGAGACCGCCCAGGCGGCCAGCCGGGCGAAATCGGAGTTCCTGGCCCAGATGAGCCACGAGATCCGGACCCCCATGTACGGCGTGCTGGGGATGACCGAACTTTTGCAGGGGACCGATCTCAGCAAGGAGCAAAGCCGCTTCGTGGAGACCGTCCGCCGCTCCGGCCAGGCGCTTCTTTCCATCATCAACAACATCCTCGATTTCTCCAAGATCGAGGCGGGGAGGATGGAGCTGGAGATCATCCCCTTCGACCTGCACGAGCTGGTGATGGAGACGGTGGAGCTCTTCTCCGAGGACGCTGCCAAGAAGGGGCTGGATCTTCGCTGCGATATCACCGGGCAGCTCCCCCGCGACTTCCAGGGGGACCCGGGGCGTCTGCGCCAGGTCATCGTGAACCTGCTCGGCAACGCCCTGAAGTTCACCCACAAGGGGTCGGTGACGCTCGTGGCGTTCATGGAGCGGGCGCCCGACATCGTCCGCATCTCCGTGACCGATACCGGGATCGGCATCGCCCCCGAGGTGCAGCAGCGGATCTTCACCCAGTTCTCCCAGGGTGACCAGTCCATGACCCGCAAGTACGGCGGGACCGGCCTGGGGCTGGCCATCGCCAAGCAGCTCACCGAACTGATGGGGGGCGAAATCCGGGTGGCCAGCGAGCCGGGGAAAGGCTCCACCTTCTCCTTCACCGTCCGTCTGGATTCCGGGCCGGAGAAGGGGTGGGTGCGTCCGGAACACAGCCGGGCCGCCCTGCGCGGTAAGAGGGCGCTGGTGGCCTGTTCGGATCCGGCCACCTCCGATTTCCTGGGAACCCAGCTCAAGGGATGGGGGGTGGATTACGAGGTCTCCGCCGACGGCCCGGGCGCGGTATGCCGGGTGGTCTCCGCCCCCTTCGACCTCGCCGTCCTGGACCAGCAGATCTCCGGCACCGACGGGACCAGGCTGGCCGCCACCCTCCGCTCGCTCCCCTCCGGCCGGCTGGTGAGGCTCCTGCTCATCGGCAATCCCGACGTGGCCTCGCTGCTCCAGGAGGGGGAGGAGGGGGGGCTGGTCGCGCTCCCCAGGAACGAGCTCCGCCCCCACCGGCTCTACGCCGCGCTGGTCAAGGCGCTCGGCATGGAGCAGTCGACCGGAGAACCGGAGGGGGTGGAGGCGCGGCGCACCCCGCCGCAGGTCCTGCTGGTGGAGGACAACCCGGTGAACCAGGAGGTCGGCCGCGGGATGCTGGAAAGCCTGGCCTGCAACGTGGAGATCGTCGCCAACGGTCTCATGGCCGTCGAGGCGGTGCAGCGCTCCAACTACGACCTCGTGCTGATGGACTACCAGATGCCGGTCATGGACGGCCTCGAGGCGATCAAGACCATCCGGGAGTGGGAAGCCGCCCAGGAGGGGGAACGGAAGCGGATCCCGATCGTCTCCCTGACCGCCTGCGCAATGGCCCAGGACCGGATGGCCTGCATGGATGCCGGGGCCGACGACTACCTCTCCAAACCCTTCACCCGCGACGAGCTCTCCCGGGTCATCAGCCGGACCCTGCAGGGGGGGCCCCGGGACGCCCGGCGGCGGGGGGAGAGGAGCTCTCCCAGCTCTTCCCGGGACAGGACCCGCTGGGGGGGCTGGAAAAGGTCCGCCCGGTGGTGCCGGACCCCGCGGCACCGGCTTCCCCGCGGCAGGCGCCCCCTTCGGCCCCGCAGGCCGCCGCCTCCCCGGATGCCGGCCTCAAAACCCCGGTTTCGGGGACCGTGGGGCGGGGCCCCAGCGAGCACCCTGCTCCTCCCAGCGCTCCCATGGATGCCGCTCAGGCCCGTATAGCCGCCTCGCTGGCCACCGCCGGGGGCGCCTCCGCGGCGGACGCCTCCGCACCCATCTCCCACGACCAGATGAGCGGGGCGCTGGAGATGATCCGGAGCCTGCCGGGTAACCGGGGGAAAGAGGTCCTCCGCAAGGTGGTCGACCTCTACCTCGCGAGCACTCCCACCCTTTTGCAGACCATGAAGGAGGCGGAGTCCGGCGGGGACGCCGAGAAGCTCAAGGCCGCCGCCCACAGCTTCAAGTCCTCGAGCGCCAACCTGGGCGCCATGCGGCTTGCCGACGTCTGCAAGGAGCTCGAGGCCCTTGGCCGCCAGGGTTCCACCGAGGGGGCGCTTCCCCTGCTGATACGGGTCGAGGAGGAGTACCGGGTGGTCCGGGAAGCGTTGCAGGGAGGGCGTCTATGTTGACCAGGAAGACGAAGAGGGTGACCCCGCTGGTCATGGTGGTGGACGACGACCATGCGGTACGGCTTTTGGCCCGCGAGACTCTGGAAACCTCGGGGTACGCCGTGTGGGACACCGAGTCCGGAGAGCATGCCCTCACCGTCTTCGAGGAGCGCGCCCCCGACCTGGTCCTTCTGGACGTCATGATGCCAGGCCTTGACGGCTTCACGGTCTGCAGCGCCATCCGCAAGACCGTCACCGGCCGCGACACCCCGGTCCTCATGATGACCGGCCTGGACGATCTCGACTCCATCGACTCCGCCTACCAGGCCGGTGCCACCGATTTCATCACCAAGCCGATCAACTGGCACATCCTCCCCTACCGGGTGAGCTACATGCTGAGGGCGAGCGGCATGCTGGAGCAGCTCCGGGAGAGCCGCGAGGGTCTCGCCCATGCCCAAAGCCTCGCCCACATCGGGAGCTGGGAATGGGACCTCTCCACCGGCGATATCCGCTGCTCCGAGGAGGTCTACAACCTCTGCTGCCTGGACGGCGGGAAGTTCGGGAACCCGATCCTCGACCCGGTGCACCATCTCGACCGCGGCTTCGTGGAGAACTCCATCGAGCAGGCCATCGCCCAGCGCTCCCCGGTCAGCTTCGACTACCGGATCCTCCTGTCGGAGTCGGTGGAGCGGACCCTGCACGCCGAGGTGGCCACCGTGCTCGACGAGGCGGGGGACACCGTCTGCCTCACCGGGACCATCCAGGACATCACCGAAAGAAAGCGGGCCGAGGAGCAGATCCGGCTCTTGGCCTACTACGACGCCCTGACCGGGCTCCCCAACCGCCGGTTCTTCATGCAGCAGCTCGAGCAGGCGCTCGTCTACGCCAACCGCAACGACCGGATGCTGGCGGTCCTCTTCCTCGATCTCGACCGTTTCAAGCTCGTCAACGACACCATGGGGCACGGGGTAGGGGACCGGCTCTTGCAGGACGTGGCCGACCGGCTCTTGGGGTGCGTCAGGAAGAACGACTGCCTGGCCCGGGCCGAGCAGGACGGGCCGGTCTCCCTTGTCTCGCGGCTGGGGGGGGACGAATTCACCATCATGCTCTGCGACATCGAGCACTTCCAGGACGTCGCCAAGGTGGCGAGAAGGATCCTGGAGGCGGTCTCCCACCCGTACTCGCTGGAGGGGCAGGAGGTCTTCGTCTCCACGAGCATCGGGATCTCGCTCTATCCCTACGACGCCTGCACGGCAAGCGACCTGATCCGCAACGCCGACGGTGCCATGTACCAGGCCAAGGAGCAGGGGAGAAACGGCTACCAGATCTACGACGAGTCGATGAACGCCAAGGCCCTGGAGCGGATCATCCTGGAGAGCCAGCTCCACAAGGCACTCAAGGACGAGGAGTTCATCGTCTACTACCAGCCGCAGGTCGCCTCCGACACCGGCACCGTGGTGGGGATCGAGGCGCTGGTCCGCTGGAACAGCAGGGATCTCGGGATGGTGGAGCCGGGGCGTTTTCTCCCGCTGGCCGAGGAGATCGGGCTGATCATCCAGATCGACCAGTGGGTGATGCGGCAGGCCTGCCGGCAGCTGAGGCAGTGGCTCGACGCGGGGCTGCCCCGCTTCACCCTGGCGGTCAACATCTCCGGCCAGCACTTCATGAAGAACGAGCTCCTCGAGCACGTCACCTCCATCCTCGAGGAGACCGGGATCGATCCGGGACTGCTGGAGCTGGAGCTCACCGAGGGGGTGCTGATGGCCCACACCGAGCGGACCGTGAAGACCCTGATGGCCCTCAAAAAGATGGGGGTCAGGCTCGCCATCGACGACTTCGGCACCGGCTTCTCCTCGCTTTCCTACCTGAAGCGCTTCCCGCTCGACGTCCTGAAGATCGACCGCACCTTCATCAACGACATCACCACCGACCCCGACGACGCCGCCATCACCCTGGCCACCATCGAGATGGCCCACACCCTGAAACTCGAGGTGATCGCCGAGGGGGTGGAGACCCCGGAGCAGCTCGAGTTCCTGGTCCGGCACCGCTGCGAGCACTACCAGGGGTACCTCTTCAGCCTCCCGGTCCCGCCGGCCGAGGTTCCCCACTTCTTCCCCCGCTGATGCGGGCGCCGGTTGTGCCTAAATTCTCATCACCGCTGCTGCTAAAAGAAACGTCGCCACGCCGCTGAGCCCCCCTCGTCTTCCCTCCATCCCCCCCGTTAGCGTGTTAAATCGCCCACCTGCAGAAGCTGGCACGCCTCGTGCTCAGGAACGGTCACAACCAGGACACGACGACGTGTCATGACCGCTGACGGTTTCACAGGCAAAGGCGCCTCTCCATCGACTGATGGATTGGCGCCTTTTTTAATTCGATTATCCGGAAAGGGGGAGTTTGCAGTCAGCTGTTCTGTCACAGGTGGTTTATTCGACGAGGAAAAATTGCACTTGGGCATCGGAGCCTCACCGAGCCTAACAAAGGAGAGTGACAATGGGAAACAATGAACAAGCAGTAACCAGGGGGACGCTGGGATTGACCGGTCTCACCATGAACGCCATGGCCCTCATCGCGCCGGGAGCCTTTCTCTGGCTGACCTTCCAGATGCAGTCCCTGTACGGGGCGCCGATGGCCGGCTGCGCCATGTGGTTCGGTATTTTATTCGCGCTTTTGCTCTGCCTGGCCACCGCCTACAGCTACGCCGAGCTCTCCAAGCTCTACCCCGGCCCGGGTTCCTCCTACCTCTACGCGGAGCAGGCCTTCCTCTCCAAGACCAAGGCCTACAAGTTCGCCAGGATCGCCAAGTTCTTCACCGGCTGGGCGAGCCACCTCTACTACTGGGTCTATCCCGGCGTGATGGTCGGGGTGACCGCCATCCTTTCCGGTTACCTCCTGAACCAGTTCTTCCCCGACACCTTCTCCGGGACCTATAACAGCCAGATCTTCATGTGGATCTTCTGCGCGGTCTTCTCCCTGGGGGTCGCCTACATCGCCTTCCGCGGGGTTACCGGCACCACCGCCGTCAACGTGGTGATCAACATCGTGCAGATCTCGGCCCTTTTGGTCTTCTCGGTGATCGCCATCGGCTACCGCGTGCAGCATCCGCAGGGTGCGGTCGGCTACCACCTCTCCAACGGGGTGGCCGTCAACTACCAGGTGGCCCAGGAAGTGGTGAAGGACGACAAGGGGCAGCCGGTGCCGGTCATGGCGGACGGCAAGCCGAGCCTCGACAAGGACGGCAAGCCGGTCTACCAGATGCAGGACATGAAGGACGACAAGACCGGCGACCCGATCGCCGCCGACAAGGACGGCAAGCCGGTCAAGGACCTGAAGCAGGCCGCGCCCTTCACCGTCGACTACTCCGCCGCCGGCGCCATCACCAAGGACGACAAGGGGGTGGAGACCTTCAACTACCACGCCACCGCCAAGAGCGTCGTCGCACCCCACGGCTTCAACTTCATCTTCATCCAGGCCGCCATCGCCATCCTGATCCTGGTCGGTTTCGAGACGGTCACTGCCATGGCCGACGAGGCCAAGAACCCCAAGAAAGACGTGCCGCGCGCCGTCCTTCTCTCGCTGGTCATCCAGGGCGCCGTCTGCTACCTGATCGAGTACTTCGCCGCCAACTACATGCTCCATAACGGCTACACCATGCCGATGGCCGGCGCCTCCGGGGCCCCCTTGGGCGACATGATGATCATCACCGGCACCTGGCTCTTCGGCTCCGCCGCCGCCGGCAAGGCCTTCATGCTGGTCCAGGCCTTCACCGTCTTCCTCGCCCTGATCGGCACCACCCTTTCCTGCCTCTCCACCGGCGCCCGCGTCACCTACGCGATGGGGCGCGACGAGGAGGTCGGTTCCCACTTCGGCCTGCTGCACGGCAAGACCATGTCCCCCTACAAGGCGATCTGGACCCTGGCGATCATCTCCGCCCTCATCGGCATGGTGGTCTGCGTGATCTACCAGGGGGGCACCACCCCGGCCGCCCTCGACAAGCACAACTTCTGGTACTCCTTCGGCATCTTCGCCCCGGAGACCTACGCGAAGCTCCCGAACACCCTTTTGATCATGACCCTGGTCTCCAACTTCGGCACCTTCCTCCTCTACATGTTCACCTGCGTGATCGCCATGGTCGCCTTCAAGGAGCACCACACCTTCAACGGCTTCAAGCACGTGGTCATCCCGGTGGCCGGCCTGCTCGCCAACCTGGCCATCATGCTCTTCTACCTGGTCGGTCCCTTCACCGTGGCCGGCATGAGCTGGAAGGAGCCGTTCATAGCGCTCGGCATCTGCGCAGCCTGGGGGATCTACGGGCTGATCTACTTCATGTCCGCCTCCAAGTCCAAGAACAAGGAGATCATCCTTACCAGCAGACCGGAGATGAAACCGCTCGCCTAGGACAGGCAGTTCCCGGGACGGCCGTCGCGGCCCAGGCGGCTTAGGCGGTGTGAACCCGGGATAGCGGCAGGATGGAAACGTCGGGGCGGTCAAGAATTCTTTGGCCGCCCCTTTTCAATGTCGAGGCTTTTCATCGCACGGGGATCGTGCTAAGGTGCCGTCATCATGGAACTTATTTACGCAGAACTCTCCTCGCCGGGGCCGGTGAGGGAGAACAACGAGGACTTCGTAGGCTTCTGGCAGCCCGCCACCATCGAGGAGAAACGCTCCCGTGGCGCGGTGGCCGCCCTGGCCGACGGGGTGGGGGGATTGAACCACGGCGAGGTGGCGAGCCGGCTCGCGGTGGAGACCTCCCTTTCCCTTTTCCGGGAGACCGGTGGGGATCTCACCTCGCAGCAGCTGGTCAACAAGATGTTCTCCTCCGCGAACCTCGCGGTCTTCGAGCGGGGGATGGGGAACCATGGCCGCGACCGGATGGGTACCACCCTCTGCCTGGTGGTGCTCAAAAACGACGAGGTCGTGGTGGGAAACGTCGGGGACTCCCGCGTCTACCTGGTGAGGAAAGGGGAGATCAGGCAGCTTTCCACCGACCACTCCTACGTCGGGATGCAGCAGAAGTTCGGCCTGATCAGCGAGCTGGACGCGAAGACCAGCGAGCACCGTTCGGTGCTTACCCGCTGCGTCGGCCAGGACCCCGGCATCCGGGTCGACGTGGAGCAGACCACCGCCTTTAAGGGTGACCGCATCGTCCTCTGTTCCGACGGCCTCTACGCCCACGTGGCCGATTCCGAGATCGCCGACATCGTCTCGCGCCTCTCCCCGGCCCAGGCCTGCCGCCAGCTGGTGGCCCTGGCGGAGAACCGGGGGACCGACGACAACCTTTCCATCCAGGTGCTGCAGATCACCGACGTGGAGAAGATATCCTACTACCGCGGACTCCCCGTCTACCACGAACCGGTGGTCGAGGAGAACGTCGGCTACGAGATCCAGCCCGGCAAGACGCTCGACGACCGCTTCTTCATCACCGAGACCATCAGCCGCAGCGGGATGGCCACCATCTACAAGGCGACCGACCTTAAGACCAGGAACGAGGTGGCCCTCAAGGTCCCCTTCATGGAGTTCGAGAGCGATCCCGGCTTCTACTCCCGGTTCGAGCGCGAGGAGGAGATCGGGCTCATGTTCGATCACCCGTACATCCTCAAGTTCTACCCGGTCGAACAGAAAAGCCGCCCCTACATCGTGACCGAGTACCTCCGCGGCTACACGCTCGCCCATCTTTTAAACAGCGTCCGCCCCATGCCCGAGAAGGACGCCGTCAAGCTCGCCAGCCGGATCTGCTCCGCGCTCGCCCACATGCATGAGCACGGGGTGATCCACCGCGATTTAAAGCCCCAGAACATCATGATCTGCTCCGACGGGACCATCCGGATCCTCGACTTCGGGATCGCCAAGTCGGCCGAGGGGAGAAGGCTTACCTTCGCGGGGTTCACGCCGGCGGTGGGGACCCCCGACTACATGGCGCCGGAGCAGGTGAAGGGGAAGCGGGGGGACGAGCGGACCGACATCTACAGCCTGGGCGCCATTCTCTACGAGATGGTGGCCGGGGCGCCCCCCTACGCCAGTGAGAACGAGAACATGTTCGTGATCATGAACGCCCGGGTGACCGGCGACCCGCAGGCTCCCAGGAAGAGGAATTCCAAGATCTCCCCCCAGGTGGAGGAGATCGTCCTGCACGCCATGGAGCGGGACCCGAGGAGGCGCTACCACTCGGCCGCCGCCATGAAGACCGAGCTGGACAACCCCGAGGACGTGCCGCTCACCGGCCGCTGCGACCGGCTGAAGAAACCTTCCCCCTGGAAGCAGGGGGGGAGGGGAAAGGCCCTTTGGATCGCCCTCGGCATCGCCGCCGGTCTGCTTATCCTGGTCCTCTTGATCCTCCTCATGATGAAGCGCGGGCCGTCCTAGCCCATACCCACTCGCCACTTTAACATCTTCCCTCACCCGGCCTTCGGCCACCCTCTCCCCCAAGGGGGGCGAGGGTATATCGAATATTAGGAGCATTACATGACACTATTTGCCTGGATTGTTTTCGTCGCCGCGGCCGCCCTTGAGGTGGGGGGGGACGCGGTGGTCAGGAGGGGCCTCGTCTCCGGCTCCGTCCTTTTCATCGTCTTAGGCTTCGCCATGCTCGGAAGCTACGGGGTGGTGGTCAACACCGTCAAGTGGGATTTCTCCAAGCTCCTCGGAGTCTACGTCGCCATCTTCGCCCTGGTGAGCATCCTCGCTGGCCGCTTCCTCTTCAAAGAGAGTATCCCCACCTCGACCTGGGCCGGCCTCGTCATCATCCTGGCCGGCGGCGCCGTTATCCAGTTCGGTCCCTCCCTGGTGAAATAAAGGATCAGCGCCCACCGGGGCGAACCGGGTAGGGTGGGCTCTCCGTGCCCATGCGCTCCCTTTTCTTCGTCGGCAATTGCCATGGTGGGGAGAGCAGGCGTAGGTCGCGTTGAACAGTTTTACCGTGAAACGCGACGATCCCTTTGGGCTGCCGATGCTGTCGCGTTTCGTTTTTCAACGCGACCTACCGTATTCCTGGCATCCACCTGATTTTCATCCGGCATGCCCTGTGCAGATTAAAGGAAGAGACCGGCACCGCGACGCGCCGGTCCACCCGGAAAAGGCAACGACGCCTCCCGCCCCTTTGGGGCCGGAGGCCTTTTTATTTAAGCGGTTTACCAATCACGTGAGGCGCGTCACCCGCCGGCTGGAGGCGGGGAGGGCAAGGACGCCGCGCGCTTCGGCCTGCATCGTAAGGAGGCAGAGATGGAAATCATGATGAAAAAGTACGCACGCCTGGTCCGTCTGTTGATGGCTGCGGGGCTCCTGGTCGGAGCCGCCGGGAGCCTTTGCCGGGCCGAGGTCAAACCCGAAGCGGCTTCCGCCGCCGCTACCGCTCCGGCGGCCGCGCCCGCGCCCGCCGCCATTTCCCCGGCCGTCCCCTCCGGGGATCCGTCCGGGGCGCGCACCGGGGGAGCCGCCGACCTGGTCGGGGCCTCCAGCGGCGCCCCCACCGCCGACGACTTGAAGAGGCTCTCCGCCTCCGAGCCTTTGGCGGCCAAGGTCGCGGATGCCGCCGGCCACAACCGGGTGGCGCTCAACATGGCCTGGACCCTTCTCTGCGGCTTCCTCGTCATGTTCATGCAGACCGGCTTCGCCCTGGTGGAGACCGGCTTCTGCCGGGCCAAGAACGCCAGCCACACCATGGCGATGAACATCATGATCTACTGCATAGGCCTTTTGGCCTACTGGGCCTGCGGCTTCGCCCTCCAGATGGGGGGCGTGGGGCCGGTGGCGGCTCTCGGCGGCGGAGGTGTCCTGAACGGGGAATTCACCCTCCACCTCTTCGGCAAGGATCTCGGCCTCTTCGGGACCCGGGGCTTCTTCCTCTCCGGCAACTGCTACGACTCGGTGGTCTTCGCCATCTTCCTCTTCCAGATGGTCTTCATGGATACCGCGGCCACCATTCCCACCGGGGCGATGGCCGAACGCTTCAAGTTCTCCGCCTTCGTGGTGTACGGCTTCTTGATGAGCGGCCTTCTCTATCCCCTCTACGCCAACTGGGTCTGGGGCGGCGGCTGGCTCTCCCAACTCGGCTCAAACTTCGGGCTCGGGCACGGGCAGGTCGATTTCGCCGGCTCCTCGGTGGTCCACATGACCGGCGGGGTGGCCGCCCTGGCGGGCGCCCTCGTGCTGGGGCCCAGGATCGGCAAGTTCAACAAGGACGGATCCCCCAACCCGATTCCGGGCCACCACATCCCCATGGCCATCGTCGGCACCCTGGTGCTCGCCTTCGGCTGGTTCGGTTTCAACACCGGGTCCACCCTGGCCGCCTCCGACCTCAGGATCGGCGTGGTGGCGGTCAACACCATGCTCGCCAGCGCGGCGGGGGGCTTCGTGGCCATGAGCCTCATGTGGTTCAAGTACGGCAAGCCCGACCTCACCATGAGCGCCAACGGGCTTTTGGCCGGACTGGTGGCCATCACCGCCCCCTGCGCCTTCGTCACCTCGCTGTCGGCGGTGGTGATCGGAGCCCTGGCCGGAGTCTTCTGCTGCCTGAGCGTCTTTTTCTTCGAGCGGGTTATGAAGATCGACGATCCGGTGGGGGCCATTTCGGTGCACGGGGTCTGCGGCCTGTGGGGAGTCCTCTCGCTGGGGCTCTTTGCCGACGGTACTTACGGGGACGGTTTCAACGGTGTCAAAGGGACCGTCAAAGGATTGTTCTACGGCGACGGTGGCCAGTTGGGCGCCCAGGTGATCGGGAGCGCCGTCAACCTGCTGTTCGTTTTTTGTGCGGCGTACCTCTTTTTCAGACTTTTGGACCGCATCATGGGAATCCGGGTCCCCTCCGACATCGAGCGGGAGGGGCTTGATCAGTACGAAGTCGCGGCCGCCGCCTACCCCGAATTCAACCTGAGGCAGCTCCCCTTCTCCAGCGGGTACTCATCGAAACCGCGCCAGTGAACGTTTCATAGCGGGGGACTCCCCCGCGTCCAAGGCTCCCCCCGTTTTGGGGGGAGCACGCCCTCCATTTGTGCTTAATTAGACGGCGGGCTGCATCCTATTTGTGCAGCTTTCTCTCTTCTTGCGCCCCTCCTTTTCCCTAACTCCCCGTTTACAGGCATTTCTCCAAGGCTGGCACGGCGGCTGCAACAGTGATGGGCAACCGGCAGCGCAAGCCACAGATCAGGAGGAAAGCAATGAAGCTTATCGAGGCAATCATCAAACCGTTCAAACTGGATGAGGTAAAAGATGCCCTCAACGAGATAGGCATCGAAGGTATCACCGTGAGCGAGGTGAAAGGTTTCGGTCGCCAGAAAGGGCATACCGAGCTCTACCGCGGCGCCGAGTACGTGGTCGATTTCATCCCCAAGGTGAAGATCGAGATCGCGGTCTCCGACGACCTGGTGGCCAAAGTGGTCTCCGCCATCGAGGAAACCGCCCGCACCGGGCGGATCGGGGACGGCAAGATCTTCATCATCAACCTCGACGAGGCGGTCCGCATCAGGACCGGTGAGAAAGGGGACGAGGCCATCTAGGAAGGGTCGGTCGGATTCAAACGTGGCTTGAACGAGCAATGACGCAGCTTCGGCTTGTAACGATAAACAAATAAGATCAATGGGGAGTCAAACATGGTACGAGGAAGTATCCTAAAGACGGCTAAGGAAGCAGCAGGGACCTCAACCTGCAAGAAAGTATTCGTGACCCTTTCCAAGCTGGCACTGGTTGCCGGCCTGCTCGCCGCTCCGCTGGCCGCCCAGGCTGAGGAGAAGGCCGCCCCGGCCGCCGCTACCGCCCCGGCTGCCGCTACCGCCCCGGCTCCGGCTGCGGCTCCGGCTCCGGCTGCGGCTCCGGCTGCGGCTACCGCCCCGGCCGCCGCTTCGGCTGCCACCGCTGCCGCACCGGCTCCCAAGAACGTCGATCCGGTCCTCAACACCGGCGACACCGCCTGGATGCTGGTCTCCTCGGCGCTGGTTCTCTTCATGATCCCCGGCCTGGCCCTCTTCTACGGCGGCATGGTCCGCAGCAAGAACGTCCTATCCACCATCATGCATTCCTTCGTTGCCATGGGCATCGTCGGCGTGCAGTGGGCCGTCATCGGCTACACCCTCTCCTTCGGCCCGGACATGGGACACGGCCTGATCGGCAACTTCAGCAAGGCGATGATGAACGGCCTGATCACCTTCAAGGACGGCAACCCGGTCTTCGCGCTCTTCCAGAACGTCGCCACCGAGCCGGGCTCCATCCCCGAGTATGTCTTCGCCATGTACCAGTGCATGTTCGCCATGATCACCGTGGCCCTCATCTCCGGTGCCCTGGCCGAGAGGATCAAGTTCTCCACCTACTGCGTATTCGTGCTCCTCTGGACCACCCTCGTGTACGATCCGCTGGCCCACTGGGTCTGGATGGCCGACGGCTGGCTCTGCAAGATGGGCGCCCTGGACTTCGCCGGCGGCACCGTCGTTCACCTCTCCTCCGGTATCTCGGCACTCGTGGTCCTCTACTTCCTCGGCAAGCGTCACGGCTTCCCGCATGAGCGGATGGCTCCCCACAGCCTCCCGCTGACCCTTGCCGGCGTCGGCATCCTCTGGTTCGGCTGGTTCGGCTTCAACGCCGGTTCCGCCATCGTCGGCCTCAACACCTCCGACGCCGCCGGCGGCCTGGCCGGCCTGGCCATGGCCACCACCACCATCGCCCCGGCCGCTGCCGGCCTGACCTGGATGATCGCCGAGTGGATCCACGCCGGCAAGCCTTCCGCCCTGGGTTTCGGCTCCGGTGTGGTCGCCGGCCTGGTCGTGATCACCCCCGCCGCCGGTTTCGTGCAGCCTGGCGCCGCCATCCTGATGGGTATCGCCGGCGGTCTGGTCTGCTACATGGGCGTCATGATGAAGGCCAAGTTCAAGTACGACGACTCCCTCGATGCCTTCGGCGTCCACGGCGTGGGCGGCACCACCGGCGCCATCCTGACCGGCGTCTTCGCCACCGTCGGTGCCACCGGGCTCACCTCCGGCAACATGAAGCAGTTCGTGACCCAGCTGATCGCGGTCGGCGCCGCCGCCGCCTACGCGGTGATCGTCACCTTCGTGATCTCCTTCGTCCTCTCCAAGACCATGGGCTTCCGGGTCGAGAAGGAAGACGAGATCATCGGCCTCGACCAGACCCAGCACTCCGAGAGCGCGTACAACTAGCACCCGCACCATCAGCATTCACCAAGGCAGCTACCCGGAGGGGGGATTTCGATCCCCCCTCATTTTTTTTGTCAGCCCTCTTTCCCCGTAGATTTTCGGTTCCATTCTACCCCTAGACGACGTACTAAAAATGGGCACAGTATGATCCGTGAAGTGGAGGTGTTTATGGTGGAACGCACGAAAAGGCCCCCTATTGGCGACATCGTAACCGTAACCTTTCAGGTACACCGGTCCAACGCGGAACTGGTCATTAAGTATGCCCGGGAGCTCGAAGAGGGCGAAAGTCGTCCTTGGCGGGAGGTGTTGGGGGAAGTCAGGCCGGGCGAAGACCTTCCCTCCATGATTTTACGCGGGTCACGCTCGAAGGAAGATTTGACCCAAGTCGAACTCGCAGAGAAGGCAGGGATTTCACGACGCCACCTCGGTGAGATGGAGAACGGGAAGCGTTCGATCGGGAAGGAAATGGCGAAAAAACTGGCAACAGCCCTGGACTGCGACTATCGGCTTTTTCTGTGATACCGGGCCCCCCGGGCCAAGCGTTTTGCCCGGTACCATTTGGGGGGCCAGAAGCGAATCAATCGATGCTGACCCGGCCTGGCGCACAACATGCTGCCACTTGCGTCACATGCTGCTCCAGCTTCCCTCGGAGGGTAACCAGCCGCTTGAGGCTGGCGCCTTTGAACCGCCCAAGCCTGAAGCGGTAGAAGTCGGCGTGGCCGCTGCCGGTGATTTTGGATGCCGCCTGGGGGGTAATGCCATGCGTCTCCATAAGCCGCGCTATCTCTGCCGCGACGATCCCCCTTTCTTCATTGTATTCCGCCGAATTTCTCTTAACTTTTCTCGCCGTTGGTTTCGGTTTTTCCCATCCTATCAGCTCCGGTGGCACCTCGTGTCCGGCAGCATGCAGGATCTTCCCGGTGCGAACGATCCGCGGGTCGCGTCCCGAGCGGAATGTGTCCCACCTCGGCCTGATGCCGAGTTTGTCCAGCTCCCCGAGCAGGAAGAATTCGGGGGCTGCGCCGTCAAAATCGGTGAGCAGGATATGGTAAGCGAGGTCGTTGAGGGTCGCAATGCCATGCCGGTTGTCTGCAGCCACAAAGAGGTCCCGCCTCTTGCCGAGGCCAAAGAACCTGTTACCCGAGACGAGCAGTTCGTGGAGCAGCACGGGGGTCCAGGTGACGGCCTCGCCAATTTCCGGCAGCAGGCCGTCGATCTCTGCCACCTCCCGGAAAATATCTGAACATCTGCCGAATGCCTTCCCTTCCCGTTCTTTTTCTTCGAGATGTCTGGCGGCAAGCTTCTCTATTGCCGACTGCTTCTGGCCATTCCAATCAAGGGATTCCCGGGCCACCATAGTCGTCTGGGTATCGCGCAGAACATATCGCCGGTCCAGCGCACCGAGGTCTGTCCGTTTCCCACTTGCGTCTCGCACGGCTTCGGCCACTTCGCAGATTGGACATGGCCCGGCCTGCTTCCTGAGATACGAAAGGATCCGTTCTGCCAGGTGGGAAATGCCAGAAGCGGCCACACATTTTCTTGCCCGGTCGCGAGGGGGGCCCCCCCACTTTCTGATGATGGGGAAGCGTTGCGGATAATGACGTTCCATCAGGTAGTACAGATGCTTCGGTGTCGAAACGCCCAGCTCGCGGCAAACAGGGAGGTTCGCCATATACAGGGCACCCGCGGTTATCCGGCTTCCTTGCTCGAGCCCGGCCAGATACGCCACGATCGGCGCAAGAGCCTCCGCCTCGACATCGGGGAGATTCTCGGGTGGGACCCCCATCTTTGACCTGGTTTTGAGCTGCCATATCCGCATGATGCGGAAACGTTGCGGATAGAAATGTCTGATCAGGCAGTACAGATGGAGCGCGGTCGGAATCCCGACTTCGCGGCAGTAAGCGGCATTGGCCTGATACAGCGCCCCCGCCGCGATCCCTTTTCGTTCACCGTACCGGGTCAGACACTCTATGACCGGCGCAAGAGCCCCCGCGTCGATGGCGGGCGACCCCAGGTGGACGACCGTGAAACTGTCGGCCCTCACACTGTTGGGTATCTGCCAGATGATGCGGGGATCGCATTTGTTCAGGCACAGTTTTTCCAATCCGAACCGCACCATATCTTCGACGGCAACCGGGCCGTTTTGCCTGATCAGGTACTCCTCCAGGACCAGCGGCACCGGCAGGCGGACGCCGTCGCCTTCCCTGTTCATCACGTACGGGTATTCCGGGTACCGCAGGTCGGGACTGCCGAGAGTTTCCAGGCAGCAGTAGAGGCCATAGGGGGTGGCGATGGTTTCCCGCAGTAACCGCTCCCTGTATTTCTTGAAGATGAGGCCACTGATGGAGAGGTACGGTATTTCGTCCGCGGTCAGTCTCGTCACGATCTCTCTTTCGATCTCCGTAACGACGGTCGCCATCGCCGGAAGAGCGTCCCTGTGTACGAACGCGTTCCCCCACGGCAGTATCGAAGGTGAGCGCTTGAGTTGCAGCAATGCCCAGGGGGCTTTCGTGGTTGGCCCACTTTCGCAGCCCGAGGCAACCAGCTGCCGGCATATTTCCTCGAAAGGGACCGGTTTGCCGGCTGCCCCGACGATCTGCTCCAGTATCGCTCTCCCCGCAGATCCCTTCTTTCGGGCATATTCCTGGACCTCGAAGGAGCTGCGGGTACCGGGGCCCTCGAGCGCGTAGACGGAGTCGCCATCGCTGAAAAGACCTTCCGTCACCCTCGCCAGCAGAGCGAGGGTGGCGGGGGAGAACCTGCTCACCTTGCCGAATCCCGGGCACCGCTTTTCCCGGCAGTGCTCGCTGAGCCCGACGAGCGCCCTGTCGATGGGGAGCCTCCACTGCGGACACTCAGCGGCTGCCGTCGAGAGTACGGAGCGCATCCTGGGGCACCGTACGCAACGGTGGCCTGCCTGAGCGATCCCCACCGACGGGGCACGACCGATATGTTGGTACCGAGGCGAAATACAGACAAAGGTGGCGATGACCTGTTCCGGGGGGCAGACCTTCCACCCCAAGGCCTTGGTCAGCGACTCGGCCATTTCCTTGGCACAGAGGACACCGCCAGCGGCCTCGAGGAGCGCGTCGATCCAGATCCACACGTATCGGTGGCGCCCCAGCAAGCGCGGGGTGGCGAGCGTGACCGTCGTTTCCAACAAAATCTGCCGGATCCTCTCCCCGCTCACCTGTTCCTTTTGGGCCAATTTCCTCAGCGACGGCCTGCGGTCGCCGGGACGCCACAGCACCGCTTTCATCAGCCGGTACCGCCGTTCGGCATCTTTGACGAGGCCGGGGACGAGCCCTTCGCGGAGGAAGTCGTCGGCAAGTGCGTAAAAGTCCCCGTAGAGCGTGGTCGGCATGCCGGCATCTGCGCCGTCAATGACGAGCGAGGCGATCTCCCTCAAATGCCAGAGGTACTCGATGCATTCCAGTGCCGCGGTGCAGAAACCGAGGCGGTCGATCACCCTCCGCTCGCTGATCTTCGCGACCTCTTGCCACATCACCCCCCCTTGGCCGGCGGGCGGGCAAAAAAGTTGCGGGTAACGGAGAGCGGGCACCGGGAGCGAGGGGGGCGACGGCATGTCCCGGTACAATCCGCCGTCGCAGATGTCGGCGGTTGGCGCCGGAAGCTTTGCGGTCGGCAATCGGCCAGCACCGGCGGCCTGTGCCAATTGGTCGAGGATGATGGCCATGGCGTCGTCGCTGATCCCCGCCTGCAGAAAATAGCCGGCGGTGACCGTGGCGAGAACTGCCGCAGAGTCTTCCGGGGAAATGGCGGCAACGCGGAGCCGTTCGAGGTCCGCGGCTGGAATGGGCATCTCGCCAACCGTCGGCAGCCGATCGCCCCCCTGTTCGAGACCCGGGATGCACAGGTGAAACAACTCCGGGAGGGTGCGGTGGAGAACACTCCAGCCGGCGGGGTCGACCCGCTGTCCCTCCGCGTCCGCTTCACCCACCCCACAGGATTGCCGTGCCGGCGTCTCGGTGTCGATAACGGCGGGGAGCGAGCCGCCGGGTGAGAACTCTTCACCGAGATCGCGGAGGGCGGGGATTTCCTCAAGAATGCGGGTCCGCAGGGCGCCTAATTCGTGAGACGTCTTGCTGCCGCAGCCGGGGATGGACGGTAGATCCGTTTCGACGTACCTCAGCAGCTCCTCGCACGACCGTATCCCGGCACGCGAAAGGACGGTACGCGAACGGGTAGAGAGCTGTCGCCAAATTTGGCCGGGTATCGGGGTGGCAGGTGTGATCATCTACGTGGTTGTCCTTCGGAGCGGATGTGCAGGCAAGTATATTTGAAAAAGTTAATCAATGCAAGGTTGGAATTACCGAGCGGCGGCGCCACCCTACTGGGGGCGAAAAGGGGACCGGACGAAAAGGGCACACCACCTGCTTCAGCGCGGGAGCTCGCCATCCCGGCCTTTGGGCAATGGCTTTGCGTCAAAAATCAAGCGGACTCATCGGCTCCTTGGTCGTCAAGACCGGTACGCAGTGGGTATAGATCATAGTGGTCTTGAGGTTGGCGTGCCCGAGCAGTCTCTGGATGAGGCGTATGTCGTAGTTGGCCTGCAACAGATGGGTGGCAAACGAGTGCCGGAAGGTATGCGCGGTGACCTTTTTGGAGATCCTGGCACGGCGTACCGCGTAATAGAGTGCGTCCTGGAACTCGGTCTCATGCAGGTGATAACGCCTCGCCTCTCCCGTTTCAGCCAGTACCGTCAGGTTTCTCTGGGGGAAGAACCATTGTTGGGCGAACTCCTTGGGAGCATTCGGGTACTTCTTTTCGACCGAGTCATCCAGAAAGACCCCATCGTAGCCGTTGGCCAAGTCCTGATCGTGTAATTTCCCAACCGTCTCAATCTGGGCTAAAAGCTCCGGGTGGATACATCGGGGAAGGGGAACCGTCCGGTCCTTCTTTCCCTTGCCATGAATGGTGAGCACATTGGCGTCCATGTTGAAATCCTTGATCCTCAGCTGCAGGCATTCGAAGAGCCTCAGGCCGCAGCCGAATAAAAGGCTGGCGAAAAGCCGGAAAGGGGGTGCTAACTCCTTCAGGATGGCGTCAATCTCGGGACGCGAAAGTACCATCGGCACGTAGAGGGATTTCTTCGCGCGGGGTACCCCGGTGAGGACACCGAACTCCCTCTGGAGCCCTTGGCGGAAGAGGAACAGTAACGAATTGAAGGCTTGGTTTTGGGTGGCGGAGGAAACCTTTCCCTCCACGGCGAGATAGGTGAGATAGGCCTTGGCGTCATCGGTGGAGACTGACTCAGGGGGCTTGTTCTTGAGAAACCGCTGGAACCGCCGGCTCCAATGGGCGTAGGCCCGCAGGGTCTTTCTCGAGTAGTGGCGGAGCTTTATCTCTGCGACCATCCGTTTGAGAACCGCATCCCATTGTGGAGACGCCGATTTGATCTGGTAACCGGCCTCCAGGTAGGCCGATGGGCGGTTCGTCGAGTCGTCGTAAGGTAGCGGAGCGGGCCCGGGTGCCGCACCATCAGCCAGGCCCCCGGTTCCTGAAGAAACCGGTGGCGAGTCGACACGGTACGTTTCTTCCTGGGTCTTTGGAGACCTAAGCATCGCGAAGTAGATCGAAACGGCCCTGGCTGCCCTTTCAAGCTGACGCTGGGAAACCTTTCTGCGGCGCAGATCCTCACAAAAAAGCCGCACGCACTCGGACCTCGAATTGGGCAGTATATTTCTTGCGGAGAAATCCAAATAGCAGGAGCACCATTCCAGGTACTCAGTATGAAAAGGAGGGGGAACATTCGACTTCTGGAGATAGGACCCGTACTCAGTAAGAATGTCGTCATGAACGCTCATCATAAGTTCGCCTTTGACAATAAAGGTAAAGATATATATATTTCCCCCTACCGCACCCGGCAGGTTTCCGGCGAGCGGTTCCTCCCCGAGGAATGAGGCCTCAGGCACCGAGAGAAGGAAGAATATCAAGGTCTGGTCATCCACCCGAATGGAACATTTCCCGCCCTGGAATTGTGGCATAACGGCAGGTTACGTCAACGTAAATAATGTATTTCTACTAATGTTTCTCGGGCTAGTCGGGATATCCGCCACCCCATCCCGGTTTCCTCACCGAAAGGACGCCAGTCAGGGCGGGAAAGCACCTTGTGGCGGTGAACAGGCCGTTTCAAAAGCCGGAGACGGGATAGATGAGCGGGACTGTTCATCCTCCGAAATGGAACTATTTCCCCCCGCTAGTAATGGAATATCGGCCACCTGGCAAGGCTGCTAGAAATCAAAACACGTTCTCGCCCCCTAACCGGGGCGGATGACCGGATCCGGTCAATTACATGTTGAACTAAGCCGCTGGCGCGGCAACAGTGAACCATCAAAAGGCGGTCTCTCAGGAGGCTGCCTTTTTTATTGCCGAATGTGACTATCCTTTCAAAGAACGGCCAGATCTGGCCGCAATTCAACGAAA
>NZ_BLXW01000041.1:0-44472 GCF_054784495.1 Geomonas sp. Red276
CAGTACCGCTTTAACCGTCGTTTCGATCTTGCTGCTATGCTTCCCCGCCTCGCTGCTGCCGCTGCCCGGACTGGCAGCCGACCAGAGCGGTGGTTACGCCTAGCGGAAGATTGGCGCTAATCAGGTTTTTTTATGTCATAGGAAAAAGAGGACTCAGGCGCTCATCCGCTTCTGCTTGGGTTGCCGCGGTTCTTTGGCAGGCTTTCTCTCGCCGCCGGTCTTGGCTGCCAGTTTCGCCGCCCGGACCGCCCTGGCCTTGGCGAGGTTGTCGGCGAGCCCCTTCTCCTGGGCCATCCTGCGGCGGGCTTCGGAGAAGTTCTTGGCGGTGAGGGCCTGGTTGCTCGGGATGCCGAACTGTTTCCGGTATTCCCCCGGCTTGATTCCGTGCACCTGGGCCAGGTGACGGGCCAGGGTCTTCAT
The DNA here is from genome assembly GCF_054784495.1 of Geomonas sp. Red276. Taxonomy (NCBI): domain Bacteria; kingdom Pseudomonadati; phylum Thermodesulfobacteriota; class Desulfuromonadia; order Geobacterales; family Geobacteraceae; genus Geomonas; species Geomonas sp. Red276. The sequence continues at coordinate 421 of NZ_BLXW01000041.1, forward strand.
ACCGCTTTTCCCGCAGAGCATGCAGGTTATCTGGTCCGGTTGAAAGGCCTTTTTCAAAGAAACGGCGGGCCCCTTGCTCTCGGACTTCTCACCACCTTCGCCGCTTTCCACTTCTAATTTCTGCAGGGCGACGTGAACCTTCTGCAGTTCCTGAAGCAGATCCTCGCCGGACATCTCGGTTACCGACGCGTGCGACGAGACTATGTTGGCCGTCAGTTCGAGCAGTGATGATGCCATCTCGGTGGTCCTCCTTTCCCTGTTTTTAACGTACAAAAGTTTATTAACATTTATTAAACTATATGCCCAACCAAAAGCAAGCGAGAAATATTTACTCAAAACAAAAAAAGTTGACGTAAGCGACAGGTTTCTGCTAGGTTCAGCCGCTAATTGGATGGGTCCGACACCGCTGTCGGTATGTGAGGGAAGTTGCTTATGGCAAGAATTGAGATTGATCAGTTGAGATGCAAAGGGTGCGGTCTCTGCACCATCGCGTGCCCCCGTAAGCTGATACAGCTCTGCGAACGGGTCAACATCCAGGGCTACACACCGGCCGAAGCTCCGAATCTGGAGCAGTGCACCGGGTGTGCTCTCTGCGCCGAAATCTGTCCTGACGTAGCCATCACTGTCTACAAATAAGTCAATGTCATCGAGTCTGTGACTCTGGTCTGAGCGGGCTGGTCGTCGGTAATGCCTTTCCTCGATCAACCGGACAGGGAGTCATGCAGTTTCATGCTGGAGGTCCACGTGTCGAAAAGACTGTTCGTCAAGGGAAATGAGGCCGCCGCCATGGGGGCCCTGGAAGCCGGGTGCCGCTACTACTTCGGCTACCCGATCACCCCGCAAAGCGACATTCCCGAGTACCTCTCCCGCGAGCTCCCCGGGCTGGGCGGCGAATTCATCCAGGCCGAGAGCGAAGTCGCCTCCATCAACATGCTGCTGGGCGCCTCCGCCTGCGGCAAGCGCGCCATGACATCCTCGTCGAGCCCCGGCATCTCCTTAAAGCAGGAAGGGATCTCCTACATGGCCGGCTCCGAGCTCCCGGGCGTCATCATCAACATCTCCCGCTCCGGCCCCGGCCTCGGGGGGATCGACGCCTCCCAGTCCGATTACTTCCAGTCGGTGAAGGGGGGAGGGCACGGCGGCTACCACATCCCGGTGTTGGCCCCCAACAGCGTGCAGGAGATGTACGACCTGACCATGCACGCCTTCGACCTCGCCGATCTCTACCGTACCCCGGTCATGGTGCTGGGGGACTCGGTGGTCGGGCAGATGAAGGAAGCACTCACCCCCAACCCCCGTCCCCAGCGCGAGCTCCCCGCAAAGCAGTGGGCGGTCCGCGGCAAGGGGGGAGGGGAGCAGCGGGTGGTCAAGTCCCTGTTCCTCGGCGACGGCGAGCTCGAGGCCCACAACTGGAAGCTCCACGCCAAGTACCAGGTGATGAAGGAAAAGGAGGTCATGTACGAGACCTACCTGGCCGACGACGCCGAGCTTTTGGTGACCGGTTTCGGCTCCGTCTCCCGCATCGCGCAGACCGCGGTCGCCATGGCGCGCGAGGAGGGGCTGAAGGTCGGCCTCTTCCGCCCCATCACCCTCTTCCCCTTCCCGGAGAAGGCGCTCGCCGAGGCCGGCATCCGCGCCGGCAGGGTGCTGGTGGTCGAGCTCAACTGCGGCCAGATGGTGGAGGACGTCCGCCTGGCCGTCAACGGCAAGGCCGAGGTCGACTTCTACGGCCGCCCGCCGGGGGCCGGCTCGCTCCCGTCTCCGGAAGAGCTTCTGGACGTGATCCGGAAGAGTTGCGGCAGGATTTAATACCTTAACGAGGGAAGCAGCATGGAACAGGTTTTCAAGAGGCCGGTGAGCCTCAAGGACGTTCAGACCCATTTCTGCCCGGGGTGCCACCACGGCACCATTCACCGCCTGGTGGCCGATGCCATGGACTTCCACGGCGTGCAGCAGGAAACCATCGGGGTCGCCTCGGTGGGGTGCTCGGTCTTTCTCTACGGCTACTTCGACATCGACGTCGTCGAGGCCCCGCACGGGCGCGCCTCGGCGGTGGCCACCGGTGTGAAACGGGCCCGCCCCGACCGCTTCGTCTTCACCTACCAGGGTGACGGCGACCTGGCCGCCATCGGGACCGCCGAGATCATCCACGCCGCCAACCGTGGCGAGGACATCACCGTCGTCTTCGTCAACAACACCACCTACGGGATGACCGGAGGTCAGATGGCCCCCACCACCCTGGTGGGGCAGAAGACCTCCACCTCCCCCTACGGCCGTGACCGCAAGAAGGACGGCGCCCCCATCAAGATGGCCGAGCTTTTGGCCCAGCTGGGCGGGGTCGCCTATTCCGCGCGGGTGGCGGTCGATTCCCCGAAGAACCTCATCCAGGCCAAGAAGTTGATGCGCGAGGCCTTCGGCTACCAGGCCCAGGGGAAAGGGTTCTCCTTCGTGGAGGTACTCTCCGCCTGCCCGACCAACTGGGGGATGGCGCCGCTCAAGGCCAACGCCCGCGTGGCCGAGGAGATGATCCCGTACTTCCAGCTCGGGATCTTCAAGCAGGAAGGGAAGGAGTAGTCGTCTTCCCCTTTCGAAAGGTCTCCAGGCAGTTCGAAGTCCCCCTTTGACAAGGGGGAGACCTCATTTCGGCTGAGCGGAAGCGATCACATTTAATTAGTAGGAGGGATCATGCGGTACGATCTGATGATAGCCGGTTTCGGCGGCCAGGGGGTGCTCCTCGCCGGGAACCTCCTGTCCTATGCCGCCATAGAGGAAGGAAAGAACGTCAGCTACTTCCCCGCGTACGGGGTCGAGAAGAGGGGAGGCTCCGCCACCTGCACGGTGGTGATCGCCGACGGCGCGGTCGGCTCCCCGGTGGTGGGGAGCCCCTCCACCCTGGTGGTACTCAACCAGGCCTCCCTGGAGCGTTTCGGGAGCAAGGTCCGCCCGGGCGGGATCTGCATCTACAACTCCTCGCTGGTGGACGTCTCCGGCCTTAACCGTGACGACATCACCCTGGTCCCGGTTCCCATGAACGAGATCGCCATGGAGCTAGGCGATTCCCGCATGGTCAACATGGTGGCCGTCGGGGCGTACCTGGCGCTGATCCCCGCCGTCGGGGTGACCACGGTTGCCGACGCGCTCAAGCAGGCGCTTCCCGAGAGGAACCACCGCTTCATCCCCGCCAACGTGAAGGCGATCGAGGCGGGGGGGGCGGTGGCCCGGCAGAAAAAAGCTTGACTTCCTCCTGCCGAATTTGCTATTAAGTTGGTCTCTCTTGTTGGGGTATCGCCAAGCGGTAAGGCAACGGACTCTGACTCCGTCATCCAAGGTTCGAATCCTTGTACCCCAGCCAATCCATAAAGGCTCCGGCTTAGGCCGCCCTTTTTCGGTCCCATCGTCTAGTGGTTAGGACACCGGCCTTTCACGTCGGTAACAGGGGTTCAAGTCCCCTTGGGATCACCATAAAGAAGACAGCGTCCCCCGGGGCGCTGTTTTTTTTTTGTCCGCCGCCGGGTTTTTGCAGTTGCCAACGGTAGGCAACTCGCTTATTTTATTTTGTCTTAAACTACGCTGGCTGAGGTCTTCATGAGAAAAGTGCTCGCAGTACTCCTTCTGTGCCTTACCATCTTCCAGACTCCCCTGTCGATGGCCGCCACCGATCCGGCGCTCCAGGGGGACCAGCCGTCCTCCGAGCAGCAAGCCTCCGATCAGTCCAACAACCAGCTCTCCTCCGACCAGTCCCCGGCCGGAGACCAGCCATCCGACACCGGTGACCAGCAGAAGAAGGAGACCACGCGCGCCAAGGAGGTGGACGCCAACGGCAAGGTGACCACCACCAAGCTCAAGTTGAGGGGCGAGGCGGGGGACGAAGAGATCGTCATCAGCTGGTATGCCCCCGAGCCGGGCGACACCCCGGTCGATACCTACACCATCAGCTACCACAGCGAGCGGGACAAGGTCGAGCGGCGGCTGGAGAAGATCAAAGGGAACATCTACCGCCTGCGCGGACTGAAAAACGGCGTTGTCCACTACGTGAGGGTCTCCGGCTACAGCAGGGAAGGGAAGGAGGTCGCCTCTTCCGAGGAGATCACCCTCACCCCGCTTCCTCCCGAGGAGTCCAATTCCGCCATCGAGCGCTCCTTCTCCCGCGGATTGAGGGCGATGACCCGCATCGTCGACGGCAAGGAGGTGAAGCCCGCCCTCACCCAGTTCGGCTATGACTTCTTCACCAATGCGGGCGCCGCCTCCCGCGACAATCTCCCGGTCGGCTCCGACTACGTCATCGGCCCGGGCGATTCCCTCCGGATCGACATCTGGGGAACCACCCAGGGGCGCTACGACCTCGAGGTCGACCGCAACGGCGAGATCACCATCCCGAGGATAGGAGCCGTCAAGGTCTGGGGGCTCACCTACGCCCAACTCCGCGGGGTGGTCGACAAGTCCATCTCCCGCTACTTCAAGGGGTACGAATTCAACATCACCCTCGGCAAGCTCCGCACCATCCAGGTTTTCGTGGTGGGTGAGGTGCAGGCTCCCGGTGCCTACACGGTGAGCTCGCTTTCCTCGGCCATCAACGCCCTCTCCGCCGCCGGCGGTCCCACCAAGAACGGCTCGCTTCGCCAGGTGCGGCTGGTGAGGGGCGGTAGGACGGTCCAGGACATCGACCTGTACTCCATGTTCCTCTCCGGCGACCGCAGCCGCGACGTCAGGGTGGAAAACGGGGACACCCTCTTCGTGCCGGTCATCGGCCCGGTGGCGGCGGTGGCGGGAGAGGTCAAGCGTCCCGGCATCTACGAGCTGAAGGGTCCCGCCACCCTCTCCTCGGTCATCGACATGGCAGGCGGGATCACCGCCTCCGGCGACAAGGGGCGGCTCCAGGTCGAGCGCCTGGAGGGGAACAGCTCCCGCGTGATCCACGACTACCTCCCCAAGGGGGGACAACTCGAGCAGGAGCTCGCCTCGATCCCCATCTCCGACCACGACATGGTCAAGGTCTTCCCGTTCTACGACGTGGCGCGCCAGGTGGTGACCCTTTCGGGGAACGTCTCCCGTCCCGGAGAGTACCAGTACCGTAAAGGGATGCGCCTGCGCGACCTCCTCCCGGGGTACGACGCCATCCTCCCCGACACCTACCTAGGCTCGGCCGAAATCACCCGGCAGGTGCTCCCCGACCGCCACCTCGAGAAGCTCTCGGCCAACCTCGGCAAGGCGCTGGCGGGAGATGCCAAGGAGAACATCGAGCTCAGGGACCAGGACGCAGTCAGGGTCTTTTCGCTCTGGCAGATGCAGGAGCGCCCGATGGTCTCCATCACCGGCGAGGTCAAGAAGGCGGGGAACTACCCGTTCTACCCCCGCATGACCGTGCGCGACCTGGTGGCCGCCGCCGGAAGCCTCAAGCGTAACGCCCTCATGGAAGACGCCGAGCTCACCAGGATCGACATCAACCGCGGCTCCGCCACCCCGACGAGGATCAACCTCGACCTGAAAAAGGCGCTGGCCGGCGACCCCTCCGCGAACCTCGAACTGCAGCCGGACGACGTCCTCATCGTCAGGAGCATCACCCAGTGGCTGGAGATGACCGACCGTTTCGTCACCCTCAGGGGTGAGGTCCGCTATCCGGGCAAGTACTCCATCACCAAGGGAGAACGGCTGAGCTCGGTGATCGAGCGGGCCGGCGGCTTCACCGACCGGGCCTACCTGCGCGGCGCGCGCTTCACGAGGAAGTCGGTGCAGGTGCTGCAGCAAAAGCGGATGGACGAGGTGATCGCCCGCAGCGAGCAGGACATCCTGAGAAAGCAGAGCGAGCTCTCCGCGGTCTCCTCCTCCAGCGAGGACCTGGCCGCCAACAAGGCCGCCCTCGACAGCCTCATGAAGAGCCTGGAGGCGCTTAAGCTGAAGAAGGCCGAAGGGCGCATCGTCATCAGCCTGCTGCCGCCGGAGAAGCTGGCCCAGTCCAAGTACGACCTGGAGCTCATGGGTGGAGACATGCTCGACGTCCCGGCCACCCCGAGCGTGGTGAGCGTGATGGGGCAGGTCTATAGCCCGGCCACCTTCGTCTACAGCGACGACGGCACCGTTTCCAAGTACCTCTCCAGCTCCGGCGGCCCGCTCAACGACGCCGACACCTCCGAGATGTACGTCCTGCGGGCGGACGGCACCGTGCTCAGCAGGAGCCAGTCCTCCTTCGGATTCAGCTGGGATGAAAGCGACAAGACCTGGCACTTCGGGAGCTTCCTCTCCCGTACGCTGTGGCCGGGCGACACCGTGGTCGTTCCCCAGAAACTCGACCGGATAGCCTGGCTGAGGGAGATCAAGGACATCACCACCATCGTTTCGCAGGTGGCACTCACCGCCGGAACCATCTGGCTCTTCTTCAAGTAGCGGGTAGGGGGGCTTACCAATGGTGACGTCGGGAGGGAAAGTGCCGGTGGGCGTGCGGGGTATCGTCCGTCTGCTGGTCGCGCTAGTGCTGGCAGCGGGGCTTTTACCGGCCACTCCGGTTTTGGCGGTCGAGAACGTCTTCACCAGCACCGCCGCCGTGAAGCAGGAGGTGGGGCGGATAGGAGACGAGAGTCTTCTCTTCGCGACCGGCCCCGTCGATCCCTACTGGGTCCAGACCATCGTCGCGGCGGGAGCCTTCGCCACTGCCTGCGTCTACGATCGGGACATCCGGTCAGATCTGGCCGGGGTCCACACCAGCACCCTCGATCACGTCACCCGCTGGGGGAGCCTGGCCGGCGATCCCTACCTCCACCTCGGGGTGGCCGCCACCCTCTACGGAGCCGGCGCGCTGACCGATTCGCCGCGGGTCCTTCTTTTGGGACAGAAGCTCGGCGAGGCCCTCCTTTTGGCCGACGGGACCACGCTCATCCTCAAGGAGGCGGCCGGGCGGGCGAGACCGGAGGCCGAAAAGGGGGAGTCGAGCTACCGGCCTTTCCGTTTCGACGGTGACTATTCGCTTCCTTCCATGCATACCGCGAGTTCCTTTGCCGTGGCCCACGTGCTGGCCGCCGAGAGCGATTCCTGGGGAGTAAAGGTGCTTTGCTACACCGGCGCCACCCTGGTCGGCTTTTCCCGTCTCTACCGGGATCAGCACTGGGCGAGCGACGTGGTGTTGGGCGCCGCCATCGGCGAGCTGGCAGGGAGCGCCGTCACCAGGTACTACGACCTCCACGGCGCCAAGGTGACCATCACCCCGGCCAGCATGGGGGGCGCCCCGGGGCTCGCCCTCGCCGGCCGCTTCTGAGCCCCTTCTCCCACCAGGTAGGGCGGCGGCCACCGAGATCGCGTGCGGCGGGAAACGGTGGGCAGAGGGCTCCCCACCCTACTCACCACGAAGTGCGACAGTGCGACCGGTAGGGTGGGCACCCCGTGCCCACGCGGGTCCGACAGAAAACCTGAAAACAGCAAAGTAGCCGTCCTCCAGGCGGCCCGGGATAAGGAGCACCAATGCTAGACGCGGTAATTTTCGACTTCGACGGCATCATCGTTGACAGCGAGCCTCTTCACTACAAGGCCTTTCAGGAAGTGCTGGTCCCCCTGGGGCTCGGCTACTCCTGGCAGCAGTACCTCGACGAGTACCTCGGCTTCGACGACCGCGACGCCTTCCGCGAGTCCTTCCGGGCCGGCGGGCGCCACCTTTCCGACCAAGAGCTTCACCGCTTGATGGCGGAAAAGGCCGAGGCCTTCATCCGCATCGTCTCCGCCGGTGTCGCCCCCTATCCGGGCGTCGTCGAACTGATCCGCTCCATCTCCGGCGCCCTGCCGCTCGCCCTTTGCAGCGGCGCCCTGAGAAGCGACATCGATCCCGTCCTCGAGCAGCTCTCGCTGACCGGGGCCTTCGACGTCATCGTCACCGCCAACGAGGTGGCCGCCAGCAAACCGGACCCGGAAAGCTACCTCATGGCCCTCGAGCGCCTCCAGCACAAGTTTCCCGGCGCGGTCAAGGGCGCCTCCACCCTCGCCGTCGAGGACACCCCGGCCGGCATCGCCTCCGCCACCGGCGCCGGTCTCAAGGTGCTGGGGGTGACCAACAGCTATCCCGAAGAGCGGCTCCTGGGAGCCGTGAAGGTGGTGGATTCGCTGGCCGGCGTCGACCTGGAAAGCCTCCGCCACCTCATCTAGATCTCCATGTCCAAGGCTCCCATCGAGGCAATCCTCCCCGAGCTGGTGGCTCTCCTCGAGGCGGGCAATGCCGCCGTCTTGCAGGCTCCTCCCGGCGCCGGCAAGACCACCCGGGTCCCGCTGGCCCTCATGGACGCCCCCTACCTTTCCGGCAAGAAGATCATCATGCTTGAGCCGAGGCGGCTTGCCGCCGTCAACGCGGCCCGCTTCCTCGCCTCGTCCCTTGGGGAGGAGCCCGGGCGCCGGATCGGCTATACCATCCGTTTCGAGCGCAAGGTCTCGGCCGCCACCCGGGTCGAGGTGGTCACCGAGGGGGTCCTCGCCCGGCGGCTCCAGGCCGATCCCCTGCTACAGGAGGTCGGCGCGGTCATCTTCGACGAATTCCACGAGCGAAGCCTTACCTCCGATCTCTCCCTGGCGCTTTGCCGGGACGTTCAGCAGGGGCTCCGGGAAGATCTGCGCATCCTCGTCATGTCCGCCACCCTGGACGCCGGCCCGGTCGCCGACCTGCTGGGCGGCGCCCCGCTCGTCTCCAGCCCGGGCCGCCAGTTCCCGGTCGAACACCGCTACTTGAACGTCGAGCCCACCGGACGCCTCACCGATACCGTCTTCACCGCCGTCCTTTCCGCCCTCTCGGAGACCACCGGGGATATCCTCGTCTTTCTCCCGGGTGCCGGGGAGATCAAGCGGGTGGAACGAAGCCTGAAGGAGCGGCTGGGAAACGAGGTGCTGGTTGCCGTCCTCTACGGTGATCTCCCCTTCGCCCTGCAGGAGCGCGCCATCCTCCCCGCCGACCGCCGCAAGGTCGTCCTCTCCACCAACATCGCCGAGACCAGCCTGACCATCGAAGGTGTGCGGGTGGTGATCGACTCCGGCTACTCCCGCCAGCTCCGCTACCATGCCGGAAGCGGGTTGAACCGCCTGGAGACCCTGCGCATCTCGGCCGCCTCCTCCGAGCAGCGGGCCGGGCGCGCCGGCCGACTCGGCCCCGGGGTCTGCTACCGGCTCTGGACCCGGCACACCCAGACGACCCTGCTCCCCTTCACACCGCCCGAGATCCGGGTTTCCGACCTGGCCCCCTTGGCCCTCGACCTCGCCCTCTGGGGGGTGGCCGATCCCGCCCAGCTCTCGTTCCTCGACCAGCCGCCGGCCGGGCACCTGGCCCAGGGGAGGTCGCTCCTCGCCCAGCTCGGTGCGCTCGATCACCGCGGGACCATTACCCCCCTCGGGAGGAAGATGGCCTCGCTCCCGATGCATCCGAGGCTCGCCGCCATGCTGATCGCCGCGGAGCCGGAAGGGGAGGGGAGGCTTGCCTGCACCCTGGCGGCCATCCTCTCCGAGCGGGACCTCCTACCCCGCGGCGAGGGAGCCGTTTCCGACAGCGACCTGCTCGACCGCGTCGAGGCGCTTCGCGAGCGCCGGGACCCCCAGCTGAGCGCCACCATCGAAAGGCTCGCCGGCTACTTCCGCAACGCCCTTCGCCTCTCCGGGGACGACCGGGGACCGGTCCCCGATGCCGGGATGATCGGGGAGCTGCTCATGAAGGCGTATCCCGACCGGGTAGGGAAGGAGCGCACTCCCGGCTCGGGACGCTACCTGCTCGCCAACGGCACCGGCGGCAAGCTGTCCCGCCGTTCGAACCTGGCCGGGCGGCCTTTCATCGTGGCGGTCGAGGTGACCGGCGGCGGGGCGGAGGGGGATATTCACCTCGCCAGCGCGGTGACCCCGGAGTCGGTGAGGAGGGTATGTGCGGCGGCAATCACCAGGGAAAAACGTGTCTTCTGGGATGAGCGGGAGGGACGGGTGATCGCCCGCGAGGAGGAGCGCCTGGGGGCGTTGCTTTTGTCCGAGCGGCCGGGCACCCCGGCGCGGGAAGAGTTGGCCGCGGCCCTGCTGGAGGGGATCCTGGCCGGGCCCGGACTGGAGGGGCTCAACTGGAGCGGCCAGGCCGTCGAGTTCCGCAACCGGGTCGTGTTCCTGGCAAAGGAGCTCCCCGAGGAGGGGCTTCCCGATCTTTCCCCTGAGGCCCTGGCAGGCCGGCTCTCCGAGTGGCTCCTCCCCTACCTGGACGGGGTGAGGAGTCTCGGGCAACTCGCCAAGGTCGATCTCCTGGGACCGCTGCGGGCCATGCTGAGCTGGCGGGAGCAAAAGCTCGTCGACGAAGGAGCCCCGACCCACCTCGAGGTCCCGAGCGGCTCGCGGGTCCAGCTCCATTACCCCACCGAGGGGACCCCGTACCTGAGCGTCAAGCTGCAGGAGATGTTCGGACTGGCCGAGACCCCGCGGATCGCCTTCGGCCGCGTTCCGTTGCTCATTCACCTCCTCTCCCCGGCCCGACGTCCCATCCAGGTCACCAGCGACTTGAGAAGCTTCTGGGACGGCGCCTACAAGGAGGTCTGCAAGGAGTTGAAAGGTCGCTATCCCAAGCACCCCTGGCCCGACGACCCCTGGAGCGCCCAGGCCACCCGCCACGTGAAGAAGAGGATGTGACCCCTCGCCCCATCTCCCCTGCTGCCACAATTTTAGGCACCGTGCTTAAAAATGTGGCAGTTTTTGGTTACAACTGCCTAATTTTTCTGCATCCTTTTACGAAACCCGTTCGTGAAACAGTCGGTACTACGGGCCGTTACCTTGAGCCCTGTCTGAGGGCTCTCCGAAGGGCGCATATCTTGCAAATCAGGTGGGTTTTCCGAACTCGGGAAAAAAGTGCCTAAAATAGTCGCAGCTCGAAAAGTTGCATAATTTCCGCACCACTAAAGACAAGGAGTGAGAACTAGTATGGAGATTTTCGGTCAGAACGTATTTAGCCAGGAAGTGATGAGGGAAAGACTGCCCAAGGCTGTCTACAAGAACCTGAAGAAAACCATCGACGAAGGGCTCCCGCTGGACCCGACCATCGCCGATGTGGTCGCCACCGCCATGAAGGAATGGGCCATCGAGAGGGGCGCCACCCATTTCACCCACTGGTTCCAGCCGATGACCGGTGTCACCGCTGAGAAGCACGACTCCTTCATCACCCCGACCGATGCCGGCATCATGATGGAGTTCTCCGGCAAGGAGCTCATCAAGGGCGAGCCCGACGCCTCCTCCTTCCCGAGCGGCGGCCTGAGGGCCACCTTCGAGGCCAGGGGCTACACCGCCTGGGACTGCACCTCCCCCGCCTTCCTCAGGGAAGAGGCCGACGTCGTTACCCTCTGCATCCCGACCGCTTTCTGCTCCTACACCGGCGAGGCCCTCGACAAGAAGACCCCGCTTTTGCGCTCCATGGAGGCCCTTTCCACCCAGGCCCTGAGGATTCTCAGGCTGTTCGGGAACCAGACCGCCAACCGGGTCACCTCCACCGTCGGCCCCGAGCAGGAATACTTCCTGATCGACAAGTCCTTCTTCGAGGAGAGGCTTGACCTGATGATGGCCGGCCGTACCCTCTTCGGCGCCATGCCCCCGAAAGGGCAGGAGATGGAGGATCACTACTTCGGCACCATCAAGGAGCGTGTCGTCTCCTTCATGAAGGAAGTCAACACCGAACTCTGGAAGCTCGGCGTCACCGCCAAGACCCAGCACAACGAGGTCGCCCCCGGCCAGTTCGAGATCGCCCCGATCTTCGAAACCACCAACATCGCCACCGACCACAACCAGCTGGTCATGGACACCCTGAAGCGCGTCGCCCTCAGGCACGACATGGTCTGCCTGCTGCACGAGAAGCCGTTCGCAGGCGTCAACGGCTCCGGCAAGCACAACAACTGGTCCATGAGCTCCTCCGACGGGCAGAACCTGCTCGAGCCGGGTCACACCCCGCACGAGAACGCCCAGTTCCTGACCTTCCTGATGGCCACCATCAAGGCGGTCGACGAGAACGCGGGCCTCTTGCGCATGACCTGCGCCAACGCCGGTAACGACCACCGCCTCGGCGCCAACGAGGCACCGCCGGCCATCATCTCCGTGTTCCTCGGCGAGCAGCTGGCCGACATCATGGAGCAGATCGAGAAGGGTGGGGCCAAATCCTCCAAGAAGGGTACCGACATGAAGATCGGGGTGACCACTCTCCCCGCGCTTCCCAAAGACACCACCGACCGTAACCGTACCTCTCCGTTCGCCTTCACCGGCAACAAGTTCGAGTTCAGGATGGTCGGTTCCACCTTCTCCATCTCCGGGCCGAACGTCATCATCAACACCATCATCGCCGAGTCCCTCAGGCAGTTCGCCGACAAGCTCGAGAAGTCGAAGGACTTCTCCGCCGACCTGCAGAAACTCCTCCAGGAGACCGCCAAGAAACACAAGCGCATCGTGTTCAACGGCAACAACTACTCCGACGAGTGGGTCGCCGAAGCCAAGAAGCGCGGCCTCCCGAACATCCCCAGCACTCCGGAGGCTCTCAAGGAGCTGATCAAGAAGGAGTCGGTGGAGCTGTTCACCAGGCACAAGGTCTTCACCGAGAAAGAGATCCACGCGCGCTACGAAATCGTGGTCGAGCAGTACGTCAAGACCCTCAACATCGAAGCCCTGACCATGATCGACATGGCCAAGCAGAGCATCATGCCTGCCGCTACCTCCTTCATCACCGAAGTCGCCCAGTCGATCTCTTCGGTCGCCGCCGTCTCCAGCAAGATCGACGTCTCGGCCCAGAAGGAAACCCTGGAAGAGGCCTCCAAGCTCCTCTCCTCGATGAACAAGAACGTCAAGGCCCTTCAGAAGGCTCTCGACAACGCACTGGCCATCGATGACCTCGCCAAGCAGGCTACCGCCTTCCGCGAGAAGGTCTTCGCCCAGATGCTCGTCCTGCGTGCCGACGGCGATGCCCTCGAGAAGATCGTCTCCGCCGATTACTGGCCGATGCCGACCTACGCCGAGATGCTGTTCATCCTGTAGTCTCGCGGCAACAGATAGGCAAAACAACAAAAGGAGCCTCCCATCGGGGGGCTCCTTTTGTTGTTTCCGGGAGTAGGGTCGGCACCCCGTGTCCACGCGGCCCTTCGATGGCGAACAAATACCGGTGGTGGGGAGTTGCCGGCGCGACGTTCCCTCCCCTTCAAGGGGAGGGACAGGGTGAGGATGGGGGTGGAGAACTGCCGACTGCTACTAATGCAGATTGGTAAAGACGATCGAGCCGTCGGCGTGCAGGTAACTCCTGATGCCTCCCGAGACCTCCGGGATGCCGACGCCGTTTTCGAGGTAGGCCTGGGTGACGTTGTTGCCGTTTTTCCACAGCTCGAAGTGCAGGTGCGGTCCCGTAGAGCGGCCGGTGGAGCCCGAGTAGGCGATGACGTCGCCGGCCTGGACCGTGTCTCCCACCTTGACTTCCAGCTTCGAGTTGTGACCGTACAGCGACGTCATCCCGTCGGGATGTTCGATCACCACCAGGTTACCGTAGCCGCCGTGAGGGCCGCTTTCCCGGACCTTGCCGCCCATGATCGCCTTCACCCGGGTGCCGGCCGGCACCGCGATGTCCACGCCGTTATGGTGCCTGACGGCCCCGTCGATCGGGTCGTGGCGCCACCCGACCTTGGAGGTCACCGTCCCGTTCACCGGCAGCCGCGGTGCCTCGCCCGGAGCAGGCGGCTCGAGCGCTTCCGTCGGCCGTTCCTTTACCGGCCTGGTCCTCACCTTCGCCTCGCGCAGCACCCGTACCGCGCCGGGAGCATTGGGCGTGTTGGTGAAGGTTTCCACCCCGTCCTCCCCGACGTAACGATAGAAGTCTGCCCGTGCCGAGGTCGATGCCAGGCAGAGGGTCCCGGGCAAAATGAGCAGCGCGACTAGACGATGTTTGGAGAGATGAAACATTTTCATGAGCAGGTTCCGGAGACGGCGTTGATTCCACAGGTTAAGGCGCACAATATACCGTGACAGAGGGGGAGTTGGCAAGGTGAACCCGGTTTGCCCAATAAATAGGCAGGCGGTCTCGGCGGCTGCCTAACGGTTAAGCGGCCGCGTCGAAATCAGGCAGCCGGGAGGCGATCATCTTTGGTAACCATCCGGAAACAAAGAAGTATTTTTATGCATTCACCTTGGCAAAAAAATTGCTAATTTGTCCCTGAACGCCGGCTCACGTTGCTTTATTAACCTTGCAATTTGACGGTAACGTTACTATAATTTGCGCGCATTGAAAAACCTGCGGAGGTAACGGCCGTGAAAAAAGTGGAAGCAATTATAAAGCCCTTTAAGCTTGATGAGGTCAAAGAAGCCCTTAATGAGATCGGCATCCAAGGCATCACCATCGGTGAGGTCAAAGGTTTCGGTCGCCAGAAGGGACACACGGAACTGTACCGCGGCGCGGAGTACGTCGTGGACTTCATCCCCAAGATCAAGATGGAAATCATCGTCTCCGACGAGGTGGTTGCCAAGGTGGTCGACGCCATCGAGCAGGCCGCTAAGACCGGCCGCATCGGCGATGGTAAGATCTTCGTCACACCCGTTGAAGAAGTTGTACGGATCAGGACCGGCGAACGGGGCGAAGACGCCCTCTAGTCGCCTGATTTTCTACTAAATTCAAAGGAGATTGTAGATGACCCCAAAACAGGTAGTAGAGTTCGCTAAAGAAAATGGCGCGCTGATGGTGGACTTCAAGTTCATGGACTTCGTCGGCATCTGGCAGCACTTCTCGGTGCCGATGAGCGAGTTCGGTGAGGACACTTTCGAAGAAGGTCAGGGTTTCGACGGCTCCTCCATCCGCGGCTGGCAGCCGATTCACGCCTCCGACATGATCATCATCCCGGATCCGAAGACCGCCAAGATGGATCCGTTTACCGCTATCCCGACCCTCTCCCTCATCTGCAACATCTTCGATCCGATCACCAAGGAAGACTACAGCCGCGACCCGCGTAACATCGCCCGCAAGGCCGAGGCCTACCTGAAGTCGACCGGCCTCGCCGACACCGCCTACTTCGGGCCGGAAGCCGAATTCTTCATCTTCGACGACGTCCGCTACGACTCCTCCTCCAACCAGTCCTTCTACGCGGTCGACTCCGTGGAAGGCACCTGGAACACCGGCCGCGAAGAGTTCCCGAACCTCGGCTACAAGCCGCGCCACAAGGAAGGCTACTTCCCGGTCTCCCCGACCGACTCCCAGAACGATCTCCGTAACGAGATGGTTCTCGAGCTGCAGAAGGTGGGGATCCGCGTCGAGTGCCAGCACCACGAAGTCGCCACCGGCGGCCAGGCCGAGATCGACATGCGCTTCTCCTCGCTGGTCGACATGGCCGACCAGCTCCAGTGGTTCAAATACGTCATCAAGAACGTCGCCTACAGAAACGGCAAGACGGTAACCTTCATGCCGAAACCGCTCTACGGCGACAACGGCTCCGGCATGCACTGCCATATGTCGCTTTGGAAGGACAACGCCAACCTCTTCGCCGGGGACAAGTACGGCGGGCTCTCCCAGATGGCGCTGTACTACATCGGCGGCATCATCAAGCACGCCCGCTCCCTCTGCGCCTTCACCAACCCGACCACCAACTCCTACAAGCGTCTGGTGCCGGGCTTCGAGGCTCCGGTGAACATGGCTTACTCCAGCCGTAACCGCTCCGCTTCGCTGCGTATCCCGATGTTCTCCACCAACCCGAAAGCCAAGCGCATCGAGTACCGTACTCCGGACCCGTCCTGCAACGGCTACCTCGCCTTCGCCGCCATGCTGATGGCAGGCCTCGACGGCATCGAGAACAAGATCGATCCGGGCCAGCCGCTGGACAAGGACATCTACGGCCTGTCCCCGGAAGAGCTCGCCAACATCCCGTCCGCTCCGGGGAGCCTCGAAGAGGCTCTCAACGCCCTCAAGGAAGACCACGAGTTCCTCCTCAAAGGCGATGTCTTCACCCCGGACGTCATCGAGAAGTGGGTCGAGTACAAGACCGAAGCCGAAGTCAACCCGGTCCGTATGCGTCCGGTACCGCTCGAGTTCGCCCTCTACTTCGACATCTAAGCGGCAACTCGATAGCAGCATAAAAAGGCGGGGGCAACCCCGCCTTTTCTATTTGGGCGCGCCTGCGCCGAGATTTGCTTGCCGATACCAACTCTCCCTCCCCTTCAAGAGGAGGGTACGGGGTGAGGATGGGGGTATCCGGAGGCAGTTTCGCTTGTCTCACTGTGACAAAACTGTTACTGTTCTTCGCTTGAAGCGTCCGTGGAGTCAGCAAAAGGATGGCTCGGGGAGCAGCAATTGAATCGGCAGGAGAAAATAGATAAAGTCGTCGGATGGTTCGCCAAGTCGGCTCTCAGGCATGCCGAGGCAATGGAAGCCTTCGACGATGAAGCCGCCGCCGCCCAGGTTCAGGAACTCACCCGGTTTTATGCGGTGGTGATCCGTGAAGGTGGAGTGGAGGCGTTTCTGGTACTGCTGGAAGACCAGGCGCCACCCGTAGCCGGCATGGCCGCGGTCTTCGCGATCCGCGAGGCCCCCGAACGATGCGTCGCCGTTTTGAAGAGAATCGCCAAGCTGCCGGGACTCATCGGTTTCCGGGCGCAGGTCGCCCTGGAGCGGTGGGAGTCGGGAGAGTGGCCGACCTGATACATATCAATCCAGGAGGTAGTTCGTGTCTGAATTCAACAACGTAACGGTAGTCAAAGAGGCCAACATCTACTTCGACGGCAGGTGCACCAGCCGGACCGTCATCTTCCCCGACGGCTCCAAGAAGACCCTCGGCATCCTGCTTCCCGGCGAGTTCACCTTCAACACCGGTGCCCCCGAACTGATGGAGTTCATGTCCGGCGAGCTGACCGTGCTCCTTCCCGGCTCCACCGAATGGGTCACCGTCAAGGGGGGCGAGGCCTTCGAAGTCCCCGCCAACTCCAGCTTCACCATGAAGGTCACCACCATCGCCGACTACTGCTGCTCGTTCCTCGGCTAACCTCACACCAAGCCAGATAGCGCCAAGGGCCGCCAGGTAAGGGAGCCCCTTGGTGCAGATCTCCCACTTCTTCATGCTCCCCCTCCCTACAAGGGGAGGGGGTGGTGAGGATGAGGCTGACGGCATCTATGGTCAACGAAGATCACCACATAATCGGGCGTTTCGCCCCCTCGCCGACCGGTCCCCTGCACCTGGGCTCCCTGGTGGCGGCCCTCGGGAGCTACCTCATGGCGAGGCACCTGGGGGGAGCGTGGCTTCTGCGTATGGAAGACCTCGATCTTCCCCGCGTGGTGCCGGGGATCGCCGACGACATCCTCTTCACCCTGGAGACCCTTGGGTTCGAATGGGACGGGGAGGTGCTCTATCAGAGCAGGCGGACCGAGCAGTACCGGGAGGCGGCGGAAGAGTTGATCCGGCGTGGGCTCGCCTATGGCTGCGGCTGCACCAGGAGCGAGATCGCCCAGATCTCCTCGGCCCCCCACGGCGAGACCCTGGTCTATCCCGGCATCTGCCGCGACGGTCTTCCTCCCGAGAAGGTCGAACGTGCACTGAGGGTGAAGGTGTACGACGAGGTGATCTGCTTTAGCGACGCGGTCATGGGGCGCTACTGCCAGCGCCTGACCGCCTCCTGCGGGGACTTCGTGGTGCGCCGGGCCGATGGGCCGTACGCCTATCACCTGGCGGTGGTGGTGGATGATGCCGCCTCCGGCGTCAACCAGGTGGTGCGGGGGGCCGACCTGTTGAGCTCCACCCCCTGCCAGATCTACCTGCAGCGGGTCTTCCAGTTTCCCACTCCCGATTACGGGCACCTGCCGCTGGTCACCGGCCCCGATGGCGCCAAGCTCAGCAAGCGGGACAACGCCGTCTCCCTGGCTGCCGGCCGCGACCTGTCGCGGGAAGGAGGCGGACTGCTGTTAGGCGCCCTCCGCTTCCTCGGCCAAAATCCCCCGCCCGCACTGGGTGGCGCTTCGGCTCGGGAGATCCTCGCCTGGGGGAGGGAGCACTTCGACCCAGCCGCCATCCCCCGCGACTCCGCCCCTTTCCCCGGAAACGAAATCCCCTCGCCCCTTTAGCTGAGAGGGCACTACCTCCATATCCCATCGCCCCTTCGGGGGAGAGGGTGGCCGAAGGCCTTTCTTGATATACCCTCGCCCCTTTAGGGGAGAGGGTGGCCGAAGGCCGGGTGAGGGAGGTTCTAAGGAGGCTACCTACCCCTGATCCATCCCCTGCGGTGCCGGGAATCTTGGCCCCGTCACAGGCGGAGCCGCCTCCTTCTTCTTCAATCCTTCCTTGATCTGCTTGCTGACCCGGTTCCCCAGACCTGAATCCATCAGCCAGGACCTGACCACCGCGTCGTTGATCGACTCGCAGCCGGTGACCGCCAGCAGGGTCGCCAGCGCGATCAATCGCCCGCTCCAGGCCCGGGCCCGCTTTCTTTTCCCGCGGCTATTGCTCATGGCTCCGGCGTTTCCTTCTCAGTTCGGCCGCCCGCCATTTCTCGATCTCCGCCTCGGTTACCGGTTGCCACTCCGGGACCTGGGTAGGGTGCCAGTTCTCGTCCAGCGCCACCATGGTGAAGATGCCGCTGGCGGCCCGGCGGATGGTCCCGTCCATGACATTTTCCGCCTCCACCTCGACCTCCACCTCCATCGAGGAGCGTCCGACGTGGACGATGGTCGCGCGTGAGTAGACGACCTCCCCCATATTGACCGGGGTATGGAAGCAGATCTCCTGGGCGCACTTGGTGACCACCCTTTTCCGGGAATAGCGCCAGCAGGCGACCCCGGCGGTCTTGTCCATGATGCTCATGATGACTCCGCCAAAGATATTCCCGTAGCCGTTCGTGTCTTTGGGAAGCAGAGTTTCAATCAGTTCGGCCTTGCGGTTGTCCATGCAGCTCTCCTTCTGAAGTTACTTCGACACCAGAGTATACCTCAGCCGGCCCCGAAAGGGACTCACTTTATCGAGGTGAACTACGCTGACATCATTGCAGTATGAAGAAAAAAATGGTTGACTGAGAGGAGCTCCTTTGCTATAAACAGGATCTCCATTGAGCGGGAATAACTCAGTGGTAGAGTGCAACCTTGCCAAGGTTGAAGTCGCGGGTTCGAACCCCGTTTCCCGCTCCAAACAAATTCAAAGCCCCCGGTTGCTCGATGCAGCCGGGGGCTTTTCAGTTTCCGCCTTCCACCCTCTTCTTTCTCCTTACCCAATAACGCACCCTGTGCTCCTCGCATCCCCCGTTGAGAATGATAGCGTAAAATATTTTCCCCTTTTTAAACTGCTACGGCAGTGCCCCGCCGGGTTAAGAGGTGAGTAAAACACCAATTCGTTACCCCGTGAAAGATAAAAAAAATTTTAGAGTTATCATTGGGGGGGTGAGGCTGGCTCCCGAAGAACGAAACGCCGAACATGGTGTCATCATAGGAAAATGCTCTCCCATCAGTCGTGGGACTCGGGAGAGATACTCTGCAGGTTCCGTCAATCGAGTGGGATGGGGAGGTGCCGGTTAAGGAACACTCGACTTCAAAAGGAGAAACTCATGGCTGAGAAAAGAATGGTGCGGATTAATGGAAAACCCTCGCTTGATCGGGGCGAACTCACGTTGACCGTCAAGTTCAAAACCGATACGCTTCGCCTGACTGACACCCCGTTCGGGGTCGTGCTCGATCTTGACGATGGCTATGTCGCCGGAAAGCCGGGAGCCCCCGGTTTCCCGATGCAACTGCTGCGGGTGGCGCTGCCCCCTTTCAGTGACGTCACCGACGTCAAGGCGGTCATCACGAAGAAGACCGAGGTGACCAAAAGCCCCAAACTCGTCGCCCCGATTCAGGAACCGCGCCCCATCCATCCACCATCACCTCCTAAAGAAAAGCACAAGCCGTCCCTCCACGCCGAGAAAAGAAGGGAGTTTGCTCCCTCCCCCTACCCGAGAGTCGCCCCCCACATCACACCGCCCGACATCAAGGAGTACCAGCGGGCGCTCGCACAACCCGCCCCGGTGGCCTCGATCAGCACGATCGAACACCGCGGTGTCGCGACCATCGCTTCGCTCGAGCTCCGCCCGGTGCATCAGAACGAGAAAGGGATTCTCGAATTCGCCACCGAGATCTCCATCACCCTCACCTACGAGCCGACCAGCGCGCCGAAGAGCGGAGGGTATTTCGCCGGCAGCCGCGACTTCCGCAAGGCGCGCACGCTGAAGGAAGCCGCCAGGATGCGCGACATCCTGACAGGCGACGTGTTGAACCCCGACTGGATCGGTGACCTCCCGGACAAGTTCCCACCGTTCCCGCCGTTCCCGGCCAAGTACGAATACCTCGTCATCACCGACAACCAGACCTGGAATGCCGCGGCGATTTCACCCGCCGGACCGGCAGGGGACCTGGTGTCGAGCTTCCAGAAACTGGCCGACTGGAAACGCCGCCGCGGACTCACCGCTCGCGTGGTCACCATCAGCGACATCGTCGGGAACACGTACGGCGACTTCAAGACCGGTGCGCGCGACTTGCAGGAGGTGTTGCGCAACTTCCTCAAGTGGGCCTATGGGCATTGGGACGTTTCCTGGGTGCTCCTCGGCGGGGATGTGAACATCGTTCCGGAGCGTCTCGTAGCCGGCAATGCCGAGGGGCACATCGCGGTGGATGCCGCCGACCCTCCCGCTGACAACCGCTCGTTCTGGACCGGCACCTACCTCAAGATGCACGTCGTCAGTGCCGGCGATTGGTGGCCGGGCGATTGGCCGCTGCTTCTCGTGAATCCCACGACCGGCGACCTCATCCCGTATGATTCCGCCGGGACGTCCGGCGCCGCCACCCCGGGGTGGTATTACACCACGGACAACACCTATGCGACCCGCACGGCGACCACGACCCAGTTCGTCCGCGTGAACGGACCCGCGGCCATGGTGAACGCCACCCTCCAGTGGCTTTACCGCTGGAACCGCATTCCAACCGACCTCTACTACTCGAGCCTGGTTGGCCCCAATTACAACGTGGCAGGCCGCCACGACTGGGACCTGATCGACAACGGCATCTACGGTCAGCAGACCGGCGGGACCAACCTGGACGGGTTAGGGTTCAACGCGGATGTAGGATTGGGACGCGCACCCGTCGCCTCGGTAGCGGAGGCCGAAGCCTTCGTCAAGAAAGTCATCGCCTACGAGCAGTTCCGCCGCCCCGACGGCACCACGTTAAGCCATGACTGGCCGCGGCGTCTGGCCATAGTCTCGGCCAACTTCAACTTCAACGATGCGCGGATGTACATCGGGCCAACCGCGGCGGTGCCCCCCGGTAACAACTGCTACCACCATCCTGCGGCCGCTCTTTACAGCCTGATCAAGCTGGAAACGCAGTTTTCCGACGTGCTGTGGAACTTGTTCTCCCTGGTGACCGATGCGGATATCCGCTCCATCCCCTATGATGCCGGGGCCGCCAACACGGGACGGGGGTGGTATTTCGCCAAAAGCGACACCGATCTTGCCGTGAGCGAAACGATCCTCGTCATTGGCGGGGTATTGACCCATTTCCCGGTGCCGACCCTGTGGGTGGTGGTGTACGGGTACTCCGATGAAGTGGCACCGCAATACTTCATTTTCGACAAGCCCACGGCCGACAGCTCCATGGCCGACCAGGAAACGCTGCGCAAGCAAGTGGCGGCCGATTTTCCCGGCATCGACACGGTCCGGCGCCTCTACGAGGACGAAATCGATTTGCCGCCGGCGGATGCGACGGTGCCGCCCATTTCCCACCTGACCACCGCCCGTCTCCGCGACACGCTCAACCTGGGGCAGCACTTCGTCAGCTTGAGCGGGCACGGGAGCCAGGGGGGCTGCTGCGGACTCGACAGCGGCATGGCGCTGGGGCTGGCCAACGGCTACCACACCTTTATCGGCTATGCCTTTTCCTGCTTGACCGGCGACTTCGAGTGGGAAGACGCCATGAGTGAGAGCCTGCTGAAGAACACCAACGGAGGTGCGGTCGCCTACATCGGCTACACGCGGTTTGGCTGGTCAGGCGATGCCGGGTACCAGCGGGAGTTCTTCAAGCGCCTGAAAACGACGCGGCACCTGGCTTTGCTCAACGATTCTCGTTTCAACCTGCAGAACAAATGGAGCAACGTCGCTTTAAACCTCCTTGGCGATCCCGAGATGCCGCTATGGATCGGCGATCCCAAGACACTTGCGGTGACGCACCCCTCGAAGGTGACCAGGAGTGACCAGCATGTGCTGGTGAAGGTGGCTCAATCGGGAGGCGGTGCTGTCGCGGACGCCGTGGTGAGCTTCGCCATGGGAGATTGGGTGGTATCGGCAACGACCGATGCGACGGGGGAGGCGGATCTCCATATCGATCCACCCGCCAAAGGTGCCATGGAAGTCGTCGTCACCGCCACCGACTACGTGCCGTACTTCGGCTCCATTCAGGTCACCGAGGTAATCTGCAAGACCGGCGTGGTCTGCAAAGCGGCCATCAGCTGCAAGGCCGCGGTCGGCTGCAAGGCGGCGATCTTCTGCAAATCGAACATCCTCTGTAATGCCTCCATCCTCTGCGGCCCGGCAATCTCGTGCGGGGCCGAGATCATCCCCTGCGGCGGCAAGATAGCGTGCAATATTTCCATCTCCGGTTGCATGGCTGCCATAGGTAGCGGCTGCCCCGCCATCGATCCCCCGCCGTGGGATGAAGACTTCGTCGATATCGTGAAGGAGGCTGGCGTCAAGGATATCAGGGAGCTTGCGGCCAAGCGGGACACTCCGGCCGTCAAGCGATTGATCGAGAAGCTGAGCCCCGCCAACCGCAAGGCGCTGATCCTTATGTTGAAGGAGATGGACACAGAATGAGAGAGGCCCCATCGGACAATGCGGGCGCCCAGGCGCCTGCATTGTTCTCCTTCATAACGCTGCGCGAGGAAGCCTTCGGAGGTATCCTGTTCAACCCCTATACCGCGGTCGAATGTGAGCTGGGCCCCGTCGAGACGCGCCTCATGGCGCTTTGCACCGGGGAATACACGGTCAGCGATATCCTCAGCCGCTGCAGGCAGGAATTCGACCTGGGCAGTGAGGCGATTGCGGCGAAATGGCAAGAGACGCTGGCCATGATGACCCGGGCGCATGCAGTGCGGTTCGTCGCCCAAAAGGGTGCCTCTCCGGCTCCCGCCTCCCGGCCCGGCGCCATCGGCACGGCATTGCCCTTTTCCACCCCGAAAAGCGTGATCTGGGACGTCACCTACGCCTGCAACTTGAGCTGTCCGCACTGCCTTACCAGCTCAGGCCGCCCGGGAAAATCCGAGCTCGGCACCGTGGAGGCATTTCGCCTGGTCGACAAGCTTGCCGCGGCCAAGGTGCTGTATCTCTCACTTGCCGGGGGAGAGCCGTTTGCCCGCCGCGACATCTGGGAGCTTCTCCGCCACATCGCCAAGACCGGAATGCGGGTCGATATCGCGACCAACGGGTACCGTGTCCCCCCTGCCATCATCGAGGGATTGGCGGATCTCCCGGTCTTTCAGATCCAGGTGAGTATCGATGGGATAGGCGAGGACCACGACCGGTTTCGCGGCAAGCGGGGTGCCTTCGCAGATGCCTGTGCCGCTTTGCGCCGGTTCAAGGAGACGGGGTTGTCCACCAGCATCAGCACGACGGCTACCGCGGGCAATATCGACTCGATCGGCCAGATCATCGACCTCGCGGTGGAACTGGGGTGCGATGGATACAAGGCCATCCCCTTCATTCCGGCTGGACGTGGTAAGACGCACGGGGCGAAGTTGCGGCTCGACCGGGAAGGCTCCATCCGGCTCACCGAGACCCTCGCCCGGAAGCAGGCGGAACTGCAGGGAAAGATCAGCATATCGATGAAATCGACGTTCCTGTTTCTGCTCGATAAAGACCTCGTCCCGGCCCCAGCGGAGGGGAAAATGATCTGCTCGGCAGGATATGATGAACTGAGCGTCGGGGCCGACGGCACCGCGTACCCGTGCCCATTTCTGCACGACTTTCCGCTTGGCAGCCTCGTGAATGATTCGGTGGAGGAGATCTGGCGTGAGTCCCGCTTGTTAAATGAAATGCGCAATCTCGAGAAAGCCGAGATGACCGGCCCCTGCAGGACGTGCGGTTATGCTAGCGAGCACTGTCGCGGAGGTTGTCGCGCCTCAGCCTTCATGGCGACCGGCAGTCTAAAAGGTTCGGATCCCTTATGTTTTAAATCTTGAAGGTTCCCTCCCCTTCAAGGGGAGGGGCAGGGTGAGGGTGGGGTGTTACTGAATCTCAAAGATCCGCACCATCCCCGGAACGAGACGTACTGAATTGCGCGTCCGTCCGTTGAAGTCTGGAAAAGGCATGGCCGTCCCGTTGAGTGAAAATTCCACCGCCTGCACCCCTTTCCTGGTGCGGATGCTGACCTGAGTCACAGATGACGTCGCGGATTTCCTTGGCGGGTCTCATGAATTGTTCATGGCTGCATTTGTCTTCCCCATACGCTAAAGCCACAACGGAGAGCATCAGCAGAAGATTACCTTTTAGTATTGTTGATATGTTCGGCATAGCACCTTCCTGTATGAAAGTGACCGGCGGAGTCGCCATAGAGGACCTCATTCCCAATCCCTCTCTAACTATTATTTATGGTGCAACATTAGATTGCCTTTGCAATGAGAGCGGTGATAAAAGAGGAGGCCATTGCTTTCTAACACCTCCGTGGTGTATCTGACATGCCTGTCTACGAAAGTCCTTCGGCTCACCCCGCCTTCCCATGCCGGAAGATTTAGTCTCCCGGCCATTACCCTTCCCGTTAAGTCGGTGAACTCCATTTTCCGGGGACTCAATACGGATATCTTTACGACACATGAGCACCTCTTCCGCTTGCCCTACATGAGTCGACCTCTTATAGGTATCTTGTCCCCGGAACCCGGAAATCGACTGACCGCTGGAGGGAGTCGTGTTGAGAACTGGAACCTGATCTGGCGGGGGGGAATGTGCCTCATTGGAATAAAATAAATCTGTCCCGGTTCTGGTTTTTTTTTCCAACCGCGCTGAGCAGTTGTTGAACAGCGAGTGTACCATCTCTGAACAGCCGGAAAGGACCGGTCCCGGTAACTCGGCGTAATCATTCGTCGGGGAAATGGCACGTTTCGGGCATAGCTCGGTGCTACCACCTGGCGGCTTCAGGGCCGAAACGGTAGACCGCCCGGGCGCCACAACGGGCAGAAAAAAATTCGGGCTTGACTTCGGATAGCGTATGGGTTAAACAGCCAACGAAATTTAAAACAGCCGATACACGACAATACTAAACCACCCGCGAGGGTGGGGCGGAAAGCCTACAGGGTCTCACCGAGACAGCCGGGTTGCCGAAATATCCATAACGATATCAAGGCGATCCGGCTTTTTTTGTTCCGGATCACGCGTTGTTTCCGAATATATGGTTTCAACGGACACGCCCTATCACCTTGTTTCCTACAAGGGGAAGGAACAACAGGACGTAGTGAGAAAGGAGCAGATTATGTTGCACGGCAAAAAGGCTTTCCTCATCTTCGCATTATGCTCGCTGATCTTCACCGGGTGGTTCACCCGGGCGCAGGCGGCAACCTCGGCGATCCTTGGGTGGAACAACCTCGGGATGCACTGCATGGACAGCGACTACTCGGTCTTCTCCATCCTCCCCCCCTACAACACCATCGAGGCCCAGCTGATCGTGGGGGGCAAACTGGTGACCACCGGCCAGGGGTACACGCTGACCTACGAGGCGATCGCCGATCCGAACGGTTCCATCAACACGACCTCGGTAGGGAAGGGGAACTGGGGGGATTTCGCCTCGCTCCTCTACGGCGCCCCCGTCCCCTACATCGCCGACAACGGCCTGGCAGGGTGGAACATGCCGGGTCCCGGCAACATTCCGCAGGCGATGAGGTTCGAGACCGCCAACTCCCCCGCGGCCGGCGTCTCCACCCCGGTGAACTGGTTCCGCGCCGAGGGGATCCCCCTCACCCCCATCGACGACAAGGGGGCGAGGAACAGCTATCCCCTGATGCACCTGGTGGCGCGGGACTCCACCAATACGGTGATCGCCACTAGCGACATCGTGCTCCCGGTCTCCGACGAGATGGACTGCTCCGCCTGCCACAGCTCCAATTCGCAGACCGACGCCCAGCCGGCCGCCGGTTGGGTATTCGCCACCTCCAAGGATCGCGACTACCGTCTCAACATCCTGAGGCTGCATGACGAGAAACAGTTCGCCCAGCACGCCCCCCTGTACCGCGACGCCCTGGCCGCCAAGGGGTACGATGCCACCGGCCTCTACGCCACGGCCAACGCCGGCAAGCCCGTCCTCTGCGCCGGCTGCCACGCCTCCGAGGCCCTGGGGCTGCCGAGCTTCTCCAGTGCCAACGGGACCGTTCCCCAGCTCACCACCTCCATGCACAGCCTGCACGCCGGGGTCAGCGATCCGGTGCTCAACCTCACCCTCAACGACGTCGGGAACCGCGACGCCTGCTACCGGTGCCACCCCGGCTCTGCCACCCGCTGCCTGCGCGGCGCCATGGGAAGTGCGGTCGCCGCGGACGGCACCATGGCCATGCAGTGCCAAAGCTGCCACGGCACCATGAGCCAGGTCGGCTCCCCTTCCCGTACCGGGTGGTTCATGGAGCCTGCCTGCCAGAGCTGCCATACCGGCACCGCCACCAAGAACAGCGGCCAGATCCGTTACACGAGCGCATTGGACGCCAGCGGTCAGCCGCGGGTGGCGGCAGACCAGACCTTTGCCACCACCCCCAACACCCCGGCTGCCGGGCTCTCCCTCTACCGCTTCTCGGCAGGCCACGGCGGCCTGCAGTGCTCGGCCTGCCACGGGTCGACCCACGCCGAATTCCCCACCTCCCAAGGCAACGACAACATCAGGAACAATCAGCTCCAGGGGCATGCCGGGGTGGTCGTCGAGTGCACCTCCTGCCACTCCACCGCGCCGACCAGCCCCAACGGCGGACCGCACGGGATGCATCCCATCGGGCAGAGCTGGGTGAGTAGCCATCATGACCAGATCGGGTCGCTCGGTCTCGCCTGGTGCCAATCCTGCCATGGCACCGACAACCGCGGCACCGTCCTCTCCAGGGCCCAGGGGGCCCGCAGCCTCTCGGCCGGAGGCACCCAGACCTTCTACCGCGGCGCCACCATCGGATGCTACACCTGCCACAAGGGGCCGAGCGACGACAGCTGGAATACCGCGGCGGCTCCCACGGTCAACGACGTTTCGGCGCAGGGGGGAGCCGGGCAGCCGATAACGATCCCCCTTTCGGTGACCGGCACCAACGCAGTCCTGCGGATCATCAGCCAGCCTGCCAACGGCACGGTCGGGCTCGTCAACAACGTCGCCACCTACTTCCCGGCCGAAGGTTTCACCGGCACCGACACCTTCACCTTCGCGGCCTACGATGGCGCCAAAAACTCCAGGCTGGCCACCGGCACCGTCACCGTCCTTCCCGCGGCACCGGGCGTTCCGGTCATCACCCAGGGGCCGCTTAGCCAATCGGTAACGGCAGGAAGCCCGGTCAGCTTCAGCGTCTCGGCCACCGGCGCCGCCCCGCTTACCTACCAGTGGTACAAAAACGGTGCTCCCCTTTCCGGGATGACCGGCGCCCTTTATGCCATCGCCGCGGCAGCGCCTCTCGACGCCGGCTCGTACTACGCTGTCGTGACCAACAGCCAGGGATCGGCCACCAGCGCCACGGCTACCCTTACCGTTACCTCTTTGGCACCTTCCATTACCGGCTTCACCCCCTCGAGCGCCACCTACGGAAGCCAAGTCACCATCAGCGGTGCCCACTTCACCGGTGCGACCCAGGTGAAGTTCAACGGCACCACCGCCTCCTTCACCGTCACCTCCGACAGCCAGATCACCGCCACCGTCCCCACCGCCGCCACCAGCGGCCCGATCAGCGTCACTACTCCGGCGGGGACCGCCGCCAGCAGCACCTTCACCGTCAATTCCGCCCCGGTAATCGGCGGTTTCACCCCTGCCTCGGCAGGAGCGGGCGCGACCGTCACCATCGCCGGCGCCAATCTCGCCGGCGCGACCCAGGTGAAGTTCGGCGGCGCATCCGCCATCTTCACCGTCGTTTCCGACGCGCAGATAAGCGCCACCGTCCCTTCGGGCGCAACCAGCGGGACGATCGGCGTCACCACTTCGGCGGGGACGGCGAGCATCAGCGGCTTCACCTTCCTCCCCGCCCCGGTCATCAGCGCATTCACCCCCGCCTCGGCGGGAGCGGGCGCGACCGTCACCATCTCCGGCGCGAACCTCGCCGGCGCCAACCAGGTGAAGATCGGCGGCGCATCCGCCACCTTCACCGTGGTCTCCGATGCCCAGATCAGCGCCACCGTCCCGGCGGGCGCAACCAGCGGGGCGATCAGCGTCACCACCCCGGCGGGGACGGCGACGGTCAGCGGCTTCACCTTCCTTCCTGCTTCGGTCATCACCGGATTCACCCCGACCTCGGGCGGAGTGGGAACCGCCGTCACCCTGACCGGTTCAGGCTTCACTGCGGCAACCAGCGTGACCTTCAACGGAGTGAGCGCCGCATTCGCCGTGATCTCGGACACCACAGTGGTGACCGGCGTTCCCAAGGGGGCTACTTCCGGAACGATCACGGTTCGCACCCCCGGCGGAACCGCCGCCAGCGTCACGAAATTTTCCGTCGGCACCCGCTCGGTCACTCCCGCCATCCAGGGGTTCACCCCCACCTCCGGGTCGGCAGGGACCGTGGTTACCGTGACCGGCACCAACCTGGGAGGGGCCACCTCCGTGAAGATCGGTACCTACAGCGCCCCCTTCAAGGTGATGTCCGCCGGTAAGCTCGTGCTGACGGTACCCACCGGTGCCACCAGCGGGAAGATCTCGGTAACGACCGGCGGCGGGACCGGAGTCTCGAGTTCCTACTTCTGGGTGCCATCGGCCGCCCGGAATTGAACGTAGCGGCACCTTGGCAATTACTTTGGGGGCACCGGTTGGACCGGTGCCCCCTTGTTTTTCAGGGGGGCGAAAAAACTTCCAGCAACCCGTCGCCGCTTTCTTCCTGAAAGCCTCTGCCTAATTGGGGGGTACCTAGATCTGTCCCGCATTTTCGTCCCGCAGTGGAAAAGCAAGCATTCTTTCTCCGGGGACACAATACAGATATCTTCACGACACACGAGCATCCCCGCCGTTTGCCCTACATGTGCCAACCTTTTATAGGTAGTGTGTCCCCGGAAACGGCCAGATACTGATGCCGGATGTCATCCATCAGGGCCGCATTGTCTTTCAGAGCGGGGCAGGCAACGAAACAGGTGGCATCCACTGAATCAGTTAGTTGGCCAAAGTGCCGATAAGAGTCCGCAAAGGGCAAATTGAAATGGAACTAATTTTCGCTTTGAGGTAATATCCTGAACCAAAATCATCGCAATCATTAGATATTCACCGTAGTACTGCCCCTGGCGGGACTAGTTTTAAGGCCGATGATGCCGGGTGGGATATCCCTGCGAGCCCCTAACGCCACTGATGCAGGTTTCACCGTGAAAGGAAAAGGAGCATGGAAACGCTAGCGAGCGACCTCATACTGGAGAGCCTTTTCGACGGGGTCTACGTGGTCGATGTCGAACGTCGTATAAGCTACTGGAATCCTGGAGCGGAGCGTATCACCGGTTACCCGCGGGAGGATGTCGTCGGCTCCTGCTGTTCCGATAACATCCTGTGCCACGTCAACGGAGTGGGAAGGGAGCTCTGCTTCGATGGATGCCCGCTGGCGGCGACTATCGCCGATGGGAGGCCGCGAGAGGTAAAGGCGTACCTTCGGCACCGGTTGGGGCACAGGGTGCCGGTGCTGATCCGGACCTCCCCGGTGCGGGACAGTGGCGGAAAGGTGGTCGGGGCTGTCGAAGTGTTCACCGATTACTCCTCCTCCCTGCAGGTACTGGACGAGTACGAAAAGCTGCAGCAGGAGGCCTACCTCGATCGGCTCACCGCTGTCGGCAATCGCCGGTACGCGGAGATGAACCTGTCGACCCGTCTCTACGACCTGCACAACAACAGGATGGGGTTCGGCCTCGTATTCATCGACCTTGATCACTTCAAGGCGGTCAATGACCGGTATGGACATCCGGCCGGTGACGACATCCTCGTCATGGCAGCCAATTCGATGGCCAAGAGCCTTAGACGGATTGACGTGTTGACCAGGTGGGGAGGGGAGGAGTTCTTGGCTATCCTCCCCGGCGCTAACGACGTCACCTTGGATCTGGTCGCCGAGCGTATCCGCTCTTTGGTGGAGAAGAGCTACGTCATGGTGCAGGAGGAAAAGCTGGCGGTCACCGTGTCGGTCGGAGGCACTCTGGCCAGGATGGATGATGACCAGCAATCTCTGGTTGCCCGTGCCGATGAGCTCATGTACCGGAGTAAAAAGAAGGGGCGTAACTGTGTGACGGTGGACAAAGGGTGATGCGCGATGCCGGCCTTGCGGTCGCGTGCGAGGCAGCTGGAAGGGGGGCGTATGGGGTGGAAGTTCTCTGAGTTGGTTGATGTCGGTCGCTTGCAGCTGCTCATGGACCGTTTTTATGCCGCCACTGCCATTCCGGTCGGCATTATCGCCACCAACGGCGAGATCCTGGTCGCTACCGGCTGGCAGGACCTCTGTACCAAATTTCACCGCATCCATCCGGTTACGGCCCAACGCTGCCGGGAAAGCGACGACTACATCAAAACGAGACTCGCCTCGAAAGGGCCTGTTCAATACAAGTGCCGAAACGGCCTCTGGGATCTGGCCGTGCCGATCATAATATCCGCCGAGCACGTCGCCACCCTTTTCCTGGGGCAGTTTTTCTACGACGACGAGGTGATCGACGAAAACTATTTCCGCAGCCAGGCCCTTGAATTCGGGTTCGACCTGGCCGGATACCTGGAGGCCCTGCGGCGCGTCCCCGTCTATTCCCGGGAGAAGGTCAAAGATATCATGGGGTTTTACACCTCCTTCGTGGAATTCCTGGTGAGCATCGGGGTGAGCAACCGCCAGCGTTCGGAGGCGGAAAACGCGCTCAGGGAGTCCGAGGAGAAGTTCGCCAAGGCGTTCCATACCGCTCCGATTCCCATGGTGATCTCGACCATCGAGGACGGGACATACCTCGAGGTAAACGAGGAGTTCGAACGTCAGCACGGCTATCGCCGGAGCGAGGTCATCGGAAGGACCGCCGTGGAGCTCGATCTGTGGTGCGATTCCCATGTCAGGCAGGAGATCGTGGACTGCCTCAAAGCGGGTGGGGCGGTCCGTGACCGTGAGGTCACCCTGCGAGACAGGGAAGGCGGCCTCCGTTTCGGGCTCTACTCCGGATCGGTCATTGAGGTGCAGGGGAAAAAGCTGATGCTCGCTCTGAGAACCGATCTCACCGAACGCAAACGGATGGAGGAGGAGATCGAGGTCCTCAACAGCGAGCTCGCTGCCCGCGCCAGCCTGCTGGAAATCGCCAACCAGGAGCTTGAGTCGTTCAACTACACGGTTTCCCACGATCTGCGCCGCTACCTTTCGGTTATCGGCGGCTACGGCCATCTGGGGATGGAACGCTCCGAAAGCCTGGCCGATCAAGAGCTTACCGGCTACCTGGCGGAGATATGCGGATCCGCATCGCACATGGAACAACTCGTCGAGAGTCTGTTGAGGTTCTCCCTTCTCTCGCGGGCCGAAGTGATGCGGCAACCGGTCAACCTGACGGAACTAGCGAAACGGGTAAGCCTGTCGCTCAGGATGTCGGAGCCCGCCAGGAAGGCCACCTTCATCATTGGCGAAGGGATACGGGCCCCCGGCGATCCAAGGCTTCTCGAAGTGGTGATGGAAAACCTTCTCGGCAATGCCTGGAAATTCACCGGCGGGGGGGACCCTGCGGTCATCGAATTTGGGGCTGCCGGTAGCGGTGACGGCCGTGCCTACTTCGTGCGGGACAACGGGACCGGGTTTGACATGGCACAGGCGGAGAGACTTTTCCGCCCCTTTGAACGCCTGACGGAGACGGCTCACCTTCCCGGTCACGGCATCGGCCTGGCCACCGTGCAGCGCATCGTCCAGCGCCATGGCGGGACGGTATGGGCCGAATCCGAGCCTGGCAAAGGGGCAACCTTCTGGTTCACGCTTGGCGGACTCCCCGGCGAAAGCAATACAGGTCTCAGGATATAAAGGTGCCCTTGTAAATCGACCTGGTCTCATCGTTACCAACCTGCACCAGTAAATCTATCTCGCTTCATCTCGCTGTCCGAGTGCGGGGTGGGCTGGTCTTATAACAGTAAGGCAAGGAGGCACTACTGTTACATAGGGTGGTATACTACCTCTGATTCCGGTGCAGTCTCCTTAATACCGGTTCCAGATACAGCCATAAGTTCAAAACATATTTTTCCATTCTTCTGGTTTGGCCACGTAACAGATGCCAATGCCTCAGGGGGACCCATGAATACTGCCCGATTAAGCGACAGACTGTTCGCGGTCATGATTGCGGCGGATCGCTCAGGAGCGTCGCGTATCATAGACGAGGCCCTCGATGGGGGGATGGTTCCCCAGGAGGTCATCGCCGGGGTCCTTGATCCCGCCATTGTCCGGCTCGGGAAGCTGTGGGAAGATCAGGCCATGTCCCTCGCCCAGAATTTCGTGGCAGCCAAAATTGCGGAAGACACCCTTTTGCGCTGTATACCGAAAAAGAGCGAGCGGCAGCCCTCGAAAGGCTCCGTCGTGATAGGCAACATAGAAGACGACTTCCACAGCCTCGGCCGGCGCTCCGTGGGGCTCTTTCTCGAGGCCGCCGGTTGGGACGTTCATGACCTAGGAAATGACGTTCCCGCCGCGGAGTTCATCGAAAAGGCGTGCGAGGTCGATGCCTCGGTCATCGGGGTTTCGGCCATGATGCAGACCACCGCCCTCAACATACGCAAGGTCCGGGAGCTCCTTGACGCGCGTAACCTGACCGGGTCCATAAAGCTCGCCGTCGGGGGCGCGGTTTTCAACTGGCGCCCCGAACTGGTGGCCGAGGTAGGGGGCGATGGCACCACCCACAACGCGGCCGGCGCCGATCAATTGTTTCTCCGTCTCCGGTCCGAAACCGGGAAGCGGGTGTCGCCGTGAATTCATACCAGAGAGTCATGGGAACGCTGATTGGCCAGCCGGTGGACCGTTTGCCGGTGTTCGCGGTCCTTGGGGCCTACGGGGCAAGGCTCACCGGGGTCGACCTCCGCACCCTGTACAGCGATCCGGTGGCCTATGCGGCGGGACAAAAGGCGGTGTACGACGAGTTCGGGTTCGACCTCGTCATGACCCCGTTCGTTTACACCGCGCTCTCGGAAGCGTTTGGCGGGGAAACCGCCTGGACCGAGCACCAGCCTCCCAACATGAAAAGGCCGGGCGTAGCGACGGCGGCCGGAGCCCTTTCCGTGCCGCTCCCCGATCCCCGGACGGCTCCCACTCTGGCGGCCGTTCTGGAATCGACCAGGATGCTGGCTGATATCTACAAGGATCAGGTCCCGATCATCGGGGTGCTGCCGGGCCCCGGCATCATGGCTTCCCTGGTCATTGGCCTGGAAAGGTGGATGGAAACGGTGCTGTTCGAACCCGAGCTCGCCGACGAGATTGCCGGCTACCTGGCCTCTTTTTTCGTCGCCTGGGCAAACGCCTTGTTGGCCGCCGGGGCGGACTGCCTGGTGATCACCGAGGGGATGGCGTCGGCGGAGATTGCCCCCCGCGAACTATTTGCCGAGCGCTTTCTCCCCCTTTTGACCTCCTCGTTCCCCCAGATTGCCGGGCCCAAGGTCCTGCATCACACCGGGGGACGGATCAACCACGTTCTCGATCTGGTGACCGGGCTGCCGGGGCTTATCGGAGTGGCCATCGGGTCGAAAGAGAGTCTTGCCGAGGCCAGGGGGATTGTGGGGCCCCAGTTGAACCTCATCGGCAACCTCGACAATCTCGCCTTTGCTTCCGTTAGCACCGCACGGATTTACGAGGATTGCTGCCGCTGCATCCGCGAGGCGGCACCGGCGGGCCATTACATCCTTTCCAACTCCGGGGCGGACGTGCCGCTTTCGACCCCCCCGGAGAGCCTGCACGCGATGCACAGGGCAATCGCCGAGGCCGGTGCCGGTGACGGAGTCCGGCCATGAACGGCGGCACCCTCTGGCTTAGTTGCGGAGTCCTGCGCAATGAAATGGAGGAACTGCTCCGCGAAGGGAAGATCGGCGGAGAGCTCTTCGTTCTCGACTCGATGCTGCATATGGAACCCGTCAGGCTCGAGCGGGAGCTCACCAGCGCCCTGGCGCGGCTCGACGAAAAAAACGGCACCCTTGTGCTTGTGTACGGGGACTGCTCGGCTCACCTGCTCGATATAGCCAAAAGGTACCGGGTGGGGAGGGTGGCGGCCATCAACTGCGCCCAGTTGCTTGTCGGACGGCAACGGTATCGGCAGCTGATGCAGGAGGGGGCCTTTCTGGTGTTGCCGGAATGGGCCCTGAGGTGGGAGCACATCATGAAAAGGGAGCTGGGGCTTGACGAGACAGTGGCTCACGGTTTGATGGGGGAGCACCGGGGAGTGCTCGTCTATCTGGACACCGGCATCGTGGGGGTCCCCGAGCGTCAGCTTCGGGAGTTTTCCAGCTATACCGGATTGCCCTGGCGGGTCGAGCCCGTTTCCCTGGACACCATGCTGGAGAGCCTGCTTCAGGCACGGGCGGGTTCCGTAAAGGCCGGCTCCACGGGGGAAACGTCATGAGCCGTACCGACGCGAGACTTTCCGCCCAACTGTTGGCAGTCGACATCATTTCGCAACTGCTGGCCTCGGCCGCCCCCCAGACCCTCGGAGAGCTCCTCACCGAACAGTTGCGGGAATTGACCGGGGCCAGGACGGTGATGCTTGTCGTCCACGACAAGCAGGCGGAGTGCCATGAAATCCTGTCGGTGAGCCCGCGACGGCGTTTGTCGATGGTCACCGCGGGCGATGTCCCCTTTTTTTGCCCAGGCGCGCAAGATGAGGACCTTCCTCGCCTGGTTGAACACTTTCCCGAAGGCCACCCTGCCAAGGCGGTGTTGAAACGGGCCGGCATCCGCTCCCAGGCGCGCTATCCGCTGATCGCCGGGCGCGAACGGGTCGGCATGCTGCTGCTTTTCGACCTGCCGGAGATCGACCGTATCGGGGAGACGGACGAGATCATCCACCTGCTCGCTCCTCCCATAGCGCTTGCCCTCAACAACTCCATGGCGTTTCGCCAGATCGAACGGCAGGCGATCGCGCTGGAAAACCAGGTTGCCATCCGAACCGAGCAACTGCTGAAGAAAAACGCCGAACTGGAAAGAGCTGAAAATCTCCACCGTGCCATTCTCCAATCAACCATGGAAGGTTTCTGGCTGATCGATTCCCAGCTGAAAATCGTCAACGTGAACGAAGCCTACTGTGCCATGAGCGGGTACTGCCGTGACGAACTGATCGGAATGCCCATAGATCGCCTCGATGTCAACGATTCCAAGGATGCGGTCGAAGCCCGAGCCCGTAAACTGAGGGAGGCCGGCTCCGGCAGGTTCGAGTCGGAACACAGGCGCAAGGACGGCAGCATTTTCCCGGTCGAGGTAAGTGTCAGCTCCGTGCCGGTCGAGGACGTTCTTTTTTCGGTGTTCGTCAAGGACATATCCGAACACAAACTCGCGGAAGAGGCGCTGCGCCGCAGCGAGGAACAACTGCGGCAGTCCCAGAAGATGGAGGCCGTCGGCCAGCTTGCCGGCGGAGTAGCCCACGATTTTAACAACATCCTGATGGTGGTCGCCGGGTACTGCTCCCTTCTCCAGGGAGACGATAGCTTAAGCGAAAAACAAAAGAGCATGGTCGATGCGATCGCCTCCTCCGCCGAGAAGGCCGGCAATCTCACCCGGGGGCTGCTGGCGTTCAGCCGCAAGCAGGCGCTGGTGATGAAACACGATGACCTCAACGACATCATCCAGCATGTCCAGACGTTCCTGGAGCGGATCATCGGTGAAGACATCACGTTCAATGTCTCGTTTTGCGAGGGGGACCTTCCCGTGACCGCCGACCGGGGGCGGCTGGAACAGGTGTTGATCAACCTGGCCACCAATGCCCGGGACGCCATTGGAAACGGCGGCGTCGTTTCCGTCAAAACCGAGCGGGTCGTTCTGGAGGATTCCCTGACCGACTCCAGAAAGCACAACGTCTCACCCGGCGCGTATGCCCTTTTAACGGTGTCCGATACCGGAGCCGGGATCAGAAAGGAGCACCTGGAACATATCTTCGAGCCTTTCTTTACCACCAAGGAGGTCGGCAAAGGGACGGGCCTCGGCATGGCGATCACCTACGGCATCATCAAGCAGCACAAGGGCTTCATCAATGTCTACAGCGAACCAGGAAGGGGAACCACCTTCCGGATCTACCTCCCGCTCAAGGAGGGCGAGGGAAAACCGGTAGCCGGTGAAGTCCGGGGCGAGCCCCCGCGGAGGGGGAGCGAAACGATCCTGGTCGCCGAGGACGACCCCGCTGTCCGCGAACTGGTGTCGCAGGTCCTGAGAAACCACGGGTACGAGACGATCCTTGCGGAAGACGGCGAGGATGCCGTCGCGAAATTCAAGGATAACCAGGAGCGGATCGGGCTGATCATCATGGATGTCATCATGCCGAAAAAGAACGGTAAGGAGGCCTTTGAAGAGATCCAGCGCATCAGCCCGGCGACCCGGGCTCTCTTTTCCAGCGGGTATACCGCCGACTTCATCGAGGACCGGGGGGTGTCGGAAAACGGGATAGAGTTGATCATGAAGCCGGTGCAGCCGACCGATCTGCTAAGGCGGGTACGGGAAATGCTGGACGTATAAGTTCCTCCATTTGGGGCACGGTACCGATATCTTTATAACTCAACCTTCGCAGATGTCGAAATGGTGTAAGTTGCTGTAATTAAAAATATAATAGCGTCGCAATCTGTATTAAAATGGCTTTGCTCCACAGCAAATACATCTTAACAGAGAAAGGACGCTATGAGCCCGAGTGTAGCAGAAACCGTCACCCTTGAAAATCAGATAAGTTCGTTCTTTCACAATCATAAGCTCGGCGATCTCCTTCGGCAAAGCAACATCAGGGGTATTACGAAGGGACGTACTGAAAGCGCCGGTAAAAGCCGGCAATGAGTCGGTGGTGAAAATCCACTGTTAGTAAAGGCTAGCGACCAGCTGACACTCCGAGTCATGCGTCGGCCTACCGTAAGGTGGCGGCGAAGCGTTGACAGGGGGCATGCAGGCATGGCTACGAGCTCCGAAATCACCGGTCCGGGTGCCGACCTTGTAGTACGGTGGGGAAGGCAGCATCGGCGTGCCGCGCTAGCGCGAGCGACACGTTGGACCCGCGGAGTCAAAGACCCAAGGCATGTATGCAAACGCTCATTGTACGGAAACCGGGAGATACCGTGAGCGGTCGAGCGTAGTCCCGCGCAAGGCCCGGTCGGGGAAAGGCCGGAGGCCACAATCCCGACATGCACGCGAACGGGAAGTCGGACACGGGGGTAGTATCTGTGAAGCGGACGAACGAATGCGCACAACCTGAAAGAGTGGGCCAACCGCATGCGGAGTCCGTGGAGAGAAGCGCCGTGGCCAAGGGAAACTCTGCCCAGACGACCATGACCGGCACGCCGAGGCCGGAAGCAATGTCGAGCGGCCTGGACAGGGTACGAGAAGCAGCGAAGAGGGACTCGCGGCAACAGTTTACGAGCCTCCTGCACCATGTCACCATCGACCTTTTAAGGGCGTCGTATCATGCCCTCAAACGGAGTGCCGCAGCAGGCATAGATGGCATTACATGGGAGGAGTACGGGGAAAATCTCGAAGAGAAACTTCCTGGCCTCCATGACCGTATCCAGGGCGGACACTATCGGGCAAGGCCAAGCAAGAGGGCGTGGATTCCCAAGCCTGACGGCAGCCAAAGGCCGATTGGCATAGCCGCGCTGGAAGACAAGATAGTCCAACAGGCGCTTGTGCAAGTTCTCCAAGCCGTGTACGAGGAGGATTTCATAGGCTTCAGCTACGGATCGAGACCGGGCCGAAGCCAGCATGACGCCCTTGACGCCATCTACGTTGCGATCACGCGGATGAAGGTAGGCTGGGTGCTCGATGCGGACATACGAGGCTTCTACGACTCGGTCGATCACGGGTGGATGATGAAGTTCTTGGAGCATCGCATCGCCGATCCGAGAATGCTCCGACTGGTCAGGAAGTTTCTGCGAGCCGGAGTGTCGGAGGAGGGTGAGTGGACTAAGACGGTGGTGGGGACGCCACAGGGTGCCGTGATCTCGCCGTTGTTGGCGAACATCTATCTGCATTACGTCTTGGACCAGTGGGTAAAGTGGTGGCGTCGCCACCATGCACGCGGCGAAGTCTATATCGTCAGATATGTTGATGACTTCGTGATGGGATTCCAAAACTGCTCCGATGCAAGACGATTCCGTGCCGCGTTGAAGGAAAGGCTTTCCAAGTTCGAGTTGGAGTTGCATGAAAGCAAGACCCGGCTGATAGAGTTCGGGCGATTTGCCGAAAGCAATCGAATCGAGCGAGGAGAGGGGCGGCCGGGAACGTTCGACTTCCTGGGTTTTACCCACATCTGCGCAAAGCGCAGAAAAGACGGACGTTTCACAATCCGAAGAAAGACCATCGCAAAGAAGCTGCGAGCCAAGATCGGAGAAATACGTGAAACGTTGCTGCGAAACCGACATCGACCGCTTCCAGAGCAAGGAAGTTGGTTAAAATCCGTGGTGCAAGGGCATTACAACTACTACGGGGTGCCGGGAAACCGGCATCCCTACCGCGAACTGATATTTGATATTTCGTGATGAACAACCGGGCCGGCAGCTTAAGGAAGGACCGTGCAAATATCAAATATCAAGTACATCCCCTCAGAAGTTCAGAATTCAGACCAGCCCCCCAGGGACTCGAGACCCCCTGGGACTCGATTGGCATTGCTCCCTCCTGCTTCCCCACCCCACTTGCTGCATTTTTTCGAGTCCACTGGAAAAAATCCGCTATAGTTTGAAACCAGTGCTGCCATCGAAATGAATGTCGTGGCCTCGCCCAGACAGCGAGGCGCCAGAGTCCCTTTGCTACCTACAGGAGTTGACAGAAATGGCGGGTGAACGTCTATCGCTTCCGGAATACTGCTCCTTAGTGGAACAAGCTCCCATATTGATTTGGAGAGCCAACACCGAATCGCTTTGCGATTACTTCAATGACCAGTGGCTCGAATTCAGAGGGCGGTCCATGGAAGAGGAGTATGGCAACGGGTGGGCCGAAGGGGTGCATCCCGACGACTTCGAGCGTTGCCTCGACATCTATCTGACCCACTTCAGACAGCGCAAGGTGTTCGAAATGGAGTACCGCCTGCAGCGGCACGACGGCGTTTACCGCTGGATTTTCGACCGCGGGGTCCCCTTCGAGGACGAACGGGGCGAATTTGCCGGTTACATCGGCAGCTGCATCGACGTGACCGATCGGGTGGAGGCCCAGGAGGCGCTCCGGAAAAAGCTGGAAGAAGAGATCAAGGTACTGAAAGGTGTGATCCCGATCTGCAGCTACTGTAAAAAAATACGCACCGACCAAGCGATATGGCAACAACTGGAAACTTACATAACTGAACACTCCGAAGCCCTGTTCAGCCACGGCATCTGTCCGCATTGCTATGACCAGCTCGTCGAGGGCCTACCACGTTCGCGATGAGCGTGGTATCAGTGAGGCGATGCACGGAACCAGAACCGTGACCGGGGTGACCCAGCAAGTGGCCAACACCTCTGTTTCTGTCCCGGCGACGGCAGTCCTTTCGGCGGATGCAATGACGGTAACCTTGACGTCATCGGCTCCCTTGGCTTCGGGTGCGGGCGTTGCCGCAGGTGACGCAGGCGGCTTCCACCCACTTCACATCGGTGCCACCAGTGGGAAGATCTCCGTAACGACCGGCGGCGGGACCGGAGTCTCGAGTTCCTACTTCTGGGTACCGACAGCCGCCCGGAATTGAACGTAGCAGCACCTTGGCAATTACTTCGGGGGCGCCGGCGGAACCGGTGCCCCCTCGTTTTTAGGGCTTTCTTACCGGGATACAATACGGATATCTTTACAACACATGAGCCCCCGGCCGCAGGCCCTACTTGTGTCGACCTTTACTAGGTATTGTGTCCCCGGAACGGCCCCGGAACGGCCCCCAACGGCCCCCAACGGCCCCCAACGGCCCCCCTTTTTGCGGCCTTCTGGCCCCTGGGCAGGTCTCGCCCTGTTTATTGTCCTGTTAACTCTGTACAATAAGACTTGCTTAACTGTAAGAGGCCAATGGGCACTGTAGTACAGGAAGCTGGCCTGTGTCACATTTGCGATCGGTTTGTGTGGTGATATAGTTGCATCAAAACAGGCTGTCTTGGCGTTGTGCAGTTTTAACCGCAATGTTAGGCGTACGGCCATGAAAACTTCAATAAGTGACGACGATGTTTGCGTTGAATTCCTGGCAGCAATAGTAGAACATTCCGACGATGCTATCATTGGCAAGAACCTGGATGGCACAATTATTACCTGGAACCGTGGCGCAGAGAAAATCTTTGGTTATAGAGCTGATGAGATAATAGGCCAGACCATAAATAGAATTGTCCCTCCCGATAGGCACGGGGAGGAAAAGGAAATCCAGGCGGCGATTTGGCGTGGAGAGAGTCTTATCCAGTACGAATCGAGGCGTTGCACCAAAGACGATCGTTTGATAGACGTCGCCCTCACCGTCTCGCCCATCCGTGATCCGCAGGGAATGGTATTCAGCATATCCACCATCGCCCGCGACATCACCGTTCGAAAGAGCAACGAAGAGGCCCTGTTAAGCCTCAACGAGATGCTCGAGAGGGAGGTTTCCCAACGGACGGCCGTCATCAAGGAAAAGGACCGGCTGTTGTTGGTTCAGAGCCGGCAGGCTGCCCTGGGGGACATGATCAGGGACATCGCGCACCAGTGGCGTCAGCCGCTGAACATCATAGGCCTTTTGGCCCAGGAACTCTCCCTCGCTTGCGAAATGGGGACTCTGTCCGGTGAACTGGTGCTGAAGAACGCCCGGAAATCGATGGAGCAGGTCAACTACCTGTCGAAGACCATCGACGACTTCAGAAACTTCTTCAAGCAGGACAAGGAGGAGAGCCGCTTCAAGGTGAGCGAGGCGCTGGCGAGTTCCCTCTCCCTTTTGGAAAAGCGCTTCAGGGACGAGCGGATCACGGTCCGCACCGGTTCGGTCGACGATGCGGTCACCGTTACCGGATACCGCAACGAGTTCATCCAGGTGCTTTTGAACATCATGAACAACGCAGTGGACGCCTTTGCCGAACGGAAGACGCCGGAGCCGTTGATCGTGGCCAGCGTGGGACAGGAATGCGAGGGAGTATTCGTCACCGTTACCGATAACGCAGGGGGCATCCCCGAAGAGGTGATAGACAGGATCTTCGACCCCTACTTCACGACCAAAGACGACCACAAAGGGACCGGGATCGGTCTTTTCATATCGAAGACCATCATCGAGAGCCATTTCAAGGGGAGCCTCACCGTTAGCAACGTTGAAGGCGGCGCCCGGTTTTGCATCCGTCTGTAATGCGGCCACCTAGGAATCGTTCGTGATATACCCTCGCCCCTTCAGGGAAGTGCTTTTCCCGGGATATCTTTACCACACATGAGTACCTCAGCCGCCTGCCCTATATGTGTCCCCCGAATTCGCCGAAAGGTTGTCACCAGTAATATGAAAGGGAGCAGGTTACCTAAGTAGCCTGCCCCCTTTTGCGGTCCCTGAGAGAAACGCATAATTGCACTGGCGTTCCCCCCGCTTCTCCTCGGCGACAGGCGGCCTGTGCCGGAGTGGCCCGGTGGACTATGCCTGATTCACCAGTACCAGGACCTCGGCCGGCTGCAGGTCATACACCTCGATGTAGGCCGTGCCGTCCGGCTCCCTCTCCACCTTTAGCTTCTTTCCTACCGCATACTGCGGCTTACCGTACGCCTTGCCGCTCGCCTTCGCTGCGGCCTCCTCGGTATTCGCCTTGATGACCAGGCTGCTCCCTTCCGGGTTGAGCCCCGCGTCCACGATGATGCGCGCGCCACGGCTTTCCGCGCCGTGCTGATTCACCACGCAGACGGCCTCCTGCTCATCGAACACCCTCGACCACGCCATGATCTGACCCGGACCGTGGAAGTCGTATCCGTTGGAAAGGAAGGAAATCTTGCGCAGGTACTGCCTGCCGCGGCGCAGGGCAAGGATCTCCTTGCGCACCAAGCCCAGTGCCGCCATGCGGACGTAGGTCGCACTCTTTTTGTTAAAGCAGTGGGCGCCGGAGGTCCCGAAGGGGCCAAAGCCCGGCATGGTCTTGTCCACGCAGTTGCTGCAATCGGTGCAGTTTTTCTTGACCTCCTCGAAGCAGTTCTTGTGCGGGTGCTTGGGGCCGAACATCGCCTCGCGCAGGTAACGGTCGCTCTTTCCCCAATCCGGCAGCCATTGCCG
Source organism: Geomonas sp. Red276 (assembly GCF_054784495.1). Classification (NCBI taxonomy): domain Bacteria; kingdom Pseudomonadati; phylum Thermodesulfobacteriota; class Desulfuromonadia; order Geobacterales; family Geobacteraceae; genus Geomonas; species Geomonas sp. Red276. The sequence goes on from NZ_BLXW01000041.1 coordinate 42,889, forward strand.
TTCCGATTTCTCGGGACCGGTGAAGCCTTGCTCGGTGCCGTAGTAGATGCAGGGGATCCCGAGGGTGAAGAGCTGGGTCGCGGTGGGGACGACCGCCTGATGTTCCACCGAGCAGTCGGCGCTGATGCGGAGCTTGTCGCCGAAGACATGGTCGTGGTCGTCGGAGATGGAGACGTGGTGCGAGCCAAAGGTGCGGTGGGAGCCCATCTGGTCATCCCACTCGTTGAACTGGCTGAAGTAGGCGTTGGGGTGGGCGAACCCCTTGCCGACGTCGCAGAGAGTGGACCTCATTTCGCCGATGTCCAGGGCGGCGTTGAGATTGCGCCCGAGGATGTCGAGGTAACGGTTCTGGACGAAGCTCCCGCCTGCCGCCTCGGCAACCAGGAAGAAGTCGCGTTTGCCGACCTGTTCGGCAAACTCCTTGATCGCGCCGCAGAAGTTGCGGGCCTGGGCCAGGGGGACATGTTTCATGGTATCGATCCGGAAACCGTCGACGTCGGCCTCCGCAATCCAGTACTTGTAGCAGCGCGCCAGGTTCGTGAGGACGGGGTCCTTGATAACGTCGAGATCCCGCAGATCCTCGAAGTCGGTCCGTTTGTTCTCCGCATAGGGATCGTCGATGTCACCCTTTCCGAGATCCCCCGTTCCGGCCCTCGTGTACGCTTCCGGGTCCTGCAGCTCCGCCGGCCAGACCGCATCCTCGTTGCCGGCGATTTTTTTGATCGGCTGGTTATCCTTGTTAAGCCAGGCACCGAACGGGTACTGCCCCGTCGTGTAACCGACCTTGCGCTCATTGGGAGGGTAGACCCAGTTGCAGCCGGTATGGTTGAAGATGATGTCCATGATGACGTACATCCCTTCCTTGTGGGCCGCCGCGACCATCTCGATGAGGTCCTGGCGGGTGCCGAAGCGCGGGTCCACCTCCAGGAAATCCTGGATGCCGTAGCCATGATAAGTGGTCAGGCCGCGCCTTTGCTTGAAGATGGGGCCGAGCCAGATGGTGGTGGCCCCCAGCTCCTTCAGGTAAGAGATCTTCGACTTCACCCCCTTGATGGTTCCCCCTTGCCATCTGCCGGCGCCGGAGTCCGCCCAGTTAAGCCAGCTCCAGCTCCCTCCTTCAGGGGCCACCCGCGCTGCCGCTATCTTGCTGCGATCAAGCGGCGCGCCCGTTTCCTTCCCGTCGCTGAAGCGGTCCGGAAGCAGAAAATAAATCACCTGGTCGCGCCAATCGGTGGGGGATGGATGCAACTGCGCAGTTTTGGGAAGCTTGTAATCGTTGATTCTTTTAGGCCGGGTAGTCGTCATGCTGCTCCTCCTTGGCGAAAGATAAAATCATCTAACTTTTATCGTAAGAGGGCACAGCCGCAACCCTGAAGGGGAAAAAACCGAGTCAATCCGGGGCACCCTCAGAGGGAAAGCCGACTTCCTCTTTCCGGGGGCACAATACCTATTTCTTTACCTGATTAGCGCCAATCTTCCGCTAGGCGTAACCACCGCTCTGGTCGGCTGCCAGTCCGGGCAGCGGCAGCAGCGAGGCGGGGAAGCATAGCAGCAAGATCGAAACGACGGTTAAAGCGGTACTGA
>NZ_BLXW01000042.1:0-42701 GCF_054784495.1 Geomonas sp. Red276
GCCTGACTGGAACTGGAAACGATTCTTCACGGCAGCCTCCTCGGATGGAATGTGCCGTGATTATATGAACCACCTACGACGTAATATGTCGCGCTTGTCTTCCAGCGGAAGATTGGCGCTAATCAGGTAGTGTTATGGCCGTATCCGGCAGACAAAGGATACCGAAGATGCGCTAAATGTCGATCCTCCCAGTTCCCCCTCGTACCGTCTCGAGGCCCCCCGGGAAGGGGGCCCGAGCGGGGTGAGGGCGCATCCATCTTCCCCGCCCCCCGCTCGCCCGAAGGGACGAAGGGGGGGAAGGGGGCGATCATCACCTGAAAGTAGACGAGTGAAAGGCGGAAGGGGGAGGCAGGGTAGCGGGAGCGGGCTCCCAAAAGGGCGGAGGTTACCTCGACTTGTAGGTCATGCAGTCCGGGTGTGACTCGTGTACCCCCACCTTCACGCCGGGCGCGTTGCATTCGAGTGATTGGTTGAAGGTGCAGTTTTCGACCTTGCAGGCACCGATCCCCCCCTGCACGTCGAGCAGGCCACCCTTCTGGTTGCCGTGCAGGTAGGTGTCGCAGCTCGGGCACGGATCGGCAGGACCACCCACCGTGATGGCCAGGGTGTGGCAGGCGTTATGCTTGTTGTATGAGCAATCGGTTACGTCGCACGAAACGATCTTGACCATGTTTTTCTCCATCAGCGTCTCCTTATCACCGCCCCCTTCACGCATAAGAAGTTTTTAACATTTGACCATGGATAGTCAAGGCGGCTTCCCCGCCGCCGAACCGATTTCTCGATGCGGCGGCACCAGTTGTTGCGCGTGGCAGGGAGATCGGCTGATGGGCACGGCAGGCGGTCCTACCCCTCCACCTGCCCGTAGAAATCGGGCATGCCGAGGCGGTGCACCTTCAAGAGGTTGGTGGTACCCGGGGCGGATAGCGGGCTTCCCATGGTGATCACCACCACGTCCCCCTTCTTGAACCCGCCGCGGGAAAGGACCGCCTCCTCGACCGACCTGATCTGCGCCTCGGTATCCCCCTCGATGTCGACCCTGAGCGACCTGACGCTGGCGTAGAGGGCGAGGCGGCGGCGGACCTTGGTGTTGGGGGTCACCGCCACGATGGGAACCGACGGGCGGTACTTGGAGACCAGGGCGGCGGTGCTGCCGGTCTGGGTGAAGGCCAGGATGGCGGCCGCGCTGACGCTCTCGGCGACCCGGCAGGCAGCCTGTCCGATCACCTCCGAGAGGTTCGGCGAATCCTCGTCGGTGAAGGTGCGGAAGACCTGCTGCTTGAGCGCGGGGTCCCCCTCCACGTCCCCGGCCACCTGGGCCATCATGTAGACCGCTTCCACCGGATACTTCCCGGAGGCCGTCTCGGCGGAGAGCATGACCGCATCGGTCCCGTCGAGGATGGCGTTGGCCACGTCGGAAACCTCGGCCCTGGTGGGGCGGGGATTCAGCACCATGCTCTCGAGCATCTGGGTGGCGGTGATGACCGGCTTGCCGGCCTGGTTGCAGGCACGGATGATCCGCTTCTGGATGAGGGGGACCTTCTCCGGATTGATCTCGACGCCGAGATCGCCGCGGGCCACCATGGCGCCGTCGGAGACCTCCAGGATGGCGTCGAAGTTGGTCACCGCCTCCGGCTTCTCGATCTTGGCGATCACCCGCAGGTCGGAATTGCGCTGCTTGAGGATCTGCTTGAGCTCTACCACGTCGGCGGGGTGACGCACGAAGGAGAGGGCCACGTAATCGAGCTCCTGCCGGATACAGAAGTCGAGGTCCTCGCGGTCCTTGTCGGTGAGGGCGGGGGTGGAGACGTTGACACCGGGGAGGTTCATCCCCTTGCGGTCCTTGAGGATGCCGCCGGTGATCACCTGGCAGCGCACGTCCTGGCCGTCGACACCGAGGACCTTCAGCTCCATGAGGCCGTCGTCGAGGAGGATGCGGTCCCCCGCGACCACGTCGTTGGGAAGCCCGCGGTAGATGGTGGGGATGGTGTTCCCCACGCCGAGGACATCGCGGGTGGTGACCACCACCTCGCTGCCGGTGACGAGATCGAAGGCGCCCCCCTCCATGAGCCCGGTGCGGATCTTGGGTCCCTGCAGGTCCCCCAGGATGGCGACCGCGCGCTGGTGCTGGAGCGAGATCTCACGGATGGTGCGGATCACTTCCGCCTTGTTGGCGTGGCCGCCGTGGGAAAAATTGAGACGGAAGACGTTGACCCCGGCCTGCATGAGGGCGTTGAGCCTTTCCGGCGAGTCGGAGGCTGGACCTACGGTGGCGACAATCTTGGTACGTCGTAACATACTGTTATGTCCCTTCATAAACATAAATTGCGGCTTACGCCGCTGGTGAAAAAGTACCTGAATTTGAGAGGAGAGGCAAACGCTTAATTACGAAAAAGAGCCGTACGATGAGCACAGACTAATCCGCATCGACAAAGATACCGTATACATCGGTGCCCGGCACCCTGCTGTCAATGGCGGGCCGACCTGCACGGCCTGTCGGCGTCCCGACCATGGAGGCCCCGAATTGTGCCACGCGGGGACCCAACCGAAGCCCCCCGATTACAGTTATCGCCGCAGCTCTTTCCACCTGAAACAGTCGGTGGTGTGATCGTTGACAAGGCCGACGGCCTGCATGAGGGAATAGCAGATGGTGGTGCCGACGAAGCGGAATCCCCGCTTCTTCAAATCGCGGCTCAAGGCATCGGAGAGGGGGGTGGAAGCGGGGACTTCGGAGAGGGTCCTCCAGGCGTTTTGGACGGGGACGCCGTCCACGAAGCGCCAGAGGTAGGCGTCGAAGGAGCCGAACCCTTCCCGGATGGCGAGAAAGGCGCGGGCGTTGTCCATGGTGGAGGAGATCTTCAGGCGGTTGCGCACGATGGAGGGGTCCTCCATCAGGCGGCGGAAGTCGGCCTCGCCGAAGCGGGCCACCGCCTCGGGATCGAACCCGTCAAAGGCGCGGCGGTACCCCTCCCGTTTTCTGAGGATGGTCAGCCAGGAAAGCCCGGCCTGGGCCCCCTCGAGGGTGAGGAACTCGAACAGCCGGCGGTCGTCGTGAACCGGCACCCCCCACTCGAGGTCGTGGTAATCCCGGTACAGCGGATCGCTGCCCGACCAGGAACAGCGCGTGATTTCACCCTCAGGCAGTGGCACGGCGGTCCACCTCGACCCTTTTGCGCAGCTCTTCGGAAGTCATGGGAGGGGCGAGGAAAAACCCCTGGGCGCCGTCGCAGCCGAGCTCCTTCAAAAACTGCAGCTGTTCGGCGCTCTCCACCCCTTCGGCAACCACCTTGAGCTTCATGCTGTGCCCCATGCTGATGATGGCCTCCACGATGGCCGCGTCGTCGCCGTCGGCCAACGATTCCCCGATGAAGGAGCGATCGATCTTGATGACGTCGATGGGGAAGTGCTTCAGGTAGCTAAGCGAGGAATAGCCGGTCCCGAAGTCGTCGATGGCAAGCTGCATCCCCATCTCCTTCAGGGCCCGCAGCGACTCGATGTTGCGGCTTGCCTTGGACATGATGACGCTCTCGGTGAACTCGAGCTCCAGGGAGGAGGGGTGGACTCCGGTCTTTTCGACGATGCGCGCCACCGAGGAGAGGAAATCGGGGTGGCCGAACTGCCGGCCGGAGATGTTGACGGCCACCTTCAACCCGCCCAGGGTCTCGGCCCAGGCCTTGGCCTGCAGGCAGGCGGCGGTCAAGACCATCTCGCCCAGGTCCATGATGAGGCCGGACATCTCGGCGATGGGGATGAATTCGTCGGGGGTAACGGTTCCGAACTGGGCGCTCTCCCAGCGCAAAAGCGCCTCGACCCCGACCAGGCGGTCGCTCTTCAGGTCCCACTGCGGCTGGTAGTGGAGGGAGAACTCGCCTAAGGAAAGCCCGCGCCGGATGCTGTTCTCCAACGCCACCCGGCGCATCCTCCTGCTGTTGATCTCATGGGAGTAGAACTGGCAGTTCCCCTTCCCTTCCTGCTTGGCGTGGGACATGGCGGAATCGGAGCATCTCAGCATGTCGTCGACCAAGTGGCCGTCGTCAGGATAGAGGGCGATGCCGATGCTCGCGGAACTGGCGATCTCCACCCCGTCGATGGTGAAGGGGGTGGCGAAGAGCGCCTGGAGCCTGCCGGCTTCGATGGCGGCGTCCTCCTCCCCGGAGGTGGGAAGCATGACCAGGAACTGATCGGTCCCCAGGTGCCCCAAGCCGTGCACCTCGCGCAGATGCACGGTCAGCCGGCGCCCGACCTCCTTCAGGAGCTGGTCGCCGAAGGCGTGCCCCCTGGTATCGAGCAGGTACTTGAAGTTGTCGAGGTCCAGGAAGAAGACGGCCACTCCGCGCCCGTTGCGGCGGGCGAGGTCCAGGGCCTTCTCCAGCCGGGTGAGAAAGAGCGTCCGGTTGGGGAGACCGCTGATGGGGTCGTAGTAGGAGAGCTGCTCGATCTGCTTCTCCGAGGCCTTGAGCCCGGTGATGTCCTCGCAGGCGGTGACTACCGCGATGCAGCGGCCGCGGGCGTTGCGAAGCGGGGTGGAATTTATGACGACCGGAAAGCGGGCGCCGCTTTTCTTGACGTTTTGGCACTCGAGATTGGTGATGGAGGTGCCGGCCAGGGCCAGCTGGCGGAAGATGACGGCGTCGCCCGGCTGCGAAAAGAGGTCGGCATCCTCGCCGAGGAGCTCGGCGGAGCGGTAGCCGTGCATGGCGGCCTGCACCGCGTTCACGTACAGGATCCTGCCATGCATGTCGGTCACCGTGATGCCGGTCTGGATGGGGAGGCACTCGATGGCCTTCATGAGCATGTCGAGGCTCTCCTGGTCCTGCTGGAGTTCCTTGAGATGCTCGTAGGCCCCCAGCATGATCGGAGTTTCCAGGTGCAGATTCGCGGTGTCAGGCATCGAGGTGCAGCTCCTGTGGTATTGCAGCCGGAGGGAGGGGGGAAACATCTGCTGAGGTGGCTGCCGCGACCGATGAGCCGGCTTTAATGCTCCATCAAAAAAAAAGGGTCGCCGCAATCCTTGTCAGAGATATTTCGGCAACCCGGCTGTCTGCGTGAGACCCTATGGCTTTCCGCCCCACCCTCGCGAGTGGTTTAGTATTATCGTGTATCTATCTGTGATGTATGAGACTTCGATTGCTATGACATAAAATTACCCGGAAAGTATTACCGCTGTCACCATTGTCGAAATTCTTATCACTGCGTTAAACCAGAACATGTCCGAAAAGTCAAATGAATTAAACGCAAAAAGTGCGGCAAACCCGCTCCCCGCCCGGCCTTCGGCGACTCCCGCCCAGGTATTATCGGTAATACTTAATGATACCTTCTCATATTCCCCACCGCACGTTAATCGATTCTATTAAGTGCTTATAAACACAAAGAAATCGGCGAAAAAACTCCTAAAGTAATTTTTTGACGCGGCGATAAGCAGTCCTGTATCGACTGCACGACCATCTGTCACGGCGGATGACAACCAGAATGGCGGTCTCCGTGATTTTGTTAGTGTGGCCCAAGGTACGCGACCGGCTTTGATCCAGTTTCTTTGACAACAGGCGCAGCACCAACACCAACCTCTGCCAAGAATGGCAGAGCAAAACCAAGAAAGGAGTATCACCATGAGCGTCAGCGACATCTCTCTCACCGCAGGCATGAGGACCAACCTTCTCAATCTCCAGCAGACCAGCCAGCTTTTGAACAGGACCCAGCAGAGGCTGTCTTCGGGCAAAAACGTCAACAGCGCACTCGACAACCCGACCAACTATTTCGCGGCACAAAACGCCAACCAGCGCGCCAGCGACCTTGCCGACCGCAAGGACGGCCTGTCCGAAGCGGTCCAGACCGTTAACGCCGCCAACGCCGGCATCACCGCCATCACCGGTCTGATCCAGGCAGCCAAAGGTATCGCCACCTCCGCCCTCTCCACCTCCGATACCAACGTGCAGTCCAAGCTGGCATCCCAGTACGACACCATCCGCAGCCAGATCGACAACCTGTCGTCCGACTCCGGGTACCAGGGCCTCAACCTGCTGAGCTCGGTCAACACCCTGACCGTCAACTTCAACGAGAAGGCCACCTCCACCCTGCAGGTCATCGGCTTCCAGGCCAACGCCACCGGTCTCAGCCTCTCCGGCGCCAGCAACAACTGGCAGACCACTTCCGACATCACCTCCGACTCGGCGAAGATGGACTCGGCGATCACCACCCTGAGGACCAACACCCAGACCCTGGCCGCCAACCTGAACATCATCACCACCCGTCAGAACTTCACCGACAGCATGATCAACACGCTGCAGACCGGTGCGGACAACTTGACCCTGGCCGACATGAACCAGGAAGGCGCCAACATGCTGATGCTGCAGACCCGTCAGTCTCTGGGCACCACCTCGCTCTCCATGTCTTCTCAGGCAGCCCAGGCAGTCCTCAGGCTGTTCTAAGCGCACGGAACGCAGATGCACCGATAAAAGGGTCCAGCCAGGAGGCTGGGCCCTTTTTCGTTTTCCTCACCTTTATTTCGGGCAGCGGCCCTCACTTCATCCCCCCTCGCCCCCATCGGGGGAGAGGGCCAGGGTGAGGATGGGCTCCAGCCGTACCTCGGCAGCGCTCTTGTCCATCCTGAGCCCCTTGAAGGAGGCATGACGCAATAGGCCACTCCCCGAGATCTCCCCGAAGGCCACCTCCGCCACCAGCTCAGGCCGCAGCCAGTGCGGGTTGCGGTATTCGATCCCGGAGGGGGGATTGTCGAAGGCCGGCTCCGGCTGCTCGTACTTTTCCAGCGTTTTCAAAAGCTCCCCGCTCTCCGACGGCCGGTAGCCGGTCTTGATCTTGCCGGCGAAGACGAGCCTCCCCTCCTGGTCGAAGTACCCCGCCAGCAGGGAACCGAACGGCCTTCCGGCACCTGATTCGGTGTATCCCCCGACCACGAATTCCTGGCGTTGGGCACAGCGGGTCTTCACCCAGTCCCGGGAGCGCTGGGAGACGTACTGCGAATCGACGCGCTTGCTGACGATCCCCTCGATGTTGCGGTCGCAGACGGCCTGGTAGAAATCCTCCCCCTGCCCCGTGACGTGATCGACGTACCGGATGGAACTGTCGGGGGGGATCAGTTCGGCGAGGAGCATCTTTCGTTCGGTGAGAGGAGCGCCGCGGATGTCGTACCCCTCGTAGTTGAGGAGGTCGAAGACCAGGTAGACGACGTTGCGGTCGTTGCCACCACGGAAGGCGTTCTGGAGGGCGTGGAAATCGGATTTTCCTTCGGAGGTGAAGACGACGATTTCGCCGTCGAGCCATCCACGGGAGAGCCTGAGCTTCCCGGCCGCGGCGGCCAGGGTGGGAAGCCGGTCGGTGAAATCGTACCCTTTGCGGGTATAGAAGCGGATCCCCTTCCCGTCGCGGTCGATACGGCACCCCATCCGGTAGCCGTCGTACTTGATCTCGTGCAGCCAGCCATCGCCGGGGGGAGGGCGGTCCACCAAGGTGGCGGCCTCGGGCTCGACGAAGTCGGGGAGGCTTGCTCCGGGGGGATGGCCGAAACCGGGGGGACTTTCCGGCGGGATCTCGCCCGCCTCGCTGCTCCAGAGCCGGTCGCGGTCGGCGGCCACCTCCTCGAGCGTGCGGCCGCTCACCACGCTGGTCGCCTGGGCCAGCACATCCTGCTGGGTGGCAAAGTCGTCCGGGTCCTTCACCAGGATCCATCTCTTCGACCCCGGCTCCTCGCGGGTCAGCGTCCAACTCCCCTTCAGCCGCTCGCCGTGCAGGATGAAGTGGAGCCGTCCGTGGTAGTAGGCGCCCTTTCCCCCCTCCAAAGGCTCCCAGGTCCCGCGGTCCCAGATCAGCACCGTACCGGCGCCGTAGTTCCCGGCGGGGATGACACCTTCAAAACCGGCGTATTCGATCGGATGATCTTCGACCTGGTTGGCCAACCTATGCTGGCCCGGATCGAGGGAGGGGCCTTTGCTGAGGGCCCAGCTTTTGAGGGCGCCGTGCAGGCGGAGGCGTAGATCGTAGTGCAGGTGCGAAGCGGCGTGCTTTTGGATCACGAAGAGGTTTTCGTCTCCCCCTTCGTTGCCCAAGGGCTCCGGGGTGCGGCTGAAATCCCGCTTCCGGCGGTACTCTTCCAGCGAGGCAAGTTTGGTTGATGGGTCACTCATGGCGTTTCACCGGCTCACCACGATTATACAACGGAAGAAGCGGCGGCCGGCGGGCCGGGATCGTAGGGTGAGCGTGGGGCACGAGGCGCTCGCCCTACGCTTTTTTGTACACCTCATCGTCGTTACGTTTTCCGCCCACGATGAGGCGCAACGCGCCCTCATTGACGTCGTAAACGACACGGTATTCACCGATATCGACGCGCAGAAATTGGTACCCCTTGAGTTGTTTGGAGTCGTGAGGAGTCGGATCTTGAAGCAAGGAGAAGATTTTTTGAACCACCTGCCGAAATTGCTTAGGGGGGAGTCGATCGAGGAATTTCTGCGCGTCCCGCGTCAATTCCAGACGCAGCATTACAACTTCTCCTTGATCCACGTCACAGCATCAGGTTCCGCTACCATCCCGCTGCCCAGCGCCTTTAAAGCCTGGTCGCCCCAGTAGCGATCCTCGAACTGAAGCAGGCGTTCGTACTCAGCGTATGAAATGAGAACAGCCACCGGCCGATCCTTTTTCTCGATCGCCACAGGCTCCTTCATCGCCATCTCCAGCAATTGACCGAACCGGTTCTTGGCTTCCGTCGCTGCAATCCCCTTCATAGCAACCTCCCTATTAGCTGTTCAAGCTAATCTGGTTATACCACTACCTTGACAGGCTAGGAAGGGAGTTCCAGCATATAGCCATAGGGCAAAAGATGGCGGGATGACTCGGTATGATCCAAGCGGCGGATAGCGGAGGCGTGCCATGACGGAGAAAGCGGCAAGCGGTGAGAGTCGCGGGCGTGAAGTGATCGTGGTGGGAGCGGGGCCCAACGGTCTGGCGGCGGCGGTCGAGATGGCGCGGTCCGGGTTCCGGGTCACCGTACTGGAGGCGGCGGACACCATCGGGGGCGGCACCCGGACCATGGAACTCACCCTACCCGGCTTTTGCCACGACGTCTGTTCGGCCATCCATCCCCTGGCCGCCAGCTCGCCGTTTTTCAACCAGCTCCCGCTGGCGGACTTCGGCCTCAGGTGGATCCATCCCGCGGCGCCCCTCGCCCATCCCTTCGACGACGGCACCGCGGCCATGCTGGAGCGGGACGTGGCGGTGACCGCCGGGACCCTCGACAAGGAGGATGCCGACGCCTACCATCACCTCTTCTCGCCCCTGGTGGCCGGTTGGGCCGATCTCGCCCCCGACATCCTGCGGCCGGTCGTGGGGGTCCCGAAGCATCCGGTCCTGATGGGGCGCTTCGGATTGAACGCCATCAGGCCGGCCGAGGGACTGGCCCGTGACGTCTTCAAGGGGAGCCGCGGCCGGGCCCTCTTCGCCGGGCTCTCCGCCCATTCCTTTCTTCCGCTGGACAAGCCGGGAAGCGCGGCGTTCGGCCTGGTTTTAGGGATACTCGGTCACGCGGCCGGTTGGCCGGTGGCGGCAGGGGGGTCGGCAGCCATCTCCCGGGCGCTCGCCGATTACCTGGTCTCTCTCGGCGGAGACGTCCGTACCGGCACCAGGGTCGCCTCCGTCCTCGACCTGCCACCGGGGGCCCTGGTGATACTGGACGTGACCCCGCGGCAGCTGTTGGAGATCGCCGGGAGCGGGTTCGACGACCGCTACCGCCGGCTGCTGGCGGCCTACCGCTACGGGCCGGGAATTTTCAAGGTCGACTGGGCCTTGGCGGGTCCGATTCCTTGGCGGGCAGGGGAGTGCGCGAGGAGCGCCACGGTGCACCTGGGGGGGACCCTGGAGGAGATCGCGTCATGCGAGCGGGAGATCTGGGAGGGGAAGCACCCGGTGCACCCGTTCGTGCTGCTGGCCCAGCAGAGCCTCTTCGATCCGGGACGCGCGCCGGAGGGGAAGCATACCGGCTGGGCCTACTGCCACGTCCCCAGCGGCTCCACCTTCGACATGACCGAGCGGATCGAGGCCCAGGTGGAACGCTTCGCTCCCGGCTTCCGCGAGCTCGTCCTGGCCCGGCACGTGCGGAACACGGCCGGCTACCAGGAGTACGACCGGAACTTCGTCGGCGGGGACATCAACGGCGGCGTCCAGGATCTCCGCCAGATGATCGCCCGCCCGGTGGCGGGGCCACGCCCCTACGCCACCCCCGATCCCGGCATCTTCATCTGCTCATCCTCCACCCCTCCCGGCGGCGGCGTCCACGGCATGTGCGGCTACCTGGCAGCCCGCTGCGCGATAGACAAAGAAGCCCACGGCAAAAAGGGGTAGCGGGAAGCGGGATGACAGCTCTCCGGCACCTCAGCCGTCCAGGATACTGCGGACCTTGGTGGCCAGCTCCGGGAGCGAGAACGGTTTCTGGATGAAGTGCACACCCGGCTCCAAAACCCCATGATGACCGATGATGTCTTCGGTGTACCCCGACATGAAAAGGCAGCGGACCTCAGGGCAGATTGAATTCACCGCGTCGCACAGTTCCCTCCCGTTTACCTCCGGCATCACCACGTCCGTTATCAGCAACCGTATCCGGTGGGAATTCTGGCCGGCCAGCGTCATGGCCTGGTCGAAGTTCCCCGCCGCCAGGACGAGGTATCCCTGCATCTCAAGGGTCTTGCCGACCACGCTGAGGATGGCGGCATCGTCCTCCACGAGCAGCACCGTTTCCTTGCCGAACGGGGCCTCCTTGACCGTGGTGTCGTCCCCATCGGCCGCGAGCCCGCCGGAATACCTCGGGAAGTAGAGGGAAAAGGTGCTTCCCAGCCCCGGCTCGCTGTAGACGTTGATAAAGCCGCCATTTTGTTTGACGATTCCAAAAACGGTGGCGAGCCCCAGCCCGGTTCCCGACCCCTGGGCCTTGGTGGTGAAAAACGGTTCGAAGATGCGGGCCTGGACATCCCTGCTCATCCCGCAGCCGTTGTCGCTCACCGCGATGCGGACGTAGTCGCCGGGAGTGGCCTCGAGGTGGCTGACGCAGTAGGTGGCGTCTATGGAACGGTTGGCGACCTCGATGGTGACGCGGCCGTTCTCCACGATGGAATCCCGGGCGTTCACGCAGAGGTTGGCCAGGAGCTGGTCGACCTGGGACGGGTCCAGCTTGACCGGCCACAGATCCCCCTTCGATTGCCAGTCGAGCCTGATGTTTTCCCCGATCAGCCGGGTGAGCATTTTGAGCATGCCGCTGATGACCACGTTGAGATCCAGCGCCCGCGGAGTGATCACCTGCTTGCGGGCGAAGGCCAGCAACTGGCGGGTCAGGTCCGCCGACTGCTCGGCAGCCTTCCGGATCTCCTGGAGCATGGCCTGCCACCGGGGAGGATCCTGTTCCACCTCGGCAAGATAGGTACAGCCGAGGATGACGCTCAGCTTGTTGTTGAAGTCGTGAGCGATCCCCCCGGCCAGGCTGCCGATCGATTCCATCTTTTGTGCCTGGTGGAGCTGGGACTCGAGCTCCCTTTTCTCGGCCTCCGCCGCCACGCGTGAAGAGATGTCCGCGAAAGAGACCACCGCCCCCGTGACCTCTTCGTCGTCTAAGAGGGCATAGGCAGAGTACTCGGCGGGGAAGGAGGAGCCGTCGGCGCGCCAGAAGACCTCGTCATCCACGCGGCACCCCTCCCGGGGGAAGTTCCTTTGGAATACGGGACACTCTTCCTCGGGGTACGGCGTGCCGTCGCTTCTTTTATGGTGAATGAGAAGGTGCATGTTCTTGCCGAGACAGTCACCCGACCGATACCCGAGCATGTCGAGAGCGGAGTTGTTGATGAAGATACAGTCGCCGGCCCGGTCGATGCCGTAAATCCCCTGGTCGGTGCTCTGCAAGAGGCTCAAGACCAGGTCCTTGCTTTTCCGCAACTCATCCTCGGCCTGCTTGCGCAGCATCGCCTCGCCGATATTCTCGGCGATGTCTTCGAGGATGTGGATCCTCTCGACCGAGAAGCTGTCCTTGCGGCGATCGTTCAACTGCAGCAAGCCGACGACCACTCCCTTGGCCTTTATCGGGATCAGGGCGACCGAGGCGTATCCCTGGTGTATGCATTCGTTCCTGGGATTGTCCCGGGGGTCTTCGTCGGCAGGTACGTCGAGAAAGGGTGCCGAGTCGTTGGTCCACGAACTTCCACGCTCGGTGAAGAGAGGGTGGGAGGGGTCGGTTTTTCCTGAGATGACGAGGCCGCAGGTGCACTCCAGGCAGATGTTCCCGTCGCAATCGCGGCATACTCCACCCTCGCGGGTTCTGGCCACCACCGAGTTCTCCTTCCGCACGAATTCGGGGGCGAACCCCTCCTGGTAGAAGTACGGATAGTCGTCCTCGCTTTGCAGCCTGATGCCGACCGCGTCGACGCCGGTGGCTGATTTCACCAGCCGTATCACCTGCTGGATGGCGGCTTGCTTGCTCTCCATGTCGTTGAGGGCGAGGAGGATATCCTGCCCCATGCGCCGGTAGGCCTCCGCCTGCCTGCGTGTGCTGATGTCCCTGGCGATCTTGGAGGCCCCGATGATGGCGCCCGAGGCATCCCGGATGGGGGATATGGAGACCGATACCGGGACGATCTCGCCGTCTTTTCTTCTCCGGTAGGTCTCGAAGTGCTCGATGATTTGGCCGTCGCCGATCTTGGCGAGAATCTGCCGCTCCTCGTCCCAGCGCTCCGGCGGGATGAGCACCGTCATCGACTGCCCGACCATCTCGAGCTCGGTATAGCCGAAGAGCCTCTCCGCGGCGGGGTTCCAACTGGTGATGATCCCGTCGATGGTCTTGCTTATGATGGCGTCGTTGGAGTACTCCACGATGGCGAGGATCTGCCCTTGAAGCTTCTCGGTCCGCAGCCGCTCACGCTCCGCCTCGGCCAGTTTCGACTGCGTTTCCGCCAGGGACTTCATGACACTGGGCCCCGACGAGCGATCAACCGGAATGGTCGAGGAAAAGTCACTTTGCCCCATCCTGGCGATATGGAAAGAGACCTCGTCCGGCGTCCCCCCCAGCGTTTCGTACACCGCCCGATAGGTACGCCACAGCATGAAGAGCAGCCCCCCGGTCACGCAGATGAACAGGTAACGCAGGAACCGCGCCCAGTTTGCGGCCTTGGTGATGGCGCCTGTCGTGCGCCGATCGACCATGAGGTAAAAGTCGTCAATGGGCCTCATGATACGGGCCTTCCCTTCATGGTAGCGCGGGTCATGCAGCATCAGGCGGGCGGCGACACGGTCGGCTTCCGCACGTGGCCCGGTCGATTCGGCCAGTCGCATCGCCTCGAGTTCCAGGGTTGCCAACCGGTCCGAATTGACCTTGGCCTCGGTCAGTTTCGCCATCTCCGCGTCCGAAAAGCCATTTTCGCGCATCAGCTCCAGCAGCGGGACCGACAGCGAGGAATTGGGGCGAGGCGCCTTGCCGTCACCGACCACGAGATCCCAGTAGATCCTGTTGTAGGCCTTCGGACGTGGCTTCACCCCGTTGCGGATGTCGAGGATGTCCCGGTAGATCCGTTTATACTGCGGGTCGAGGGTCAGCACGTAGGTGCGGGCAAACAGGGTGAGGTCATCCGAAGTCTGACGCAGTTCGTCGGCGAGGACGTAGGAATCGTAGCGCTCGGTGTTCGCGCGGTCGATTTCTTTTTCCGCATTGACGTACAGGATGAAGGCGACGATGAAGGGTATCAACAGGATCAGCGTCAACTGAAGGTTGCGGGTAAACCGACCCATGTTTTTTAAGGTGGGCATGCCGATGTTCCTCGCTGAAACAATCAACCGGCAGTTCGGCATCGATGAGAAAGTACGTCAGAAAGAAGAAAAGAGATGGGAGACTTCCAAAGGGAGCCCCGCAAGGTTGGATCGATCTTCGAGGGGAAAGGGTAACATCAATAAGCTGCAGGATCTGTCAGGAAACCTTGACACCCGTTAAGATTAGTTCCTGCCAATGGCGTTCCATGTAACAGTCCCCCGGGAGCCGGGGTGGGTGGTCACTTCGTCTTGTCCAGCATCTTCTCCTGGTACTGCGACAGGAGATCGAGGGAGATGGGGCGTTTGCGCATCATTTCCAGCTTCATCAGCTTGAAATTGAGCTCCCGCACCCTTTTGGTTTTCTCGGGGGAATCCTCCATCTCCAGTACGAGCCGCCTCAACGAGGCCACCTCGTTGGTCAGCTCCACCTCGGGAGGGACGCAGCCGGCGTTCTTGAGGATCTTGTACGCCATCCTCAACTCCTCCGGGACGGCGGAGAGATCCTCCTCGACCAGGGGCTTCCCCTTCCCCGGGAGGTTGTCGAACTCCCCCCGCTCCATCGCTTCCTTAATCCTTCTTTCCGCTATGCTCGCCAAGATGTCCATATCGGGATATTCGCATGCGTCCGGAAGCCGCGTCAATCCCTTCCTGCCACCCGGAAAGGTGAAGGGGGAAGAGCGGCCGGTGCCGCAATTGGTCCGCGAGTCCGGTGATTTGGCGGGCAACCGGGTCACATTTTTGACATCCCTGGCCACCGTTTTAGCAACATTTTGACTGACCGCGTCCGGGCGTACCGGGGAGTTTCGGTGACGCGGCGCCCCCTTCGGCAGGCACGGGCGCTGCGGGAGTTGCATCTTCGACGTTCGATCAAGGGGTTACCTCGCCGATGCGGCCGGCACCCTCTGCCTCCGGGTCAGCCGCGGCCCAACGGACCGGGCACCCTTCAGTGAAATGGCAGAGTACTTGCAACGCCGGCAGAGCCTTTTCATTCCAAACCATCGCCAGCAGACGCAGTTTCAAGGGGGTACCGTGGCAGGACGAAGCATGGTCCAGTTCGACGAGGGGGATACGGAAGCATCTCCTCTCGATTCCTCCGGAGGGCGGAGCGCTCCCCCCGCCACCTCGGAATCCGAGGTCTGGGCGGCGACCTTTGACGCCATCCCGGACCTGGTCGCCATCATCGATACCGACCACATCATCACCCAGGCCAACCAGGCGCTGGCACGGCATTGCGGTGTCCCGCGCGAAGAGGTGATCGGCAGGACGTGCTACGAGATCATCCATGGCACCGCCTGCCCTCCCCCCAACTGCCCCCATCACGTCTCAGTCCGGCTCGGCATCTCCCATCGGGCCCAGGTCGAGGCACCCAACTCGGACCAGGTTTTCGAGATCACCGTCTCCCCCATCCTCGACGCCGACGGGGGCGTTTCCGCCTGTGTCCACCTTGGGCGCGACATCACCGCCCGCCGGAAAGGGGACGCGTTCCGCCAGATGGGGCAGCAGATCCTGCGGGTCCTCAACGACACCGAAGGGCAGCGGGCGGCCCTGGGTGCGGTGGTATCCCTGGTGAAGAGCTCCACCGCCGTAGACGCGGTGGGGATCCGTCTCCAGGACGGAGACGACTTCCCGTTCTTCCACCAGGAGGGCTTCAGCGATTCCTTCCTCGGCACCGAGATGACCCTGCTCGGCAAGAACCGCGCCGGGGGAACCTGCCTGGGTCCCGACGGAAAACCTTCCCTGCAGTGCACCTGCGGAACCGTACTCTGCGGCGCGCAGGAGGGAACCGACTTCTTCACCCCCGGCGGAAGCTTCTGGACCAACGACACCCTTCCCTTTGTGGAGCTGCCGGTGGAGAAGGATCCCCGCATCGCCCCCAGAAACGAATGCATCCACCACGGCTTCCGGTCGGTGGCGCTGATCCCGATCCGGGCCAAGGGGCGGATCGTCGGCCTGTTGCAGTTGAATGACCGCCAGACCGGACGCTTTTCGACCGAGGCGATCGAGGCACTGGAGGACGTGGCCAAGAACATCGGGGAGGCACTGCTGAGAAAGCAGGCCGAGGAGAAGTTGAAGGCGAACCAGCAGTTCCTCTCCACCCTCACCGACCAGCTCCCCGGCCTGGTCGCCTACTGGAACCGGGAGCTCCGCTGCACCTACGCCAACCACGCCTACGAAAAGTGGTTCGGCCGGCCGCGCAATGAGGTCATGGGGCTTACCCTTCCGGAACTCCTCGGGGAGGAGGCCTTCCGTTTACACGAGGTGAAGGCGCGGGCCGCGCTTAAGGGGGAATACCAGCTCTTCGAGCGTTCGCTGACGAAGCCGGGGGGAGAGACCGGGCACCTTTGGGTCCATTACATCCCCGACGTGGTCGACGCGAAGGTGCTCGGCTTCTACGTCCTCGGCACCGACGTCACCGAGCTCAAGCAGACCGAAGAGGAGAAGGACCGCCTGGAAGTCCAGCTCCAGCAGGCGCAGAAGCTGGAATCGGTCGGCCGGCTGGCGGGCGGGGTGGCCCACGACTTCAACAACATGCTGGGGGTCATCCTGGGGCACGCCGAGCTCGCCCTCATGAAGCTCGAGCACTTCGAGCCCCCCCAGGACGACCTGATCGCCATCAGAAACGCCGCCGAGCGCTCGGCGAACCTGACCCGGCAGCTTTTGGCCTTCGCCCGCAAGCAGACCATCTCGCCGCGGGTGATGAACCTCAACGACACGGTATCCGGGATGCTGAAGATGCTCCAGCGCCTGATCGGCGAGGACATCGAGCTCACCTGGCAGCCCTCCCCCGACCTCTGGCAGGTCAAGGCCGACCCAAGCCAGGTCGACCAGATCCTCGCCAACCTCTGTGTCAACTCCCGGGACGCCATCGCCGACACCGGCCGCATCACGATCGGGACCCAGAACTCGGTCATCGACGAGACGTACTGCAAGATGTACCCGGACGCCACCCCCGGGAGCTACGTGCGGCTGTCGGTCAGCGACGACGGCTGCGGGATGGACCAGCAGACCAGGGAGCGGATCTTCGAGCCGTTCTACACCACCAAGGAGGTGGGGAAGGGAACCGGGCTGGGGCTCGCCACCGTCTTCGGCATCGTCAAGCAGAACCAGGGGTTCATCACCGTCTTTTCCGAGCCCGGGCACGGGACCGTCTTCTCCATCTACCTTCCCCGTTTCCAGCCGGTGGAGGCCCACGCGGAGGTCCCCGGCCAGGCAACCGAAATGGCCGGCGGTAAAGAGACCGTGCTGGTGGTTGAGGACGAACCGACCATCCTGAAGATGACCGAGATGATGCTGGAACACCAGGGGTACCGGGTGGTGACCGCCGGAACTCCCGAGGAGGCGATCCGGTTCGCTTCGCAGCGACGCGACCCGATCCACCTCCTGATCACCGACGTCATCATGCCGGCCATGAACGGGAACGACCTGGGCTCCCTGCTCCGCACCCTCTACCCCGACATCAAGTGTCTCTTCATGTCCGGCTATACTGCGGATGTGATCGCCCAGCACGGGGTCCAGGAGGGGAAGGTGAACTTCATTCAGAAGCCATTCTCGCTGAAGGACCTCTCCTCCAAGGTGCGGCAGGCACTCGACGGGTAAATTTTTTCATATCCCCTCGCCCCCATCGAGGTAGAGGGTCAGCTTTTCCATCTCCCCTCGCCCCCATCGGGGGAGAGGGCTAGGGTGAGGGGGCGGTTCAGGGCGAGGGGATATCGATACAGGAATAAGAACGGGGGCTGGAGATCGCGGATCTTCAGCCCCCGTTTGTTCTCGGGAAGGTCGCAGCTGGCCGCCGCTAGGCGGTGGGGGCGGACTTGCTCTTGGTGAGCTCGTGATAGGGGGTAAGGGTGGCCCGGGAGGCGAGCCCCCGTTCCCGGAAGATGCGGCTCATCTCGTCGCCGCTGCTTTTGAAGATCTCGACCGGGGAATGCTCTTCCCCCAGGTGGTGACGAGGATGACGGATCACCTGCCCCCCCAGCACGCATACCACGTCCTTTTCCTGGACCACCAGTACCTCACGGCAGCCGGCGGCTGCCTCCGGCTGCGGCCGCGGAGACTGCTCGGGCGCCTCGAAGACCGGGAAGAGCACCCGGAAGGTGGAGCCCACCCCCTCCCGGCTCTCCACCGCCAGAAGGCCGCGATGACTCCTCACGATACCGGCCACGGAGGCTAACCCCAGGCCGCGCCGGGCTTTCTTGGTGCTGTAAAACGGTTCGAAGAGGCGGCGCATGGTTTCCGGGGACATTCCCGGACCCGAATCGGACACCTCGACGAAGACGAAACGCCCCGGCGCGGTGACGGACGGGGCCACCGTGTGACGACGAAGCTCGTCCTGGTCACAGTAGGTGACGCCGGTCCTTACCGCGATGCGGCCGGGACCGTTGCCGATGGCGTCGGTGGCGTTGGCGAGCAGGGTCCTGATCACCTGCAAAGCCTGGGCAGGGTCGGCGTTCACGACGGGCATGGCCCCTCCCGAACGCACCTTGACCTCGATCCCCTCGGTGCCCCGTGAAGCGAGGGAATCGGTGTAGCCGACCACCAGTTCGTTGAGGTCGACGGCACACCCCTGGAAGGCTCCCTTCCCGGTGAAGGCGCGAAGCTCCTGGATCAGGGCTCCCACCTGGCGGCCGGCGGTCACCGCGCGTTCGAGGTAGGCGGCAACCTTCCGCTCGCTGTCGGGGAGTTGGAAGAGGGCCAGGTCGAGGTTGCCCAGCACGGCGGTCATCAGGTTGTTGAAGTCGTGGGCAACGGCGGCAGCGAGACGCCCCACCACCTCCAGCTTCTCATCCTTCAGGCGGGCGCGCTCCTCCTCGATACGTCGTTCCTCACGGCGAAGCTCATCCCGCTTCCGGTCGAGCTCGACGTCCAACAGGGAAAGCTGGTGCAGAAGCCCGTTGACCTTGGCGACCAACTGGGTATCGCCAACCTGCTGCCCGACAATCTCCTCCGCCTGGCTCCAAAGCTCGGCGTAGGCTGCCACTTCTACCATACCCCATCCTCCTTTTGCGGTTCCTCGACCGGGTACTCCCCCGGCCAGGATCCTAACCAGAGCAAGTTCTGCAGAATGTATACCAGACACCTATCGGATGAATTAGCCACCCCCTTTAGCGCATTCTGAAACGATAATGTGTTTTCTTTGAAATTTCTGTCAGAAGTGCCGTAACCGCACGCGCGTTGACAGTAGGGGCTTTTACCCTAAAATCTAGGAAGGCCTTTTTGAGGCCAGGGGACTTCACCGAACAGACTGAAGGAGGAACTGATGGGATCCAAAGGGCGTGAAATAATTGGAATGGATGTCAATGAGCTTCTGGAGCTCTTGAGGAAAGCTTTTTGTGATGAGTGGCTCGCCTATTACCAGTACTGGCTGGGTGCCAAGCTGGTGAAGGGGCCGATGAAGGACGCGGTGGGGGCCGAACTGCTCCTGCACGCCACCGAAGAGCTCGCCCATGCCGACATGGTGGCGTTGCGCATCATCCAGCTGGGCGGCACTCCCGTGACCAAGCCCGAGGAGTGGTACCAGCACACCAACTGCGGCTACGACGCCCCCGACGATCCGTTCGTGAAGGTCATCCTGGAGCAGAACATCAAGGGAGAGCAGTGCGCCATCGGCGTCTACAAGCGCCTTTTGGACATCACCCGCGAGAAGGACCCGGTCACCTACAACATGGTGCTCACCATCCTGCAGCAGGAGGTCGAGCACGAAGAAGATCTCCAGGCGCTCTTGGAGGATTACGAACTGCTGGTGCGGGCCATGAAGGAATGAAGCCCTCCCCCCGCTGAAGATCAAGGCCCTCGGTCCGCCGGGGGCCTCTTTTTGGCCGACGCATCGCCCCGCCTTTCTTGTTGTCCGCCGCTTCCTCTTATAAAACAGTGCATCCTACCTTTGAAAGGGTGATTATCCCCAAAGGGATTTCGTGGTTGATCGCGCTCATTTTAACTTGAGGAGATTCAAAGAAGCTGTTAAAGAAACAGTTACGTGAACCGATGAGTGTACATGCGTCGTCGTTGAAAGAGAAAAACTGCTGAAAGCGGAAAGGTAAGTACAGATACAACGGTTTTGGTAGTTGGCAGACGATCCCTTCGCAGATAAATTCCAAACACAAAAGAGGTGCCCAAAGGAGGATGAGCAGATCTTCCCCGCGGACGCCTGCACGGCCTGATTCACCCGCAAGGGGACCCTTTTTCACCGAAAAGGAGGACAACAGAGGATGTCACAGGGCGAAATGCCAAGCCTCCCGGTACGCGTCCTCTGCGTCGACGACGAACCGGCCCACCTGGAGCTGCTGAAGCGCCTGCTGAAGCCGATGGTGCAAGAGATCATCCCCGCGGAGAACGGCGAAGATGGCTTCCGGGCCTATCTCCAGGGATCCCCCGACATCGTCATCACCGATCTCTTCATGCCGGGGATCAACGGGCTGGCGCTTTGCCGGATGATCCGGGAAAGCGGCGCCAAGACCCAGTTGATCCTGCAGACCAGCTTCAGTTCCTCGGAGGCGCTGGCCGAGGCCATCGACGTCGGGGTCAACCAATTCCTTCCCAAACCCTTCACCCGGGCAAGCCTCTACCGCGCCCTCGCCCGCTGCCACGAAACCGTCGACCTCGAGCGCCGCCTGAGCGAAGAGCATCACCGGGCCCAGATCCTGGCGTCGGCGCTGGAACAGAGCAAGACCGGGGTGATCATCCTCGGCCCCGACGGGGTCATCGAGTGCGTGAACCTCGCCTGCACCCTGGTGGCCCCCTGCCATCCCGAGGAACTGGTGGGGCGTTCCGTGAACTGCCTGCATCTGGCCCCCGACCTTCCGAGCTGGCTGAAACAGGTGGCCGAATGCGGCTCGCCGGTCGAGGTGGAGGTCCCCTACGGCCAGCCCCTCTCCCGGCCGGGTTGGCTGCGGCTCAGAGTCTCGCGGCTGGTGGGGCGCCAGGAAAGGACCAGGCTCTGCCTCACCATCGACGACATCAGCGACCGCAAAGAGGCCGAACACCGGCTTCTCTACCAGGCTACCCACGACAGCCTCACCGGCCTGCACAACCGGAGCTATTTCGAGGAGGAATTGCACCGGGTCGCGGTGGGGAGGAACTTTCCGGTGACGCTGATGATCGCCGACCTCGACGGGCTCAAGCAGGTCAACGACGGGCAGGGGCACGAGGCCGGGGACCGGCTGATCCTGGAGGCGGCCAGGCTTCTTCGGGGCGCCTTCCGGGCCAGTGACGTGGTGGCGAGGATCGGGGGGGACGAGTTCGGGGTCATCCTTCCGGGGGCAACCGGGGAGGTGGCGGAGGGATCGCTTCGCCGGGCCATCGACCTGGCGGCGCAGATGTCGCAGGAGGGAGAAGGCAGCGGCCTCAGCTTCTCCTTCGGCTGCGCCACCGCGAGGACGGCGGCGGACATCAAGGAAATCTTCCGCGAGGCGGACTCCCGGATGTACAGGCAGAAGACGGGGAAACGGCCGCGGCACCTCGCTCACCCGGGCTCATCAACCTTCGCCAGCTGAAAACCCTCCCTCACCCGTTTTCATCTCCCCCTCGCACCTTCTTCATCTCCCCCTCGCACCTTCTTCATCTCCCCTCGCCCCCATTGGGGGAGAGGGGCAGCTATTTCCTCTCCCCTCGCCCCCATTGGGGGAGAGGGGCAGGGGTGAGGGAAGGTTCACGCCTCTTCGTAGGCCCTGCCGTCGCGCATCTCGATGCGACGGTCGGCCAGGGTGGCCAGGGTGGGGTTGTGGGTGACCATCACGATGGTGAGCCCGGAGGTCCGGTTCAGGTCGGTGAGGACCTCGCCGATCTCGCCGGACCGCTTGGTGTCGAGATTGCCGGTCGGCTCGTCGGCCATCAGGATCTCCGGACGGTTGACCAGCGCCCGGGCGATGGCGACCCGCTGCATCTCGCCGCCGGAGATCTGCCGGGGCAGGTGGTTAGCCCGGTGCTCGATCCCCAATAGTTTCAGGAGCCTTTCGACCTCCCCCTCGGCACCGGGCTTCTTGTAGAAGGCCAGCGGCAGCTCGATGTTCTCCCGCACGGTCAGGGTCGGGATCAGGTAGAAGTTCTGGAACACGTAGCCGAAAAGCTCCCGCCGCACCAGGGTGAGCGCCTTTTCGGATAGCGGCTTGCCATGCCCGAAGATCATCCTCCCGCAAAGATGCAACTCGCCGCTGGTGGGATTGTCCAGGCAGCCCAACAGGTTCACCAGGGTGGTCTTTCCCGAGCCGGACGGCCCCATGAAGGAGACGAACTCCCCCCGCCGGATGGTGATCTCCACCCCGTCCAGGGCCGGGATCTCCTCGCTCCCCCGCCGGTAGACCCTCCCCAGCCCCCGCGCCTCCAGTACCTTTTCGGCCTCGCCCATCATTCGCTCCTGATCGATTCCAGCGGCCGGACGCTCCCGGCCCGCCATGCGGGGTAGAGCCCGCTCAAAAGCCCGACCACCAGGATGATGGCCAGGGTCAGAAGGGAAAGCCTGGCATCGATGGTCACCAGCGCTCCCCCCGGCGCATAGGGGAGCAGCCGCCGCACCAGCACCCCGGTCAGGTTGGCGAAGATCACCGCCTGCACGATGCCGAGCGCCCCGCCCCCCAGGCAGAGGATCAGGGTCTCGCACCAGACCAGCCGGAAGATGTCCCCCGGCATGGCTCCCATGGTCTTCAGGATCCCGATCTCCTGCTTTCTTTCGTACACCGACATGAGCACGGTGTTGATCACCCCCACCATGGCGATCAACAGGGCGATCACCGCGATGGAGAGGACCATCACCCGCGCGGTCCCGATCAGCTTCATGATGGTCTGCTTGACCTGGGCGAAACTCACCACCTGCACGTCGGGGAGCTGGTAGAGATCGTTCTCGAGCTTGGCCAGGTCGGCGTCCTTCTTCCCCTTGATGCCGACGGTGGTGATCTTGTCGGTCTGGGAGATCTTCTGCAGGGTCTTCAGGGGGACGAAGATGGTGCCGTCGTCCTGGGTGCCGGTCCGCTCCAGTATCCCCGCCACCTTGAGGGGGACGTTCTTCTCCGGGACCATGATCTGGTCCCCCACCTCGCGCTGCTCCAGCTCGGCGGCCTCGTACCCCATGACCACCTCGTCACCCTGGGGATCCTTGAACCACCCCCCCCTCTTGAATTTCAGGAACGGCTTCATGGCCGGGAAGCTCGCGGGATCGACACCGAAGTAGCCGGCGATCCCGCCGCTTTCACCCTTGTTGGGGTCGAAGAAGGCCTGCATCAGGATCGGGGTCACCGCCTGCACCTCGGGGCGCTTGGCGATGTCGCGCATCACCTTCTCGTCCATGTAGCGGATCCCCTTCCCCCCTTGCAGCATCAGGGTGGCCGACTCGTAGGGGCACCCCTTGGCCATCACCATGAGCTGGTACCCCATGTTGTCGATGTCGCGGTTAAGGGCGGTCTCGTACCCCTTGTTGAAGCCGAAGAGGCTCACCAGCACCCAGGAGGAGAGCATGATCCCCGCCAGGGTCAGGACGGTGCGGATCCTCTTTCTCAGGAGGTTGCGGTAGGCTATCCCGAACGGAGTGATCACTTCCCTACCCCCTTGCCGGTGTATCCGAGCTCTTCCATGAGCACCAGGTTCTTCTTGAGCCCCCGCAGCACGCCGTAGAAATCGGTGTCCCCCTGGGCGGGATTCTTGAGCTCGGCCAGCCTTCCGTGCCCCTTGCCGGTGGCGGGATCGAAGCTGTCGAAATCCTTGAGCGACACCCCGACGAACTTCTTCGCGAAGCTCCCCTCCCGCAGCTTGCCGGCCGAGGGTCCGGAGATCTTCTGGATGTAGAAGGTCTTGATCTTCCCCGAGAGGTCCATGGCGACGAAGACCTGGATCCCGCCGAACTGCCCCTTCTGGTTGACGCCGTGCACGTAGCCGACCTTCCTTGCCCCCTGGTAGACCTCGTAGATGGTGAAGGGGAGATCGACGGGAGCGTAGAGGGCCAGGTACTTCTCCCCCAGCCGCGCCTCGATCTTTTTCAGGAGGGGGGCTCCCCCCGCCTTGTAGATGCTCGTGTAGACGGTCTTGTAGCTGGTGGCGCCGGGATAGAGACGGTAGACGTCGCGGTCGGCGTCGTTGAGGTCGCACCCGACGGCGGCCAGCAGGGTCCGGGGAGCCAGCGCCATCAAAAAGAGGGCGATCAGGACGAGGAGACGGAAGTTCTTTCGCATGGTCATTGCTCCCACCCGCTCTTCTTCACCAGCCGCGGGTTGTCACCCTTCTCCAGCTGGACGATGTAGCAGCCGCGGGCCCCGTAGCGCTGGGTGGGGCCGAAGCCGAGCCGTCCGTAGAGGGGGAAGGTCTGCTCCATCATGGCCCCCACCACGTCGAGGAAGGCGTCGCGGTAGAAGTTGTCGTTGAGATCGATCAGCGCCTGGGTCATCAGTTCGGTGAGGGCCCGGCTGTGGGCGGCGGCGCTCTCCACGCCCCCCTGCAGCGGGAGCTGGGAGCGAAGCAGGGTCTGCCGGGCATCGCCGGTGAAGGTCACCGGGGTCATCGCCCCCCGCTTGGGCTGGTACGGCGAGAAGGAGAAGGGATAGGTGATAAGGGTCGTCTCCCTCGCCCCCTCCGGAATCTTCCAGGTAGCCTCCCCCAACAGGCGGGAGGAGAGGACGACGAGCTCGGGCCGCTTCTTCGCTGCGGCGAGTTGTTCCAAGGCGGGAAGCGCCTCCGGCCCCGCCCAGACCAGCAGGACCGCCGAGCGGTCCGCTCCGGCGATCTTCTCCAGCAGTTCCCGGGTGACCGGCGCCTTCTCGGCCAGGGGGACGGTCACCAGCGCCTTTTTCCCGGCGGCCCAGCTCTGCAGGAAGCCGGCGGCCAGCGCCTTTCCCTCCGGGCTCTGCCGGACCAGCTGGATCACCTTCTTGGAGGCGAGATCCTCGCGGCTTATGAGGTAACGGGCGGCGCTCTCCCCCTCCTGGTAGTACCCCTTGGAGGGATAGAGGGTGTACCAGTCGCTCTCCGAGATCACCGGGAGGTCGGTGATCGGGAGCAGGCAGGGGAGCCCTTGCTCCTCGCAGAAGCGGTGGATCGGCTGCCAGTCGCGGTGGCTGATTCCCCCCACCAGCGCGAAGACCGGCTCCTTGCGGTAGTACTCGTCCAGCTGGGCGTGCCAGGTGGCCGGCTCCCCCTTGAGGGTCCAGACCGAGAGGGAGAGCTTGGTGACCGACATCTCCCGGTTGGAGAGCATGTTTTCCGCCATCAGCCGCGACTTGGCGGCGTTACGGCCGGCGAAGGCGCGGGACTGGCTGTTCTTGAGCTTCACGTACTGGGTGAGAGGCCCCAGGAAGGCCGCCCGCTCGTTGTCGGGGACCTCGTCGGTGATGACGGTGGCGAACTTGACGGTATTGTCGGCGAAGCCGGGGGAGTAGCGGGAGGAGAGGTATTTCAGGTACCCCACCAGCAGCGCGGCGTCCCGGTCGCTCAGGGGGTAGCGCGGCATGGTCTCGCTGAGCGTCCTCCCCGCGGGGTCCACCCCGCTCCTGATGGCGGTGACCAGCGAGGCATCGGTGTAGGCCGGGCGCAGGGTGGAGATCGGGAACCCCGCCTTGAAGAGGACGTCGCGCTTTTTGAAGAGCTTCTCACCGGTGATGGGAGGGGTAAAGACGTTCTCCTCGTAGGAGCCGACGCCGCTTCGCAGGTGACAGCTCACGCAGGCGAAGGAAGTCCCTGGGAGGGAGCTGTCCCCCTTGACCAGGGCGCGGAGGGGCTCCCCGGAGGGAAGGACCCCGCTCCGGTAGATCTTCTCCCCCTGCCGAAGTGCCTGCGGTCCCTGCTGAAGGGGGTCGGCGGCGTTGGCAGCAACGGGAAGCACCAGTGAGAAGAGAGTGAGGAGAAAAGCGGCGACCGCTCGGCTCGTTGTGGCTTGAAAAAGCATGAAGGAATCCTTTCTGATTCGCGAAGTGCAGCGGGTGGCCGGAGGCCATCTTACTTATACCCTCGCCCCCGTTGGGGGAGAGGGTGGCCGAAGGCCGGGTGAGGGCGGATTTCGAATCTCCCTCACCCCTGCCCCTCTCCCGGAGGGCGAGGGGATATGGAAAGCTTGCCCCTCTCCCGGAGGGAGAGGGGTTAAGGGAACTTAGAGGTCGAAGAGGTACGCCCCCCGGAGGACGGTCTTGCCGTTCTTGCCGAAGGTCAGACGGATCTCCCAGTCGCCGGGCATCGGGAGCCGGATCGGGAGGAGGTAGACCCCCTTGTTGGATAGGACGAAGGGCTGGTCGCCGCTCGCGTGGGCGCCCCGCATGGAGGGCATGTCGGCGTCCCCCTTCACGGTGAACGAGGTGTCGCGCTTGCCGTCCAGGGTGAAGATCTCCACCCGCATGATGGAGGTGCCGATCTTCGGTGCCGCGGCAAAGCCGTAGGTGAAGACGTGGTTGGCATCCAGGGGAATCCTGGTCCCCGGCTTGGGGAGCTGCTTGTAGGCCTGCGGAGGGGCCGCGGGGGTGGCGTGGCAGGGAGTGATGGTGCCGGCGGCCAGGACAAGGGCCAGGACGGCGAGGATCAGGGTGCGCATGGTCGGTCTCCTGTCGAGCGGCTAGTCGCCTTGGGGGGCGTGGTGGTGCCCCTTCATGTGTTCGAATTCCTTCATGGTGGAGGAGTCGTCATCGATCTCGGTGCGGGCGGCCCGGCTGGCGGCGGCGAAGTCGGTGACGGTCCCGCCGTTCTCCTTGACGAACCGCTCGGCCTCAGCCTTCTCCGCGAAGGCCCACTTGGCGGTGCCGGTCATTACCCCCCGTTTGCTCCCGCCGATCACCCAGACCGCGCTCTCGGCCGGGATCAGTTTCTTGCTGTTGTAATCGGCCACCTTGAGGGTCGCCTTACCCTTCCCCGCGCCCTTGGCGAGGGCCGTGGTGGCACAGTGGAGGCTGCAGGTGGCAATCGTGGTGCCGTCCGCGTACTCAACCACCATCCGGCTGTGGCTGAACGCCTTCCGGCTCATGCCGCATTCGGCACAGCGGGGTGAATTGGCCACATCGTCGGGGGTGGCAGGCAGAGCCGGAACGGCGAGACACAGTAGCAGGCCAAGGAGCAACAGGGTAAAACGCATGGGTTCCCTCCAATAAAACAAGAAGACGTTGTCAGTGCAAGTCGTAACCATCTGATGATACTGATAAATGATACTATCCAACCCGGACTCCCACAAGTATGGGAGCACTTATTCTTTGTCAATTAAAACAGCTTTGACAATCCTCCCCATCCTGTCACTGCAGGGGGCGGGAAAAAACCGCTGCCAATCAGCGACGCTATCCTACTGTGAGATAAGGATTTTCGAAGTTAACTATGGCAACCGGCGGCCGATACATTGGTTAACGCAATTTTATTCGCAGTTACCTGTCGTCCCCCGGGTTCTACGGGAGAACCCCCCGGTGGCCGGAGAAGAGAAGCGGTCTCGGCCAGGCTCTTTCCAACCTCACCTTTTTGCGGTCACTACCGTCCATCCGGACCGCGCCCCCTCCCGTTCCCCTCCGGCCGACCTCTTTTTAAGGAGGAAGTCATGAAATTCTGGATGGATCTCAACGTAAAGACCAAGGCGATGGTGCTGGTGGCCGTCGCCGTGCTGACCCTGGCCGGCATGGCGGGAGCCGCCCTCGTTGCCATGGGCGGCATGGCGGACAACGAGAAGGAGATGAACGCCTCGGTGGCCCAGATCGCCCTGCTCAACGACCTCAAGTACGACCTGGCCATGATCAGGCTCGACCTGGTCTACATGATGACCCTCGACGACCGCAAGCTCCTGGCGGAAAAGGTCCAGGACATCGTCAGCCGCAAGGCCTCCATCGAAAAGGGGGTCGCCGCCTTCCTCAAGGAGCCGATCGACCGGGAGGAGAAAGGGCTCATCGAGGAGTTCCACCAGGGATGCCTCGCCTACCTCGAGCAGGGGGCCAAGCTGCAACAGATGGCGGAGCAGAGCGTGGGGAACCCCGAGGCGCACCGGGAGACGGTGCTCTTCGCGGTCGGCTCGGTCGCCCCGCTTAGCCAGAAACCGGCCAAGATCATTGCCGACCTGGTGGCCCACAACGTTGCCGGGGCCGCAGCTGCCCACCAGGAGGATATGGCCGGTTACCGGAGATCCCTGATCGCCATGGTTTCCATCGCCGCCGGGGCCGCTCTCTTCATGGCGCTGATCGGCCTGATGATCGCCAACTCTATCAGCCGCCCCCTGAAGAAAGTCTTCGACACGCTCGCCCAGGTGGCGGGGGGGAATCTCGCCGCCCGCTCGGACATCGCGACCCGTGACGAGATGGGAATGCTGGCGGGAGAGGTGAACCTGATGGCGCAGCGGCTCATGGAGACCATGCAGCAGGTCTCCCGCAGCAGCGAGGAGCTCTCCTCGGCGGCCACCCAGTTGCAGGGGACCGCCGAGGAGATCGCCAACGGAGCCGAGGACGTCGCCTCCCAGGTGGAGACGCTCTCCACCGCCAGCGAGGAGATGTCCGCCACCTCCGGGGACATCGCCCAGAACTGCCACCGGGCGGCCGACGGCAGCGACATCGCCATGGAGCGCGCGCGGGCGGGGGCCGAGGTGGTGGCCAAGACGGTGAAGGTGATGGAAGAGATCGCCCTGCGGGTGAGGGAATCGGCGGCCAACGTCTCCAGCCTGGGTAAAAGAAGCGACCAGATCGGCGAGATCGTGGGGACCATCGAGGACATCGCCGACCAGACCAACCTGCTCGCCCTCAACGCCGCCATCGAAGCGGCGCGGGCGGGCGAGCAGGGGCGGGGCTTTGCGGTGGTGGCCGACGAGGTGAGGGCCCTGGCGGAGCGGACCACCCGGGCGACCCGGGAGATCGGCGAGATGATCAGGAGTATCCAGGCCGAGACCCGCGACGCCGTCGAGGCCATGGAAGAAGGGGTCCAGCAGGTGGAGAGCGGCACCAGCGAAGCGGCGCGCTCCGGCGAGTCGTTGCAGGAGATCCTCAACCAGATCGGCGAGGTGACCATGCAGGTCAACCAGATCGCCACCGCCGCCGAGGAGCAGACCGCCACCACCAGCGAGATCACCAGTAACCTCATGCAGATCAACCAGGTGGTGCAGCAGACTTCCCACGGCTCGCACCTCTCCGCCACCGCAGCCAGCCAACTGGCCGGCCTGGCCGACGGCCTGCGTACCGTGGTCGGCCAGTTCAGGATGGGGTGAGGTTGATAACGGAAGCGAAGAAGCCGTGCCGCGGCGGACCGGGTGGCCGGCGGACCGGGTGGCCGGTGGCCGGTAGCCGGTAGCCGGTGGCAGGTGAGCCGGTAAGGCAGGTGAGCCGGTAAGGCAGGTGAGCCGGTAAGGCAGGTGAGCCGGTAAGGCAGGTGAGCCGGGGAGGCAGGTGAGCCGGGGAGGCAGGTGAGCCGGGGAGGCAGGTGAGCCGGGGAGGCCGAGGGGCTCCTAGCGCTTGAGGAGCTCGCCGAGCTTCTCGAACAGGCGGGCCGCGTCGAGGGGCTTCTGCAGGTAGTGCGTCCCCTCCTCGACGACGCCACGCTTGACGATGATGTCCCTCGGGTAGCCGGACATGAAGAGCACCCGGATGGAGGGGAAGAACTCCCGCACCACGGCCGCCAGCTCGCGCCCGTTCATCCCCGGCATGACGACGTCGGTCAACAGGAGGTCCGGCGTGAGGGGGGGGTGGCGGCAGAAGTCGAGGGCCTCCTCGGGGTTGTGCGCCTGGATCACCTGGTAGCCGTGCCCCTCGAGGAGCTGCGAGGTGGTCGAAAGGAGCATCTCCTCGTCCTCGACCAGCAGGATGGTCCCCGCGGGCACCACCTCCCGGGCGGCCTGCGTCGCATCCTCTACCTCCACCCTCCCGGCCCGCGGGAGGTAGACCCGGAAGGAGGTCCCCACCCCTTTCTCGCTGTAGACGTGAATGAAGCCGTTGTTCTGCGAGACGATCCCGTAGACGGTGGCGAGCCCCAGCCCGGTCCCCTCCCCCACCCCCTTGGTCGTATAGAACGGCTCGAAGATGTGCGAGAGGGTCTCGCGGTCCATGCCGCATCCGGTATCGCTCACCGTGAGCTGGACGTAGTCGCCGGGGCGCGCGTCGGGGCAGCCCCGGCAATAGTCGGCGGTGATGCTGACGTTGCCGGTCTCCAGCAGGAGGGTCCCCCCGTCCGGCATGGCATCGCGGGCGTTGACGGTGAGGTTCATCAGGATCTGGTCGACCTGGGAGGGATCGATGGTCACCGTCCAGAGGCCGTCGGCCGCGTTGAGGGCGAGGGAGATGTCCTCGGTCACCAGCCGCTCCAGGAGTTTCTTCGACTCCCTGGCGGCCTCGCTCAGGTTGACCGGCCGGGGAGAGATCAGTTCCTGGCGCGAAAAGGTCAAAAGTTGCCTCGTGATGGCGGAGGAGCGCTCGGAGGCGCGGGCGATCAGGTCGAGGTACTCCCGGACCGGGTCCCCCGGCGCGAGGCGGTTGCGGGCGAGCGCCACCCCCCCCAGGATGACGCTCAGCATGTTGTTGAAGTCGTGGGCGACCCCGCCGGCGAGCCTCCCGATCGACTCCATCTTCTGGGACTGGCGAAGCTGCTCTTCGAGGAGTTTTCGCTGGGAGATGTCGGTCATCACGCAGACCCGCGCCGGGACCTTTTCGAAGACGAGGTCGTGGGAGACCACCATCACGCTGATCAGGGAGCCGTCCTGGCGGCGGTGGCGCCACTCCCTCGCCTCCTCCCCGGCCGGGGATGCTTGGGACGCCTCCAGCTCGGCCAAAAGGCGCCCCCGCTCCTCCTCGGGACAGAGGTCGGTGATCTGAAGGGAGAGGGCATCCTCCTCGCGGTAGCCGTAGAGGGAGAGAAAGGGGTGGTTGACCGCCATGATCCGGAGGTCGTCCTGCCGGTAGATCACCATCGGGGTCGGGATCTGCTCGAAGAGATGGCGGTAGCGGAGCTCGCTGGCCCTGATGTCCTCCTGGGCCTTTCGCAGCGCCGTGATGTCGCGGGCGATCCCCAGCACGCCGACCAGCCTCCCGGCGGCGTCGCGCATCGGGGTCTTGATGGTCTCCAGGAGCTCCCGGTGGCCGTCGCTGGCAAAGACCACCTCCTCCTCGTTGACCGTCGGCTTCCCGGCGGCGATCGCCTTGAGGTCGTTCATCCGGAAGAAGTCGGCCAGCTCGCGGTCGACGAAATCGTAGTCGGTCTTGCCGAGGATCTCCGCCTCGGAGGCCCCGAAGAACTCCTCGAAACGGGTGTTGCAGGAGAGGTATTCCCCCTTGGGGGACTTGAGCCAGACGAGGTCGGGGATGGTCTGCAAGAGGGTGTGCAGGCGGGCGCGTTCGTTTTTGAGGTTGCGCTCGGCGAGCTTGCTGGCGGTCACGTCGCGGGCGATGAAGTAGAGGCACTCCTCCCCCTTGACGGTGACCGGCACGAGGTACATGAGCCCGGCCCGCTTCTCACCGCTCTTGGTCCCCAGGGTGAATTCGAAGTCCCTGACCACCCCTTTCCTGCGCACCACCGCGAGCGCGCCCGCCCGCGACTCCGGATCCCACAGCCCGATCTCCAGCGAGGTCCGCCCGATCACCTCCTCGGGCTTCCACCCGGTCCACTGCTCGAAGGCGGCGTTGACCTCCAGCATCAGGCCGTCCCGCAACCGGGTGATGCCGACCATGTCCGGCATCAGCTTGAAGAAGCCGGCGTACTTCTGCTCGGAAAGCTGCAGCTCCCGCTCCGACTCCTTTCTCCTGGTGATGTCGGTAGCGATCCCGAGGTAGCCGGTGACCTCGCCCTCCTCCATCATGGGGGTCACCACCAGCTCGACGGGGAGGCAATGGCCGTCCTTGTGCCGGTACTGCCACTCGGTCCTCGGGACGTCGCTCCCGGTGGCGAGCTCGACGAAGACCTCGAACCCCTCCACCGCGACGCCCCGCGTCCTGGCGAGCTCCCGTCCCGCCGCCCGCACCTCCTCCTCCAGGAGAAAAAGGAGCGGGGTGGCGCGCCCAACCACTTCGTCGCTGCGGTAGCCGAGCATCCGTTCGGCGCCGCGGTTGAAGAGGGTGATGGTCCCGTCCCGGTCCCCGGCGATGATGGCGACCTCGGTGGCCGCGTCCATGATCCCCTGCAGGAAGGAGTTGGCGCCCGCCAGCGACTTGCGCGCCTTCTCGAGCTCCTGCAACTGCTCCCGCAGCTCCGGATAGTAACTCTTCCGGGCCGAGTGCTCGCCGAAACCGATGATCCGGTCCCGGAGCTCGTCCCAGCCCTCGGGTGGGTCAGAGCGCCGCCGCATAGAGCTCCTCGATGTCGCGGTGGGTGGGGCGGCGGGGGTTGGTGACCATGCAGGCGTCGGCCATCGCCTTGTCGGCCAGCTCGGCCAGGTGGGCGGCGGAGACCCCCTCGCCGGAGAGCGTCCCGGTGAGCCCGAGGGCCCCCCGCAGGGTGGCGATCGCCTCCACCAGGCGCCCGCACGCCTCGGCGTCGTCGCAGCCGGCAACCTCGGCCCCGAGGAGGGCGGCCACCTTCCGGTAACGCTCGGGAGCGGCGGGGAAGTTGAAGGCGACCACCCGCTCGATGAGCATGGCGTTGCAGGCGCCGTGGGGGGAGTCGAGCATCCCCCCGAGGCTGTGGGCCATGGCGTGCACCGCCCCGAGGCTCGCGTTGGAAAAGGCGAACCCGGCCTGGGTGCTGGCGAACATCATGGCGTCGCGGTGGACGAGCGAAAGGGGATCGGAGAAGGCGCCGAGCAGGTGGCCGCCGACCTGGCGGATCGCCTCGCGGGCGTGGAGGTCGGTGAAGGGGGAGCTTGCGTTGGAGACGAAGGCCTCCACCGCGTGGACCAGGGCATCCATCCCGGTGCAGGCGGTGAGGTCGGGGGGCATGGTGACCGTCAGCGAGGGATCGACCAGCGCCACGTCCGGGACCAGCGACTTGCTGACGATGGCCACCTTGCTGCGGCCCGCGGTGTCGGTGATGATGGCGAACTGGGAGACGTCGGCGGCGGAGCCGGCGGTCGACGGGATGCAGATCAGGGGGGGCATCGGCTGGCGGATCTGGTCCACCCCGGCGTAATCGAGGACATGGCCGTCGTTGGTGCAGACGATGCCGATCCCCTTGGCGCAGTCCATCGGGCTTCCCCCACCCACCGCCACGATCCCGTCGCACCCGGTCTCCTGGTAGCGGCCGGCCCCGGCCATCACCTCGTGATCCTTCGGGTTGCAGGTCACCTCGGTAAACCTGACGGTGGTAACCCCGGCCCCCGCCAGGGCGGCGACCACCCGGTCGGTCCAGCCGACCGCCTCGACACCCGGATCGCTCACCACGAGGACCTTCTTGAGACTGAAGCTGTTGGCGTAGTGCCCCACCAGCCGGTGGGCATCGACGCCGTACACCAGCTCAGGAATCACGAACTTCCTAACACCCGCACCACTTGGTTCCATACCCGCCTCTTCCGCAAATTAACACTCTCAAACCAGGCGCAAGTCGATGATATTCAGCTTCTAATTGTACCTAAAAAAACACCGGTTCACTCAATGCCGGCACAAAATTCGGCTCTCACCTCACAGTGCCGGATCTTTGCCATCGCGAGACGCTGGCCAACTCATCTGCGGAAACCGAGATGGCATTAATTTCACCTCAAGTATCTGTAACAGAAGCCGATACGGTAGGCACCGAACAGGAAAATAGTTAAGCGAAGAGGGTCACGCAGATGACGTTTCGTAACAAGTTGCTCATCCTGGTGCTGGCTAGCAGCCTTGGCCTGTCCATTCCCATCGG
Organism: Geomonas sp. Red276; assembly: GCF_054784495.1. Classification (NCBI taxonomy): domain Bacteria; kingdom Pseudomonadati; phylum Thermodesulfobacteriota; class Desulfuromonadia; order Geobacterales; family Geobacteraceae; genus Geomonas; species Geomonas sp. Red276. The sequence continues at coordinate 33,448 of NZ_BLXW01000042.1, forward strand.
GGTCATCTCCCTGCAGCGGCTGCAGGAGAGTTACGCCCAATCGGATGCCGCCTTCCGGACGAGGCTCTACGCGGATTTCGATCTCAAGGTGAAAGACGAGGTCCTCACCGCGGTCACCATGCTGCAGGACCTCGAAGACCGCCGCCAGCAAGGGGAACTGACCCTGGAGGAGGCGAAGAGGCTGGGGGCCAACGAGCTCAGGAAGCTCAGGTACGGCAAGGACGGCTACTTCTGGGCCGACACCACCGAAGGAGTGAACGTGGTGCTGCTCGGCAAGCCGGCCGAGGGGAAGAGCCGGATCGACCTCAAGGACGCCAAGGGAAAGCCGCTGATCAGGGACCTGATCCGGATCGCCACCGAAGGGGGAGGCTTCTACGACTATTACTTCCCCCGCCCCGGCAGTGACACCCCCTACCCCAAGCGGGCCTACGTCGCCCACTTCAAGCCGTTCGACTGGGTGATCGGTACCGGTAACTACGTCGACGACCTCGACGCCATCGTCCGGGAGAGCGCCGACCGTAACCACCGCGCCATGATGAACGGGATCTACCTCATCGCCGGGGTCACCGTCCTGATCCTCCTCGTCACCGTGGGGGCGGTGGTATTCACCGTCCGCCAGCTGATCCGCCAGATCGGCACCGAGCCGCGGGAGCTGGAGGAGATCGCCGAGAAGGTGGCCGGCGGGGACCTCACCGTCGACCTGGTGGAGGGGAGAAGCGGCATCTACGAGGCGATGAGGAGAATGATCGCCGACCTAAAGCAGGTGATGGAGCGGGTGAACCGGGGTGCGCAGGAGATCTCGGCGGCCGCCGTCCAGCTCGATGCCACCGCGCACCAGACCGCGGAAAACTCCCGGGAGGTGGTGAGCCAGGCCGAGACGGTCTCGGTGGCGAGCGAAGAGATGTCCGCCACCAGCTCCGACATCGCCAACAACTGCCATGGGGCGGCGGACAGCTCGCAGCGGGCCACCTCGTCGGCCGAGGCGGGGGCGGGGATCGTGGCCGACACGGTCGAGGGCATGAACCGCATTGCCGACCGGGTGAAAAGCTCCGCCGGCGTGGTCGAACAGCTCGGGACCCGCAGCGACCAGATCGGGGAGATCGTGGCCACCATCGAGGACATCGCCGACCAGACCAACCTCCTCGCCCTCAACGCGGCCATCGAGGCGGCCCGTGCCGGTGAACAGGGGCGCGGCTTCGCGGTGGTGGCCGACGAAGTCCGGGCCCTGGCGGAGCGGACCACCCGGGCCACCAAGGAAATCGGCAGCATGATCCGGAGCATCCAGCAGGAGACCCGGACCGCGGTCCAGGCCATGGAGGAGGGGGTGGCCGAGGTACAGCGGGGGACCACCGAGGCGGCCCGTTCAGGGGAGGCGCTGAAAGAGATCCTCGACCAGATCAACGAAGTCACCGGCCAGATCGGGCAGATCGCCACCGCCGCCGAGGAACAGACCGCCACCACCCGCGAGATCGCCGGCAACATCCAGCAGATAACCGAGATCGTCCGTTTCAGCGCCCGTAGCTCCGAGGAACTCTCCGGTGCCTCGGCGCGGCTTTCCGGGCTGTCGGTCGAGATGCAGGAGATGGTGCGGCATTTCAGGGTTTGACGCGGCCGAAATGGCCGCTAGACTCGTCAAGGGCGCAGCGATGCCCTTTAGGAAAGGAGAGGTATGACGATCGGCATGGACGGAAACGGACCACACGGCGGGGAATCGCTGAACGAGATGATGGCCTCCATCGAGGAGGTCGCCGACCAGGCGAACCTGGTGGCGCTCCACCTAGCCATCGAGGCCGCGCTGGCGGCCCTGCAGGGAGCCGGGTCGCCGGCCCTGGACGACGAGGTAAGGAACCTCGCCGAGCAGACCATCCGCGCCACCGACCAGGTCAGCAACATGGTGCGCATCCTCCGCTAGCCACACCACATTCACCCAAAGGGGACCGGCTCCGCCAGGTGCCTGTCCCCTTTTTCCGGTTCGGTCTTCCAACCTCGCCCAAACCTTCCCTCACCCCTGCCCCTCTCCCGGAGGGAGATAAGCATCATCCCCTCGCCCTCCGGGAGAGGGTGGCCGAAGGCCGGGTGAGGGAAGATTCTCCCCCCCTACTCCGGCAGCGGGACCGAGATCACCGCTTGCGTCCCCTCCCCCGGCCGCGAAGTGATGACGAACGATCCCCCCAGGTGCACGATCCGCCTCCGCACGTTGAAAAGGCCGAAGCAGCGCCCCTTGGCGGTCGGAAATTCGTCGATCCCGCCGGGCTCGAACCCCTTCCCCCAGTCCTCCACCTCGATGAAGAGACGCCCCCCCTCGCGCCGGATGCTCAACCGGGCCGTATCGGTCTGCGCGTGCTTGGCGACGTTGATCAAAAGCTCGCGCGCGGCGAAGTACAACACCGACGCCACCTCCTTGGCCACCCCCTTTTCCCGGCCGTCATCCACGAACTCCACCCTCACCCCGTAATCGGACTCCACCTGTTTCGCCTGCCACTCGAGCGCCGCCTCGAGCCCCGCCATCTCGAGGACCGGGGGGCTGATAAGCTGGGTGAGTGACCGCACGCTCCCGATCACCCGGTCCACCGTATCCCCGACCTCCACCAGGGTGGTGGCCGCCTTCTCCGGAAGGGGGACTTTTCCCATGAGGGCGATCTTCAGACGCAACAGGGCCAGGTCCTGGCCGATGTTGTCGTGCAGGTTGGTCGCGATCCGCATCCGTTCCTGCTCCTCCGCGATGGAGAGCTCCAGCGCCAGGTCGGCCACGCGCTGCTGCTTCTCGTGCAGCGCCTGCTCCGCCTTTTTCCGTTCGGTGATGTCGCGGGTGAGGGAGAAGAGGAGGTTCCTGCCGGCGATCTCCACCACCCGGCTGCTCACCTCCACGGGGATCCGGCTCCCGTCCTTCGCCATGATGACCGTCTCGAAGAGGGCCTTCCCCTCCTTGCGCAGCTTTTCCATGGTCCCGGGAATGTGGCCGCGGCACTCGGGGGCATCCAGCTCGAGGGGGGTCAGGCTGGCGAGCTCTTCGCGGCTGTAGCCGAGTACCTCGCAGGCGGCCCCGTTCACCTCCACGAAGGGTCCGGGATTGCCGTTCTCCAGGATGGGGTGCACGAAGACGAAGTCGTTGGCGGACTCGATCAGCGCCCGGTACTTCTCCTCCTTGGCCCGCAGCTCGGCGGTCCGCTCCTTCACTTCCCGCTCCAGGTTGTCGTGGGCCCGCGCCAACTCCTCCTTGGCCTTGCTGAGCTCCCAGAAGATGACCTTGAGGGGCTCCTTCATCCCCACCACCACGATGGCGCGACAGATGAGATAGAAGGCCACCATCTTGAGGAGGTGGCCGGAGAGATCGGCCATCCCCCCGGACTCCGGGTAACTGACCAGGCAGAGCTCAGCCACTATGGTGCAGACCATGGAGGCCACCAGCATGGCGGACACCGGGGCGGCCAGGTGGTCGCGCCGGCGCGCAATGAGCACCGCGGCGGCCGCCAGCATGGCCACCACCAGGTACTCGGAGCCGATCTTGAACGGGGTGATCCCGGTCCCGGGTTGGTAGCACTCCGGAAAGCGGCCGGTGAAGATGAGGGTGACGACCACGGCCTCGACCAGCAAGAAGACGGCGAAGAGCGCATGGTTGCCGATCCGGCGGGAGACCATCAACGGCGCCAGCAGGCAGGTGGCTCCCTGCAAAAGCCGGGCGGAGATCCAGAACTGCATGGCCAGGTTGGCGGTCGAGCCGTGGAAAAGGATCACGTTGGCAAAGGCCAGCGCGTGGAGGAGATCGCTCAGGCCGGCGAAGGCGTAGCCGATACCGAGAGCGCTCAGGAAGGTTCCCGTAAGGAAGCGGCTGGAGTTCCAGGTGAGAATGAAGAGGGAGAACCCGATCGCCACCGTGGTGATCTCGACCAGGGTGTGAAAGAGGGTGTAGCTGTTGAGGTAGGCGATCAACAAAACGACGACGGCGGCACCCACCGCCCAGAGCGAGGAGCCTGCAGTGGTTTCCTGGTCCGCCATCGAGCCTCCTGGGAGCAAATTTCATGTGGAAAGGGGTGACTACGTTTTAATCAAATGGTACAGTATCAGATCGGCCACATCAACAGGTGATTCGATGGACGGGGGTAGCTCTATGAAGATAACCGTGCTTTTGGCGGACGATCACACGATTCTGCGGCAGGGATTGCGGGCCTTGCTGGAGCCCGAAGAGGACATCGAGGTGGTGGCGGAAGCGTGCAACGGGCGGGAGGCGATCGCCATGACGCGGGAGCTGGCCCCCCGGGTGGTGGTCATGGATCTCACCATGCCCGAGGTGAACGGTGTCGACGCCATCCGCCAGATCGTGACGGAAAACCCCGCCGTCAAGGTGCTGGCCCTCTCCATGGTCCACGACCGCGGCTGCGTCATGGAGGCGCTCAAGGCCGGGGCGACCGGCTACCTCTTGAAGGACTGCGCGGCGGAGGAGCTGGTGGGGGCCATACGGAAGGTGGCCCAGGGCCAATCCTACCTCGGGCCGAAGATCGCCACGCTGGTGATCCGGGATTTCGTGGAAGGCGACGGCCGGCAGGCTCCCCCCACCCCGGAGCTCCTCAGCCCCCGGGAGCGGGAGGTGCTCCGGCTGATCGCCGACGGCTGCAGCACCAAGGAGATCGCCTTCTCCTTCGGGGTGAGCGTCAAGACGGTAGAAACCCAGCGCTCGAAGGTCATGAAGAAGCTCAAGCTATTCACCGTCGCCGATCTCACCAAGTTCGCCATCCGCCAGGGGATGACCACCGTCAACTAGCCAAGAAGTCCCCCTTTGAAAAAGGGGGATTTGGGGGGATTTTCCCCCGCCGCCAGCCGCTGAACAAATTTCCCCTTTCCCCTCAAAGGGGGGCCAACAGCAAAAAGGGGCACCCCGCGAACGAGGTGCCCCTTCTTTATTGCCGGATCTTCCGACCGATCAGTAGCTTTCGAAGGACTCGTCCGAGGCCGCCATCTCCAGCACAGCCCCCGACGAGGTCAGCCGCTGCTGCCCCTTGGGCGACGGCTTTTTCACCGCCGGCTTGGCCTGGGCCTTGGCCGCCGGCCGCCTGGCGCCGCGCTCTCCCCCTTCCGCCACCGTGAAGAAGGCGATGGTCTCCTGCAACTGTTCCGACTGGGAGGAAAGCTCCTCGGCGGTCGAGGACATCTGTTCGGCTGCCGCGGCGTTCTGCTGGATCACCTGGTCGAGCTGCTGGATCGCCTTGTTGATCTGCTCGGCGCCGGAATCCTGCTCCTTGCAGGCGGCGGAGATCTCCTGGACGAGCTCGGCGGTGCGCTGGATGTCCGGGAGCATCCGGTTGAGCATGTCGCCCGCCTGTTCGGCCACTTCGACGCTGGAGGAAGAGAGCTCGGAGATTTCGGCGGCCGCCTTCTGGCTCCTTTCCGCGAGCTTTCTCACCTCGGAGGCCACCACCGCGAATCCCTTGCCGTGCTCGCCGGCCCGGGCCGCCTCGATGGCGGCGTTCAAGGCGAGGAGGTTGGTCTGGCGGGCGATCTCCTCGATGATCGAGATCTTGCCGGCGATGTCCTTCATGGCGGAGACGGTAAGGGCCACGGCCTTGCCACCCTCCTGGGCATCGGCGGCCGATTTCACGGCGATCTTCTCGGTCTGCAGGGCGTTGTCGGCGTTTTGCCTGATGTTGGAGGACATCTCTTCCATGGCCGCGGAGGCCTCCTCGGCGGCAGCGGCCTGCTCGCTCGCCCCCTGCGAGAGCTCCTCGGAGCCGGACGACATCTGCTGGCTCCCGGTGGCGACGTTGTTGGAGGCCGACTTGACGTCGTTGACCACCTCGGAGAGCTTGGAAACCATCTGGGAGAGTGAGCGCATCAGCTCGTCGTTGGCGGAGCGCTCGAAGAGCTTGACGGTGAGATCTCCCCCCGCCACCTGGCCGGCCGCCGTGGTGATGGTGTTGGTGGCCTGGATGAGCTCATTGAGGTTGTGCTTGATGGCGTTGAAATCCCCGCGGTACTCCTCGGTGATGGCCGGGGGCATGTCCCCTTTCGAGATGCGGTCGACGTAGTCGGCCGCCATGTTGAGGGGGCCGATCACGGCGTCGAGGGTGCCGTTGACCCCTGCGATGACCTCGCGGTAGGCCCCCTGGTGACGGCTCGCATCGGCGCGGACCGAGAGATTCCCTTCCCGTCCCGCCTTTCCGAGGACCATGGTATCGTCGACCAGCGCCTTGATGCTTACGATCATGGTCTGCATGGCGCCGAGGAGATCGCCGGTCTCGTCCTTGCTGGTTTCCCCGATGGTGACGGAAAGATCCCCCTCCGCCAGTTTCTGCGCGACTCCCACGCCGTGCTGAAGCGCCCGGCTGATGGTCCTTGCGACCAGCATGGCCAGGACCAGACCGATGAGGACGGCGGCGACCATGACGCCAACAAGCGTGGTACGTGAGCTCGTGTAGGTGGAGGCCGCCTTAACGGTGGCCGCATCGGCCCCCTTGTCGTTGAGGGAGATATCCTGGTCGATGAGGTCCATGGTGTCGTTGAAGGCTTTCGCGGATTCACCGCGGATAAGGTCAGTGGCCTCTTTGTTCTTGTTCTGGCGGGAAAGGTCGAGGAGCTTTTGATGGACATCCTGGTACTGGGACCAGCGGGCGGAGATCTGCTGGTAGAGCTGCTTCTCCTCAGGGGAGCTGATGAGCTTCTCGTAATCCGCTGCGTTCTTTTTGAATTCAGCCAGATCCTTGTCCATCCGTTTCTCGAACTTACCCATCTCTTCCTTGGTGGTGGAGAGGATGTGCTGGAACTCGGAACGCCGGAAGTCACCGGCGACGTTCTCGATGCGGCCTAAGACCCTGACGCTGGGGAGCCAGTTGGTCGCTATGTCGACGGTGGAAGCATTGACCCGTGACAACTGCATGATAGAGAAGCCACCCAGAATGGTCGTCAAGACAAGAACGGCACCGACCACACAGAGTATCTTGGCGTTAATCCTCAGGTTGGCAAACCACCTCATCACGAGTCCCCCTTAAGCAGGTTAGTTGTGCAACTGTGTGTCGTATCGACTGCGGCTCGCTCCGACTAAAGATAATTTTTTATCGAATGTACTAATAAGGGAAAGGCTGATTAAGCGTTTCCAAGCAGTCTAAGATGAGGAGAGAGAGGAGTTGACGACAAGTGGGAGTAGCGGCCGATGTCCCGGTGGAGAGAGACGCGGAGGGGAGACGGGGAACGTCCCCAGCCGCTAGGTAGCGACCAGGGAGTTTCCGCAGTAGGGGCAGACGGTGCAGGCGGGATCGACGTAACGAAGGCAATATTGGAAGGTGCACTGCTTCGGTTTCTTCTTCAGGACGAGCGGGCCCATGATCCTTTCCGCCGCCTGCTTGACGGCGAGACACTCGATGGCCTCCTCCATCTGGAGGCGGCGTTTTTCCACGTTCTCGGCTTTCTTCTGTTTACCGCGTTTCGACATGTTCGACGATTCCTTTCGCCCCGGGTCACCGTCCATAGCCCCTGGGCAGGGGTGAGGGAGATTTTTCCAGAGGCGGGTGCTAGCGTTGCGGGCGATGATATTACACGATCGGCGGGAACTGCGACAGAAAAACCGTGATGGGCGAGGGAGCCGGAAAAGGAGTTGGCGACCTGACGATTGGATAAAGCTGTAAAGGAAGCCGACACGAACTCTCACAAACTGTACGGGACTCCTTACAGCTTCCCGCACGTCAGGGTGAAAACATCGCTCTATCAGGGGGATCAAGGAGGGAACGGGAGTTGCAGCTCGTGCATCATCCGAAATCGCGTCATTCGATCAAGCAAGGAGGCCCTCCATGAAAAAAATCATCATGGTTGCCTTGTCTGCTGTCGTGATTTCCCTGTCGAGTGCCTCTGCCATTACCATCAGCGAGGGAGAACTCGACTCCGACGTCACCGGGCTTTCCGTTTTGCGGAGCGTTCGGCAAACCGAGCCCTCCTCCTGGTTTCTTATGGCCGCCGGAGGCTTCCTGGCCTTCACCGTCTACGCGACGAGGAAGTGACCCCGCCCCCGTGCCCGACCGCCGCTGAAAAGGCCCGCTCAGTTCAACTTGATCCCGGCCACCTGGGTGTCGGTCCCGGCATTTTCCAGTGCCTTTTGGGCCAGTTCCACCATGACCTCGACCGAGACGTCCTGCCTGTCCTGCTGACCGTTGTAGCCGACGATCCCGAACAGGGAGACCACCTTGAATTGCTGGTCGTTGAACTCGACCACCTGCTGGTTGAGCCTCAGTTTCAGCCTTTTCGCCATGGTGGAGGCTCCCTCGACATCGGTCTCCGGCAGAAGCACCATGAACTGGTAGTCGTTCCAGCGCGCCACCCAGTCGATCTCCTGGCGGACGGAATCCTTGAGAACATTGGCGGTGGCCTGCAAAAGCTTTTCGGTCACGAAGATGCCGTGCCCCTTGCGGAAGGCCTCCAACTGGTGGAAGCCGACGACCATGACGGAGAGCGGACGCTGGTAGCGGTTGGCCCGCTTGATCTCCATCAACAGCCTCTCCTCCATGAACTTGCGGTTGTGAACAGAGGTGAGTACGTCGATCAATGATGCGGTCTGCAACTGCTGCACATGCGCCTCCCTGATTCCTTCCAATTCAATGATCCTCATGGCAGTCCTGATCCTCGCCTGGAGTTCCGGCTTGTGAACCGGCTTGGTGAGATACTCGTCCGCCCCGGCAGTCAGTGCGGCGATCAGGTCGTTCTTACTGTCCTGGCTGGTAAGCATGATGATGTACGTGTAACCGGTCGCCGCAAGCCTGGCGGTATCGGCCCGGACCGCTTCGCACAGTTCCAGCCCGGTCATGTTCGGCATGACCCAGTCGGTTATGATGATGTGGAAGCGGTTGGCGCGATAGAGCTGGAGGGCCTCCTGGCCATCCTCCGCCTCGGTCACCGCGAACCCCATCGCCTTGAGGAGGTCGGTGAGAATATTGCGGATCAGGGCGTTGTCATCGGCAATGAGAACTGAATAACTTGCGGCGGGATTCAAAGCAAACTCCTCCACCCTACGGGGTAAGACCAACCGATCGTCGGCCAGAATCAAAATCACCTTCTTCCCCTTATCGGCAACAGCCTGGCCGAGTTGAGCGCCGATCAGCGTGGGCCGGGAAAAGACGCCGCGGGGCAGCCGGGAGGCGGCAAAAATAAACCTGATTAGCGCCAATCTTCCGCTGGAAGACAAGCGCGACATATTACGTCGTAGGTGGTTCATATAATCACGGCACATTCCATCCGAGGAGGCTGCCGTGAAGAATCGTTTCCAGTTCCAGTCAGGC
>NZ_BLXW01000043.1:0-41919 GCF_054784495.1 Geomonas sp. Red276
GCCTGACTGGAACTGGAAACGATTCTTCACGGCAGCCTCCTCGGATGGAATGTGCCGTGATTATATGAACCACCTACGACGTAATATGTCGCGCTTGTCTTCCAGCGGAAGATTGGCGCTAATCAGGTAAAAAAAAGCCGCCCAAGGGGTGGCTTCTTTTTTGGCAAAAGGCTCGCGGAAGGCCCCCCTCTGCCGAAGCTTCTCCGCAGAGGTCCGGGGAAAAGGCCCCCCCTTGATAAAGGGGGACAGGGGGGATTTGCTCGAGGAAAGTCAGCTCCTGGACCTTCCCCCGGGCCGGCCTCCCCCACCCCCTCGCCCTCTCCCTCCGGGGGAGGGGGAAGCAGGTTGGCGTCTGGCAACGATGCCGGTCTTGCGGGGGGCGCGGCCGCTTCCTGCGTAAACCTTCCTTTTGAGGCGGGTCACTTCCTCGGGGGCGAGGAAACGGAAGTTCCCCGGCTTGAGGTCGCCGATCTCCAGGAAGTCGTAGCGCGATCTTTTCAGCCTCACCACGCTCAGTCCCACCGCCTCGCACATGCGGCGCACCTGGCGGTAGCGCCCCTCGTGGATGGTGATGGAGATCCAGCTGTTGTGCTCGCTCTCGCTGACCGGCGCCACCTTGGCGGGCGCGGTCATGCCATCCTCCAACTGCACCCCCTCCGAAAGCTTGCGGATCTGTTCCTCGGAAACCTTGCCGCTCACCCGCACGAGGTATCCCTTGTCCACCTCGTGGCTGGGATGCATGAGGGTGTTGGCGAGCTCGCCGTCGTTGGTCAAAAGGAGAAGGCCTTCGGTGTTGTAGTCGAGGCGGCCGATCGGATAGACCCGCTCCTTCACCCCCTTCAGCAGATCGGTCACGATGGGGCGGCCCTCCGGGTCCTTCATGGTGGTCATGTAGCCGACCGGCTTGTAGAGAAGGATGACGACCCGGTTTTCGGCAACGACGATCGCCTTGCCGTCGACGGTGATGACGTCGTTGTCCGGATCGGCCTTGGTACCGAGCTCGTTGACCACGGTGCCATTCACCTGCACCCGGCCGTCCAGGATGATCTTCTCGGCCTCGCGACGGGAAGCAACCCCAGCCTGCGACAGTATCTTCTGCAAACGTTCCTGCATCTCTATTGTTCTCCTAACCCCATCCTCACCCTGTCCCTCCCCTTGAAGGGGAGGGTACCTCAATTCCGGCCCTACATCTTTTCTGTCTGCCTTAACGCCCCCTCCCCTTCAAGGGAGGGGACCTCTATTCCAGCTCCCACCATCTTCTGCCCTCTGTCTTAACGCCCCTCCCCTTCAAGGGGAGGGGCGGGGTGAGGATGGGGGAAAGTCATAGGAAGTATGGCCGAAAGACAAAAAGGCGGCTCCATGTCTGGAGGCGCCTTCCTGTTCTCTATCAGAGGGCTTTGCGATTATTCGGCAAAGCGCGACATCTTCCTGAACTTCTGGTAGCGCTGCTCGATGAGCTCCTCGGCCGGAATCTTCTTCAGCTCGGCCAGGTTCCTGGAGAGCGCCTCGTGGAGACTCTTTGCCATCCCCTCGTGGTCGCGGTGCGCGCCGCCGGCCGGCTCGGGAACGATCTCGTCGATGACCTCGAGCTCCTTGATGTCCTTGGCGGTGAGCTTCAGGGCCTCGGCGGCCTGGGCCCCCTTGGTGCCGTCGGACCAGAGGATGGCGGCGCACCCTTCCGGGGAGATGACGGCGTAGACCGAGTGCTGCAGCATGAGGATGCGGTCGCCGACCGCGATGGCGAGCGCGCCGCCGGAGCCACCCTCGCCGGTGATGACGACGATGATGGGAACGGTGAGGCGGCTCATCTCGCGGAGGTTACGCGCGATGGCCTCGGCCTGGCCGCGCTCCTCGGCGCCGATGCCGGGGAAGGCGCCCGGGGTGTCGACGAAGGTGATGATCGGGAGCTTAAAGCGCTCGGCCATCTCCATGAGCCTCAGCGCCTTGCGGTACCCTTCCGGGTTCGGCATGCCGAAGTTGCGGAAGACCTTTTCCTTGGTGTCGCGCCCCTTCTGGTGGCCGATGATCATCACCGGCTGGTCGTCCAGACGGGCCAAGCCCCCCACGATGGCGTGGTCGTCGCCGAAGTTGCGGTCGCCGTGGAGTTCGACGAACTCGGTGAAGATGAGGTTGACGTAGTCGAGGGTAAAGGGACGGTTGATATGACGGGCAACCTGCGCCGTCTGCCAGCGGGAGAGATTGGAGAACATCTCCTCGCGCATCTGCTCGGCCTTCTTCTCGAGCTTCTCTACTTCACCCTTGAGGTCCACCCCGTCGGTGGAGAAAGCGAGCAGTTCCTGGATCTTCTTCTCCAGCTCGGCCAGCGGCTTCTCGAAGTCCAGATAGCTTTGTTGCAGTGCCATATATCATCATCTCCTTGTCTTTAGATTCTTCCCCACCAGCCAGTAAAACAGATAAAACCGCAGCTCACTTCAGGAAATGAGTGCGGTGGGGAGTCCGTGCCTATTCAAATGAGACGGCATTATAGCCGAAGAGGTTGCCTACTTCCACTGTTAATTCTTCACTGGCCGCCACTTTGTACATGTCGGAGAGCTTGACGGTGACCCGCGAGCCATTCTCCAGGTTCATGTGCAGAAAGCTTCGACAGCCCCCGCGGTACTTTGAGAGTATGCCCTTGAGGGTATTGAGCTTGCCGGCATCGGCCTCCTGGGCGTCGATAGTGAAATTCACCCGTCGGGTCTCCCGCTCGATCAGATCCTTCAAGAGAACGATGTCGGTGGCCATCACCTTGGCCCCCTTTTCCCCGTGCTCGACGGTGCCGGTCACGTGGATCGGGTCGTCGTTTTTCAGGTACTCGGAGCAGCGGGCGTAGACGTCGGAGAAGACCACCACCTCGAGGGAACCCATCAGGTCCTCCAGGGTGATGAACCCCATCCGGTCCCCCTTCTTGGTGATGATCTCCTTGCAGGAGGTGGAGACCCCGCAAAGCTTCACCTCGCTCTTGTCCTTGGCCTCGGCGATGGAGGAGGTGTCGACGGTGGAGAAGCGGCGCATGTCGGAGACCCAGCGGTCCAGCGGATGGCCCGAGATGAAGAAGCCGATGGCCTCCTTCTCGCACCCCAGGCGATACTTCTCGTCCCACTCGGGGATGTCCGGGTACTTCTTGGAGCCGCCCCCCAGGCCGCGCACGATCTCGGCGACCCCGAACAGCGACACCTGGGCGCTCTCCTTTTCCTGCTGGATCTTCTGCCCGGCGGCCGCGGCGTCGTCGAGGGCCGCCACCATCTGGGCACGTTTGTAACCGGTGCAGTCGAAGGCGCCGCTTTTGATGAGCGCCTCGATCACCCTCTTGTTGCAGCGCCTGAGGTCGACCCGCTCGCAGAACTCGTAAAGGTCGGTGAACGGCTCGTCGCCGCGCGCCTCGAGGATCGCCTCGATGGCCCCCTCCCCCACGTTCTTCACGGCGCCCAGGCCGAAACGCATGGCATCGTCCAGCACCCGGAAGGATCTGAGCGACTCGTTGATATCCGGCGGCAGGACCTGGATCCCCATCTCGCGGCAGTCGCTGATGCTCTTGATTACCTTGTCGGTGTTGCTCATGTCCTCGGTGAGGAGGGCGGCCATGAACTCTACCGGGTAGTGGGCCTTCAGGTAGGCGGTCTGGTAGGCGACCAGCGCGTAGGCGGCGGAGTGCGACTTGTTGAAGCCGTACTCGGCGAACTTGGCCATCAGGTCGAAGATCGCCGCGCACTTCTTGGAATCGAGCCCGAGCTTCTCGGACCCCTCCATGAACTTCAGGCGCTCCTTCGCCATCTGCTCGGCGTCCTTCTTACCCATCGCGCGGCGCAGGAGGTCCGCGCCGCCCAGCGAGTAGCCGGCCAGCGAGCGGGCGATCTGCATGACCTGCTCCTGGTAGACGATGACGCCGTAGGTGTCCTTGAGGATCGGCTCGAGCTGCGGCAGGTCGTAGACGACCTCCCTTCTGCCGTGCTTGCACTCGATGAAGGCGTCCACCATGCCGCTTCCCAAAGGACCCGGACGGTAGAGGGCGCAGACGGCGATGATGTCCTCGAAGCAGGAGGGCTTCAGCTTGACCAGGAGCTCCTTCATGCCGGAGGACTCGAGCTGGAAGACGCCGGTGGTGTTGCCGGCCTGCAGAAGCTTGTAGGATTCCTCGTCGTCGTCGGTCAAAAGCGTGATGTCGAAGTTCGGGTCCTTGCCATTACGGATGTGCTTGCAGGCGTTATCGATGACGGTGAGGTTCTTAAGCCCGAGGAAGTCGAACTTCACCAGGCCGACCTTCTCCACGTACTTCATCGAGTACTGGGTGGTCAGCGAGCCGGTCTTCTGATCCTTGTAGACCGGGCAGAACTCCTCCATCTGCTTGGGCGCGACCACGAGGCCTGCGGCGTGGGTGGAGATGTGGCGGGCAAGCCCCTCCAGCCTGAGCGCGACGGTCATGACCTCGTTAACTTTGGGGTCTTCCGCCATCAGTTCCTTGAGCTTGGGCTCCTGCTCGATCGCCTTGTCGAGCGTGATGCCGAGCACCTCGGGGACCAGTTTGGCGATCTTGTCGACGTCGGCGAAGGTGCAGTCGAGCGCGCGCCCCACGTCGCGGATGACGCCGCGGGCGGCCATGGTACCGAAGGCGGCGATCTGGCAGACCTTGTCCCTGCCGTAGCGGTCGACCATGTACTGGATCACCTCTTCGCGGCGGTCCTGACAGAAGTCGACGTCGATATCAGGCATGGAGATACGTTCGGGGTTGAGGAATCGCTCGAACAGCAGGTTGTACGGCATCGGGTCGATGTCGGTGATCCTGATGCAGAAGGCGACCAGCGAACCGGCCGCCGACCCCCTGCCGGGGCCTACCGGGATGCCGTGGTCCTTCGCCCAGTTGATGAAGTCCGCCACGATCAGGAAGTAGCCCGGGAAGCCCATCTGGCGGATGCAGTCGAGCTCGATGCGCAGGCGTTCGTGATAGGCCTTTTCCTGCTCGGCGGTCAGGTTCGGGTACTTGATCTTGATCTTCTTGAGCCGCAGATCGAGCCCTTCGATCGCCTCGCGCTCCAGCTGCTGGTCGAGGGTCTCGCCCGGGGGGGGATCGTAGGCGGGGAAGTGGTAGGTCTTGAAGTCGAACTCGTAGTTGCAGCGCTCGGCGATCTTGACGGTATTGGCGAGCGCCTCCGGGCAGTAATGGAAATCCTTCGCCATCTCCTCCGGGCTCTTCAGGTAGAAGGCCTCGGTGGTGAAGCGCATCCGGGAGGGATCGCTCATGGTCTTGCCGGTCTGGATGCAGAGGAGGATCTCGTGCGCCTTGGCGTCCTCTTTGTTGAGGTAGTGGCAGTCGTTGGTGGCGACCAGCGGCAGCTCCATCTCGCGGGCGATCTCCATCACCCGCTGGTTGGCGATGGTCTGCTCGGGGAGGCCGTTCTCCTGGATCTCGAGGTAGTAGCTCCCCGGGAACATCTCCGAGTACCACCTGGCGGCGGCCCGTGCCTCGTCCATCTTGTTGCGGCCGGCCAGGTAGGCGACCTCGCCCTGGAGGCAGGCGGAGAGGCAGATGAGCCCTTCCCGGTGCTTCTCGAGGAGCTCCTTGTCGATGCGGGGGCGGCGGTAGAAGCCGTCCTTGTAGCCCGCGGAGGTGAGGTAGCAGAGGTTTTTGAAGCCCACCATGTTCTCGCACAGGAGTATGAGGTGGTAGCTCGTGACCGGGTCGGCTGCGGTGGGGGCCTTCTTCTCGAGGCGGGAGCCGGGGGCGATGTAGACCTCGCACCCGAGGATCGGCCTGATCCCCTTGTCCTTGGCCTTGAGGTAGAACTCGAGGGAACCGAACATGTTGCCGTGGTCGGTGACCGCCACCGCCGGCATGTGGTATTCCTTGACCTTCTTGACCAGGTCGCCGATGCGGATGGCGCCGTCCAGGAGGGAATACTGGGAGTGGAGATGGAGATGTACGAAGTTGGCCGATTCTGCCGAATCCATAACAAACGGTCCTGAAAGTATACGGTGGCGGGAGAGCTGATTAAGCCTGCTCTCGACACGACAAAGGGAGCCTTGCGATCGGCTCCCGTGAGTGATTTACGGTAGGAAATGTAGGGGCAGATATTGCCAGATTCGGGGATCTCTGTCAATGCAACAACGAGGGTAAGCCTACGACTGAGAGAGATTTTCCTATTTAGAAACAGTGATAAAGAGAGGAGATCTCACCCTCGCCCCTTTAGGGGAGAGGGGCGGGGGTGAGGGAGGTTTTAAAGTCTACCCTCGCCCGGCCTTCGGCCACCCTCACGGCGAGGTTCTACTCTGCCATCCCGGAGGGGAGGGGCTCGTTACCCCTTGATCGCCTTGGCGATGAGCGCGGCGTCGAGGGCGATCTCTTCCTGGGTGCCGCCGTCCATGTCCTTAAGGGGGGCGGCGCTCTTGTTGAGCTCGTCCTCGCCGATGATGAGCGTGAAGCGGGAGTTGAACTTGTCGGCCCGCCGCATCTGGCTCTTCAGGCTCTTCCCTTCGTAGTCGATCTCGACGGCGATGCCGTTTCGCTGCAGGGCGGCCATCAGCCGGAAGGCCTCGGTGTGGGCCTTATCCCCGATGGCGGCGATGAAGAGATCGGGGCGCTTGGCGAACTCCTTCTCCGCCAGCAAAAGCGCCACCCGCTCCACCCCCATGGCGAAGCCGATCCCCGGGATCTGGGGGCCTCCCAGCTCGGAGATGAGGCCGTCGTAGCGGCCGCCGGCCGCCACCGCGCTCTGGGCACCCAGCATGGTGGTCACCATCTCGAAGGTGGTCCGGGTGTAGTAGTCGAGGCCGCGCACCATCCGCTCGTTGATGGCGTAGGGGGTCCCGACCAGGTCGAGATAGCTGCGGGTCTTGTCGAAGTGGGTCGAGCAGTCTTCGCAGAGGTACTGGAGCATGGAGGGGGCGCCCTTGGTGGCCTCCTGGCACCCCGGGGACTTGCAGTCGAGGGCCCGGAGGGGATTGGTCTCGTAGCGCCTTTTGCAGTCGTCGCACAGAAGCTCGATCCGCTCGTAGAGGAAGCTCTTCAGCGCCTCGCGGTAGTTCGGGCGGCAGCAGGGGCAACCGAGCGAGTTGATCTGCAGGGACGGCTCGGTGAGACCCAGCTCCTGGAAGAAGTGGGTCAGCATGGTCAGCACCTGGGCGTCCACCGTCGGGGAGGAGACACCGGTGATCTCGGCGCCGATCTGGTGGAACTGGCGGTAGCGCCCCTTCTGCGGACGCTCGTAGCGGAACATGGGGCCCATGTAGTACAGGCGGGCGACCGGGTCGAGGGCGTGCATCTTGTGCTCGATGAAGGCGCGCATCACCGACGCGGTCCCCTCCGGACGCATGGTGACCTTGTTCCCCCCCTTATCCTCGAAGGAGTACATCTCCTTCTCGACGATGTCGGTGGCGTCGCCGATGGAGCGGCTAAAGAGCTCGGTCTTCTCGAGGATCGGGATCCGGATCTCGGAAAGCCCGTACAGCTCGAAAACCCTCCTGGCCGTCGCCTCGATATGCTGCCACTTCTCAACCTCGCCCGGGAGGATGTCGTTGAACCCTTTCACGCCAGTAATTGCCACGTCCGGAAATCTCCTTGCCTATTAAAATTCGTGAAGCCGCGCGGCACTGCCGGCGGCCCGATTTGTTACCTTATTGGTTGTGGTGCTCAAACCGCCCTCACCCGCCCTTCGGGCACCCCCCCCTGAAGGGGCGAGGGGATTGAGCCCCGCTTACCCTGTCTGGGTGGCGATCTGCTGGGGCTGGGCGTGGAAGGCGAGGTTCTTGCCTCCCGCCTTGCCGCGGTACATCGCCTGGTCGGCCAACTCCAGGAGCTCCGCCTTGGTGGAGGCGTCCTTCGGAGAGCAGGCGTAGCCCAGGCTGACGGTCAGCTTGATGGAGAGGCCATCCGCACGGGCGAAGGTGTGCTCCTCGATGGAGTGCCGGATACGCTCGGCGACCACCGCCGCCCCCTCGAGACCGGTCTCCACCAGGACGATGGTGTATTCGTCCCCGCCGTAGCGGATGACGGCATCCACGTCACGCACGCTTTTCCTCAAAAGGCTCCCCACCTCTCTCAGCACGCGGCTTCCGATCAGGTGACCGTACATGTCGTTCACGGTCTTGAAGAAGTCGATGTCGATGAAGAGGAGCGAGAGACTGGAGTCGAACCGGTCGGCGCGCTTGAGTTCGCGATCGAGCACCACGTCGAGATACCGGTAGTTGTACAGGCCGGTCAACTCGTCGATGTAGAGGAGATCCTTGGCGAAGTTGTAGCGGGCGGCGTTGTCGAGCGCCAGCGAGGCCTGGTCGAGCAGGAAGGTGATGTGATTGGCGTTCAGGGTGCCGGGGAAGGTCGGCTGGCCGGGGTCGTTGAACAGGATGATGATTCCCTGCAGTGACCCCTTGTGCCTTATATACAGGCACATCGCCTCTCGCAGCTCGGCATCCCTGCATTCGGAGTCCGGCTGGAAATTCCTGAGAGTCGCGAAGTGGCTCTCGCCGTCGTCGATCAGGTCGCACTCGGTGATGGCGGCCTGCCCGAGCAGGGAGGCGGTGCCTTGATCGAGTCCCTTGATCTCCTGGAGGATGAGTTGCCCCGACTCGGTGAAGTAACCAAGACCGCGGGAGACGCCGACCTCCTTGGAGAGGGCGTCCACCAGCAGCGGGTAGATCCGCTCCAGTTCCAGGCAGTTGGCGATGGTCTGGCTGACCTGGAACAGGTTCACCAGTCCCCGCAGTTCCTCGTTCTCGTCCAAAAGCCTCCGCTGCCTCATGCAGTGGGCGACGATATGCCTGAACTCGTCGTGGTTGATCGGCTTGACGAGATAGTCGGTGGCCCCGTTCTTGAGGGCGTAGATGGCCGTCTCCACGTTGGCGTGGCCGGTGACCATGATGACACTGACAGAGGGATCGTGACGCTTGACTGCGGAAAGGATATCGAGACCGCTCACGTCGCTCATCACCAGGTCGGTCACTACCAGGTGGTAGACGCGTTTGGCAATGAGATCGAGTGCCTCCTCACCGGAGGAAGCGGTCTCTACATGGTACCCCTCCTCCTTCAGAAGATCTGTGTAGACCTCCCGGAAGAAGCTGTCGTCTTCGACTATTAAAACCCTTTCCATGAAACCGGTCTCCCAGGGGGGGCACTCAGAGGGATGGACGAATTCCAGCATAAACTAGCAGATAGCCATGAACGCGTCAATTAAAATGGCCTCCAGGGTAGCGAGACCGAGAGGACACCATCGCGGTCGCAGGTGACTTTGACGGTGCCGTCGAGGTCGGTCCGGTGGACGGGAATGTGCCTCTCCCGGAGCCGTTGCAGGGTGGAAGGTGCCGGCAGACGGAACGGGTTGTCGAAGCCGGCGGAGATCACCGCCAGCTTGGGAGAGACCTGGCCGAGAAAGGGATCCGAGGAGGAATAGCGGCTCCCGTGGTGGCCTACCTTGAGGATGCTGCCAGAGGCGAGCCCCCCCCTCTCCAGCAGTCCCCCCTCCCCTTCGGCGCCCAGGTCGCCGGTGAAGAGCACCGCCCCCCTGCCGAGCGCAAGCCGCAGTACCAACGACTCCTCGTTGGCGTCGCCGGAGGTGGGGTGCCACCCAAGCGGTGGCCAGAGAGGCTCCACCCGCGCCCCCCCGGCCGCAAACGGCGCCACCTCCGCGCCGAGAAGCCGCACCGGTATACCCTTGGCCGAGGCGACCCAGTTGAGCTCGCGACAGTCCGGGGATACATAGGACGCCGGACTCTCCCAGAGCTCTCCCACCTCGTACTGCTTGGCGAGATAGAGCACCCCCTGCAGGTGGTCCGGGTGCGGGTGCGACAGGACCAGGTAGTCGATCCTCCCCACCCCCAGGCGCCAGAGGGCCGGGAGGAGCAGCCTTTCACCCGCCCACTCCCCGCCGTCGGCACGCCCCCCGCCGTCGACCAGCATCCACTTGCCGCCGGGAAGCCGGATCAACGAGGAATCCCCCTGGCCGACCGAGAGAAAGTAAAGGGTGAGGCGACCGTCGGGAGGCTCGATGGCCGCCACCGGCCGCAGCACCAGGAAAGCGGCCAGCGCCGTCACCGTGATCCCCTTGGCCGCCCGGGAGCGGAGCAAGGTGAGGGCCGCAAGGACCAGCACCGAGAGGAGAAAATCGAGTGCGGTGGGTGCGTAACCGGTGGCGACGGGAAGCCGGGAAAGGGGGAGGACGGCCCGGTCGCAGATGCCGACCAGCCAGGCGGCGGCCTCGAGGAGCCAGCTGGCGGGGGTCTCCGCGAACCAGCTCAAGGGGAGGGAAAGAAACCCGAGGACCACCGCGCCGTACCCCATGAGCGGCACCACGACGAGGTTGGCCAAAAGGCCGGTGGCCGACACCCGGTGAAAGTAATAGGCGACCGGCACCAGGGTGGCGAGGATGGCCGCCGCGGACGCCGCCATCAGCAGGAGCGGCCAGCGGAGCATACGCGGAAAGCGCTCGAAGGACGGGGCAAACGGGGAGAGGACGACGAGCCCCCAGATGGCGAGGAAGGAGAGCTGGAAGGAGAGATCGAAAAGCGTCTCCGGCTTGGTGAAGAGCATGGCGGCCGCGGCCAGCATGAGGGAATTGACCGGGTCCGCCTCGCGCCTGACCTGGAGGGCGGCGGCGAAGGCGGCGATCATCAGCACGCTTCGCACGGTGGCGGGAGCCGCCCCCGAAAGAAAGAGGTAGAAGACCACCACCGGCAAGGCGGCCACCATCAGCGTCCGCCTGAGGTTCACACGAAGGGCCAGCCATTCGCTCTGCCGCGCCCCCCAGAGAAGGGACTGGAAGACGCAGAGGAAGATGATCCCGACGTGGAACCCCGAGATGGAGAGGATGTGGTTTATCCCGCTGCGGCTGTAGGCCTCGTTCAGCTCCGGCGGCACCTCCCCCTGGTCCCCGAGCAGAAGGGCCTTCAGCACCTTCCCCTCCGTCCCCGGACAGCTGCGGGAGACGAAGGCGGAGAGGGAGGAGGCGATCCGGTCCACCGCGTGGCGCCACCCCTCGCCCCCCCTGACGAGGACGATATCCCCGGGCTCCTTCACCCAGGCGGTGGCAAAGATGCCCCGGCAGGCCGTAGGGCCTCGGCTTCCTGACCCGTGCGGAGAAGAGCACCTCGTCCCCGGTGGCGAACTCCCCCCGGCCGCTGCCGACCTGGACCAGGAGTCGCCCGGGAAGGGAGCGGAAGGCGCCTCCGGTGACCCTTTTCACCGCCACCACCAGGGAAAAGCCGTCCGGCCGGGAGCGGGGCCGCTCGTCGACCACCCCCTGGATGGTGACCGGCAGATCCCGACCGCTCACCGTAAAGATTTCCGGGGGCGATAAAAAAGGCTCAAGTGAAAGGGCCCCCCAGACGAAGAACAAGGTGGCCGACGAGAGGTAAAAAGGGAAACATCCGGCGGTGAAACAGCTAGTTAAGGCGAGCCCGAGCAGCAGGGCGAGTGCCCACCAGGGTGCAGTAAATCCGGCGAGATGGGCGGCACAGAGGCCGGCGATCAGGGAGGCGAGGGGAATCAGCAGGGGTCTCTGGTGCATGGCGTGGGGCCCCGGAAGGAGGTCGCCTTCGGTGTTCATTCTTCACCATAGCGACAACCACCGCAAAAACAGATACTTACGAAGCGACGGCCAGGAGTTGTGCAGCTTTAGCACAGCTGGCCACGATGGGCGGGCAGGCTGGCGAATCCGGAAACGGCGAAAAAAGGTAATGATTCAGAAAGTTTGTAAAGCGAGACGCATCCCTCGTCAAGTTGGTACGACCGTTGAAAGCTGGAGGCTAAAAGGCCAAAAGCTGAACCAAAAAGGAGGGTGGCGTCATGGCATCGAGAGTTATCTCTACTGAGAAATCAGGCGGTTACGACTACCGGATCATGGAGGTGCGGCTCAGGAAAAAGGGGGCCCCGCCGGATGCCAAGGAAGACCTGCGGCTGCTGATGGTGGACAGCCATTGGGAAACCCTGCGCTTCGTCCAGGACAACATGGAAGAGGTGGTAGGGAACATCGTCAAGCTGAAAAGGACCGAACCGGTGACTACCAAGGGGATCAACGAGAGCGCGGCGCTCTTCCAGAGCAAGCTCGAGCCCCTGATCACCACCCTGGCGGCCTCCAGAGGGGAAGGGGTGATGGACAAGCTCTCCCTCTCCCTCAAGAAGGCGCTCCTTTTGATGGTCATGGAACGCTACCACAGCGACCGCGAGCAGGCCTGCAAGGTACTGGGGATCTCGCGGGAGAAACTCGAGAAGGAACTGGTTCTCTGCGGGGTCTCGCGCTGATCTTCCACGCCGGGGAGGTATCCCTCCTGGCCTCCCCGGCGCACTGCCCCCGGTTCTAACCGCCCGTTCCCACCCTCGACCAGGCCGACCGGCCTCAGCGCTCTTCTCCGGAAGGGGACGGAGACGCCAAGGCGCCGTCAGCGGCATCGTCGCTTCTCTCCTCGCCCTTCACGGGGGTTTCTTCCCCGTTCCCCGAACGCTCCTCCGACTGAACGCCCCCCTCGCCGCCGTAACCATGCAAGAGCTGGGCACTGCGCGTGTCGCCCCCCCGGGTGCGGAGGGTCTGCTCCATGGTGGAGACGGTGTCCTGGACCGTGTTCAGGCTCTCCAACGGATCATCGGCGAAACATTTCCCGGCCATCAGGACCATCACCAGTACCAGTACCAGCGTCTGCGCATGCATGTGCCACCCCCGACAAAATTGTGGTGAAATATTATCACCCGCTAATGCCACATTCAACCACTTTGTAAGTTTTTTTTAACGCCTATGACAGTTCGGAAGAAGAGGTAACTGGATGAGGTTGGAGCCGGCAATGTCTCAGGGGCCGGACTGGATGTGCTCCCCCCGCCCTGCTCGGCGAGGAGGTGGATGAACTGGAACGCTTCAAGCGCTAGAGACAGACAGGAGACGGGGATTGTTTCTCTTCTGACAGTGCGGTTTACTCCGCGGTCACCGCTGAGAGTGAAAATTGAAAGGGCCGCAGATCGCGGCCCTTTCCAAATCAGTTTTATGTGGAGGTTGGATCAGCCAAGGAGGCTGTTAAAGTTTCTGGCCCGATTAGCCAAGATGGTCGGATCAAGCACCTCACCGCAGCAGGTGCATTTCCAGGCGTCGAATGACCTGACGAAATCGTAGTATTTTTCCGCGAACATTCTCCCCCTGCATTTAGGACACTTCATAAGGCTACCTCCCATGACAACTTAATAAGATCAGCAAGCGAGGATACTATTACACCTTGCGTGCCAAAAATCAGTTGCCGGTGAGGGATGCCGCCCCCATCACAACGACCCCGCGGAAATACAGGGCTTTCGGTTGGCAGTTAATGCATTAAAAGTATCCTCTAATTATATTAATCTTTCCAACACCCACCCCGGGCACCCTCCGCACCCCATCCAGGGAACCGAAAGCGCCATTTTTATGACGGTCATCGACGATACGGGCGGCCAGCGCCGGACCGATCCCCGGAAGGAGGTCCCAATCAGCAGCATCCAATGAGTCGGGATTGAGCGGGATCCCAATTAACATTTTTTCCTTAGTATGCATTTTTTCGACGATAATTTCCGCAGATCCATCCGTCCTCCTTCTTAAAACCACCACATCTCCTGACCTAAGCCTGGTACTTCCTCCCGACCCGGTCAGCACCGCAGGAGCTCCACCCCCGACCGTCAATTTAATGGCGCCCCTCCCGGTAATGCCGTCAGGGAAGCGGTAGATACCGGGGCGCGGCAGGGCTCCGGAGAGCCTCACCACCACCGTTGCCGGCGACGGACGCACAAAGGCCGCGTCTCCACCGTTGGTGGTAGTGACGCGGCCCTTGAGGTACGACATTAGACTGACGAGGAAGGCGAGCGACCAGAGAGCGATTCGCTGGCCGGCCGGGATCACTTCTTCGGTGCTCCCTCCTCTTCCTTGTGCAGCTTGTACTCGATGGAGTCGATGAGGGCCTGGTAGGAGGCCTCGATCACGTTCGAGGAGACCCCGACCGTGCCCCAGCGTCCTTCCTTGTCCCCGGACTCGATGAGCACCCGGATGGAAGAGGCGGTTCCCTGCCCGGCGGGAAGCACCCGGACCTTGTAGTCGTGGAGCCTCACGTCCTTGAGTTTGGGGTAGAACTTCTCGAGCGCCTTTCTGAGCGCGTTGTCGAGGGCGTTGACCGGGCCGGTCCCCTCGGCGGCGGTGTGCTCGATCTTCCCTCCCACCTTGAGCTTGATGGTTGCCTCGGAGATGGTGGCCTCGTCCTCGTGGCGCTTTTCGTCGATGACCCTGAAGCCGATCAGCGAGAAGAACTTGCGGTGGGTACCGAGCGCCCGTTTCATGAGGAGCTCGAAGGAGGCCTCAGCCCCCTCGAACTGGTAGCCGCGGTTCTCCATCGACTTGATCTCTTCCAGGATCTCGAGGGTGACCGGGTCCTTGGAGTCGAGGTTGATGTTGAACTCGGTGGCCTTGGCGAGGATGTTGGCCCGGCCGGAGAGGTCGGAGACCAGTACGCGGGTGGCGTTCCCCACCAGCTCGGGGCGCATGTGCTCGTAGGTCTCGGGGTGGCGCTGGATGGCGGAGACGTGGACGCCACCCTTGTGGGCGAAGGCCGAGTTGCCGACGTAGGCCTGGTGCTTGTCGGGAGCGAGGTTGGCGAGCTCGTAGACGAAGCGGGAGAGGTCCCTGAGCTGCTTCAACTGCTCGGAGGAGACGCAGTCGATCCCCATCTTCACCTTGAGGGCCGGGATGATGGAGCAGAGGTTGGCGTTGCCGCAGCGCTCGCCGAAGCCGTTGATGGTCCCCTGCACCTGGACGATCCCCTGCTGGACGGCGATGATGCTGTTGGCGACCGCGCACTCGCCGTCGTTGTGGGTGTGGATCCCGAGCGGGGTCTTCACCTGGCTCTTCACCTTGGCGACGATCTCGGCGATCTCGTACGGCATGGAGCCGCCGTTGGTGTCGCACAGGATGATGCAATCGGCGCCCGCCTGTTCGGCCGCCTGCAGGGTCTTGATGGCGTACTCGGGGTTGGCCTTGTAGCCGTCGAAGAAGTGCTCGGCGTCGTAGAAGACCTCCGGCATGCGGGCCTTGAGATATTCGAGCGAGTCGAAGATCAGCTCCAGGTTCTCCTCGAGCGGGATCCTGAGCGCCTCGCGGACCTGGAAGTCCCAGCTCTTGCCGAAGATGGTGACCGCGTCGGCCTCGGACTGCACCAGGGTGCGGATGTTCTGGTCCTTGTCCGGGGTGATCTTGGCCCGGCGGGTGGAGCCGAAGGCGGCGATCTTCGCCTGGTTGAGCTTCTCTTTCTTGATGTCCTTGAAGAAGGAGACGTCCTTGGGATTGCTCCCCGGCCACCCCCCCTCGATGTAGTGGATGCCGCTCTCGTCCAGCCGGTGGGCGATGCGGATCTTGTCTTCCACCAGGAAGGAGATGTCCTCCGCCTGGGTGCCGTCCCTCAATGTGGTGTCGTAAAGTTTTACCAGGCTCATAACCACCTCTTAAAACCGGTTCTACGTTCTACGTTCTACGTTCTACGTTAAAGGCGCGATGGACTTTTTGAGGCAGAACTTTGGAAGGCAGACGCTGACCTTTTCTGGATAAGAAAAAAGTTCCAAGCCCTATGTTCTACGCCTGCGTGGTTAACGTAGAACGTAGAACATAGAACGTAGAACTTGTTTTCGATTTACTTCGACAGTCCGAAGGCGTCGTGCAGCACGCGGACGGCGAGCTCGGTGTACTTGGAGTCGACCACGACGGAGATCTTGATCTCGGAGGTGGAGATCATCTGGATGTTGATCCCTTCGGCGGCCAGGGCGGTGAACATCTTGGTGGCGACGCCGGCGTGGCTCCTCATCCCGAGCCCCACGATGGAGACCTTGGTCACGTTCTCGTCGGAGAGGACTTCCTTGGCGTCGACCGCCTCGGCGGTCTCCTTGGTGATGGCGAGGGCCTTCTTGAAGTCGGCCTGGGGAACGGTGAAGGTGAAGTCGGTGAGCCCGTTCTCGGAGACGTTCTGGACGATCATGTCCACCGAGATGTTGGCGTCGGAGAGCGGGGATAGGATCTTGGCAGCGATACCCGGCCGGTCGGGTACCTGCATGACGGCTATTTTCACTTCATCCTTGGCATACGCGATACCGGAGACGAGCACTGCTTCCATTTCTTTATCCTCCTTGGTGACCATGGTCCCGAGATTTTCATTGAAGCTGGAGCGGACGTGGACGTCCACGTTGTACTTCATGGCGAACTCCACCGAACGGATCTGGAGCACCTTGGCGCCCAGGCTGGCCAGTTCCAGCATTTCCTCGTAGGAGATGCGCTCGATCTTCTTGGCGTCCTTGCAGATGTTCGGGTCGGTGGTGTAGACGCCGTCGACGTCGGTGAAGATCTCGCAGACGTCGGCCTTGAGGGCGGCCGCCATGGCCACCGCCGAGGTGTCGGAACCGCCGCGGCCGAGGGTGGTGATGGAGCCGGAGGCGTCCACCCCCTGGAAGCCGGCCACGATGATGATGGTCCCTTCCTTGATGTCGGCGCGGACCTTGTTGTCCGGGATTTCCTCGATGCGGGCCTTGGAGTAGGAGCTATCGGTCATGATGGGGATCTGGAAGCCCAGGTAGGACTTCGCCTTGTACCCCATCGATTTCAGGCACATGGCCAAAAGGGCGATGGAAACCTGCTCGCCGGCTGCCACCAGCACGTCGTATTCGCGGGCGTCCGGGAACTCGGCTATCTCGTTGGCGAGCGCCACCAGCTTGTTGGTCTCTCCGGACATGGCGGAAACCACGACCACCATGTCGTTGCCGGCGTCGTAGGTCTTGGCGACTCTCTTCGCAACGTTGCGTATCCGCTCGATGGAACCCATGGAGGTGCCACCGTATTTTTGGACTACCAATGCCATGTCAGTCCTCCTTGTACTCGACTAATAAATCCACCCGGATGAAGCCGGACGGGTAGTTTGGGATCACTTTTAATAACACAATCGTCTTGGGGATCAAAACATTTTTTTAACCAGCCAAGGCCGCTTGCGGCCGCCAGCGGGCGCCCCCGGCGGAGGCTTACGTCACCGGTGTTTGGCGGCCGAAAGGGCAAACTGTCGACGGTTCAGCCGCTTCGGCGGGCGTGGCGTATACGGAAGCGCCGGTACGCGGTTATAAAACACCCGGGACCGGGTCAAGCCGGAAGAGGGACCGGGCTCAGGAGGGGAAAAGCCCGGCCACGAGCGCCGCCCCTCTCCCGCCTTCGGCGGCGAAGGCGATCCTCCGGGCGTCGCCCCCCGCGTGAGAGAGGGAAACGGTGAGGGTCCCTTCCGGCAGCTCCCCCTCCAGCCTCTCCGCCCACTCGACCAGGCACGCCCCGTCGCCGTCGAAGTACTCCTCGAAGCCCAGCGAGTCGATGTCCTCGGGCCCGGCGAGGCGGTAGAGGTCGAAGTGATAGAGAGGGATCCTCCCCTGGTAGATGTTGAGGATCGTGTAGGTCGGGCTGGTCACCGGGGTGCCGGGATCGACGGCAAGACCGGCCGCCACCCCCTTGGCGAACTGCGTCTTCCCGGCCCCCAATTCGCCCACCAGGGCCACGAAGTCTCCCGGCTCCAGAAGGCGCCCCAGCCGCTCGCCCAGCTCGACCGTCTCCCTCTCGCTCGAGGTTTCCACCGTCACCACGCCCCCTACCCGATCATGGTCCGGATGAGGTCGATGCGGGAGACGATGCCGACCAGCTTGCCCGCATCCACCACCGGGACCGAGTGGACCTTGCGGGTGGTGAGGATGTCGGCGACCTCGCTGAGCGGGGTGTCGGGGCGGACGGTGGCCACCTCCCGGGTGCAGATCTCGCCCGCGGTCTGGGCGGTCATCTTCTGCAGCTCCTTCTCGAAGCGCTTCTCGCTCTCGAGGTAGATGACCCAGTCGAAGATGGAAACCACGGTCGGGATGTGGAGGTTCTTGTCCTGCTCGACCAGGTCGCTCTCCGACACGATGCCGATAAGGGTGCCGTCGTCGGCCACCACCGGTGCGGCGCTGATGTGCTTGTCGGCGAAGAGCTTCGCCAGGTCCCGGACGGTGGTGTCGGGGCGGACGGTGATGAGGTCCTTGGTCATGATTTCTTGCGCAGTCAACATGGGGGGCTCCTTTGTCGGACGTGCTGGTGGACGTCGCGGATGTCGTCCGGACATCGCGGACGTAGGTAACGGGGTTAACTTTGCCCCACGGTGAGGCTTCTGAGCGCCTCGGGGAGCGCCTTCTGGACGTCGGTGGCAGCCAGGCCGCAGCTGCCGCGCCGGGCGGCCACCAGGTCGGCGGCGTGGCCGTGGAGGAAGACTCCGAGGCAGCAGGCGTCGAAGAGCGGGTATCCCTGCCCCACCAGGGAAGCCACCACCCCGGTGAGGACGTCGCCCATGCCGCCCGATGCCATCCCGGGGTTGCCGCTGCCGTTGATGGCGACCCGGCCGTCGGGGGCGGCGATGACGGTGCGGGCGCCCTTCAGGATCAGGTGCACGCGGTGCGTTGTGGCGAAAGCGCGGGCGCACCCGAGGCGGTCGCTCTCGATCTCGGCGACGCCCGCACCGGTGAGCCGGGACATCTCGCCGGGATGCGGGGTGAGGACGGTCTCCCCCGGACGGCTGGCAAGAAGCCCCGGGTTGGCGGCCACCGCGTTGAGGCCGTCGGCGTCGATCACGAGCGGCAGCCCGAGAGAGGCGACCAGCGAATGTACCAGGTAAACGGTGGAAGGGTCGGTACCGATCCCCGGCCCGAGGGCGACCACATCCTTTCCTTTCGCCCAGCGCAGGATCTCTCCCAAAAGCCCCGCGGTCAGGTGGGTGGCGTCCCCCCTGCCGAGCGGTACGGTCATCGCCTCCGTGCTCTTCACCTCCAGGATCGCGTTCAGCCCGGCCGGCACCGCCAGGGTCACGAGCCCCGAGCCGGTACGCACCGCGCTGTTGGCGGACATGGCGGCGGCGCCGGTCTTCCCGCTGGAGCCCGCCACCACCAGGCAGTGGCCGTTACTCCCCTTGTGGCTGGTGATAGGCCGGGGGCGCACGATAGAGGCGGCGGCAGCGGCGTTAATGAAATTATACCCCTCCGCCTCGTTAATCACCTGCTCGGGCATGCCGATCTCCCGGACCAGGAGCCTTCCGCCGCATTGCGCGCCGGGGTAGAGGACGTTGCCGAGCTTGGCGAGGGCAAAGGAGACGGTGAGTTCCGCCCGCACCGCCCGCCCGAGGATCCTCCCGTTACCGGCGTCGACCCCGGAGGGGATATCGACCGCCACCACCGGGACGCCGCAGTCGTTGATGGCGTCGATGGCCTCCCCGTAGATCCCGGTCACCTCGCTCTTAATCCCGGTCCCGAGCAGGGCGTCGACGACGACATCGGCCCGCGAGAAAAGGTCGCGGTGTGCCCCTACCCCCTCGGGGGCGAAGACGACCCGCCCCATCTCCAGGCGGTTGAGGTTGGCGGCGGCGTCGCCGGTTATCGATTGGGCGGCGGCCAGAAGGAGCACCGGGGCGGTCCACCCCCGCCCGGACAGAAGGCGGGAGATCACGAAGCCGTCGCCGCCGTTGTTCCCTTTCCCCGCCACGATGAGGACGGTCTTCCCAGCGCCCGGGCCGTAGGCCTCGTCGATGGCGTCGGCGCATCCCTTCCCGGCGTTCTCCATCAGCGTCACCCCGGGGATCCCGAACTCGCCGATCGCCCGCCTGTCCATCTGCTGCATGACCTGACCGCTCACCACTTTCATCTAGCGCTCCAGAATCACCATGGCGACCGCGCAGCCGGCGTCGTGGGAAAGGGAAAGGTGGCAGCCGGTGAGCCCGGCCTGGTTGAACATCTCCAGCGCACGCCCGGTGAGCCGCAACTCCGGCTTGCCGAGCGGATCGTTGGCCACCTCCATGTCCTGCCAGGAGAGGCCATCCCTGAGGCCGGTCCCGAGGGCCTTCATGAAGGACTCCTTGGCCGCGAAACGAAGCGCGTAATGCTGGGCGCTCAGCTTCTTTCCCGAGCAGTAGTCGATCTCCCCCCGGGTGAAGATCCTCTGGAAGATGGCGTCGTTTCCCTGCTCCTGGAAACGCTGGAACCTTCCTATCTCGACGATGTCGACGCCGGTCCCGTAGATCATTTGAGCGAATCCCTCCATTCCCGCATCACCCCGGTCAGATCCATGGAATAGCTGGCAAGCGCCTTGGCCACGGCGTCGTCGATGGAATTCCGCTCCCGGAGGTGCTTGAGGATCTCCTGCACCGCGTACCAGCCGTAGCGCGAGACCAGGAAGTTGGCGACCGAGTAGCTTTCCTGGTAGGCGAGGCCGGCCTCGTTGCCGTTCATGGAGGTGAACGAGCCGGAGAGAAAGGAGAGCGGGATGACCTTGTCCTCCCTGGCGGCCCGGGAAAGCTCCACGGTGGGGTGGCCGAACTCCCGGCGCCCCTCGATCTCGGCGAGCCCCTCGTTGAGCCAGGTCGGGATGTTGTTGCGGGTGATCTCGGCGATCACCACGTGGGTGAACTCGTGGAAGATCACCGCCCGCATCTGCTTGGTGAGCGTGGTGGCGTTCCCCACCGGGAGCCGGATCTTGCCGTCGTAGAGCCCACCCGACCAGTCGGGGCCGGCGGTGACGCTGCGGTAGTCGCTTTTGGTGTAGAGAAGGACCGGGACGCGGGTGGTGGGGAAGTAGTTGAGGTCGGCACAGACCGTGTTGTAGGCGCTCTCCAGCGCGTCGAGCACCTCGGAGGAGAGGCCGGGGGGAAGCTCGGCGTCGAAGCTCAAGTCGAACATGGAGCTGTACCCCTTGTCCATCTTGTTCTCGACCGGCAACTCCCGCTCCGCCTTGTCGATCAGGGCCTGGATGGATTGATTGTCCGGCTCCTTCTCCTTGGCGCGGCGCCAAAGCGAAAGGGCGCCGGGGAGGTCGCCGGTGTCGTAGCTGATCCGGCCGAGGTAGATGAGGGCGGGGGCGACGTCGCCCGCCTCCTGGAACTCGGCGCGGGCGGCGTCGTACTCCTTGCCGAGGTAGAGCGCGATGCCGCGCATGAAGCCGAAGTCGCCGCGCTCAGGGAAGAGCTCCTTTGCCTGGGAGAAGGAATCGGCGGCCTCGGTGTAGCGGTTCTGCTTCAGCTGGAGCTGGCCGGCGGCGGAGAGGGCGCCGGCCAGTTGGGCCATGAGCCGCAGGTCGTAGGGGAAGAGGGAGAAGCCTTTCTTGAGCACCTCAACCGCCTGATCGGGGTCGCCCCCCTGCAAAAGGGTCTGCCCCTGGGTGCTGTAGGGGAGCGGGTCGCCGGCCAGGGCGGTGCCGGTCAGGCAAGCCAAAAGAAGCAACAGACATGCGGTTGAACGTGCAGTGGTCATCTGTTCGCCTTTCGGTCGAAATTTAAGACGCCGGGCCCACAGGCCCGACAGGTCCGGCTACCCCCGCGCCTCGCGGATGCTCTTCACGATGCCGGGGACGTCGAGGCCGTAGGCGGCCTTCAGCTCGCTCTGCTCGCCCTGCTCGACGAAGCTGTCCGGGTAGCCGAGACGGACCACCCGCACGCCGGTCACCTCTTCCTCTTCGAGAAGCTCCAGCACGGCGGTGCCGAAGCCACCCTGACGGGCGTTGTCCTCGATGGTGAAGATGGTGCCGGTACCGGCGAGCTTCAGGATCATCTCCCGGTCCAGGGGCTTCACGAAGCGGGCGTTCATCACGGCGAGCTCCACCCCCTCGCGGGCCAGCTCGGCCGCCGCGTCGACGGCAGCCTGCACCATGGTCCCGACGGCGATGATGGCGCCGTCCTTCCCTTTGCGGACCAGCTCCCCCTTCCCGATCTCGAGGGTCTTGAGGATCTGGTCCATGGGGACGCCGAAACCGTTGCCGCGCGGGTAGCGGACGGCGGAGGGGCCGTCCAGGGTGAGCGCGGTGTGGAGCATGTGCTGCAGCTCGTTCTCGTCCTTGGGGGCCATCATGGTCAGCCCCGGGACCTCGCGCAGGTAGCTCAGGTCGAAGACGCCGTGGTGGGTCGGCCCGTCGCTCCCCACCACCCCGGCGCGGTCGATGGCGAAGACGACCGGGAGGTCCTGCAGGCAGACGTCGTGGCAAAGCTGATCGAAGCCCCGCTGCAGGAAGGAGGAGTAGAGCGCCACCACGGGGCGGTATCCCTGGGCGGCCAGGCCGGCCGCGAAGGTGACCGCGTGCTGCTCGGCGATGCCGACGTCGAAGAAGCGGTCCGGGAACTCCCTGGCGAAGGGGGTGAGGCCGGTTCCGTCCGGCATGGCGGCGGTGATGGCCACGATCTTGTCGTTGTCGCGGGCGAGCTTTCTCACGGTGTCGCCGAAGACGCCGGTATAGGAGGCGGCGCCCCCCTTCCCCTTGTGCACCTTGCCGGTGGCCCGGTCGAAGGGGCCTACCCCGTGGAACAGGGAGGGATTGGCCTCGGCGGGCCCGTACCCCTTCCCTTTCTTGGTGATCACGTGGATGAGCACCGCGTCGTCGAAACGCTTGACGTTCTCCAGGGTATCCAGAAGGAGCGGGATGTTGTGGCCGTCGATGGGGCCTATGTACTCGAAGCCGAAGGCCTCGAAGAGCATCCCCGGGGTGAAGAGACCCTTGAGCGACTCCTCGGCCCGCTTGGCGACCTTCAGTGCCGAGCGGCCGAACATCGGGACCGACTCCAGGAAGGACTCGAGCTCCTTCTTGGCCTTGTGGACGAACTCGTTGGTGATGGTGCGGGAGAGGAGCTCGGAGACGGCGCCGACGTTGGGGGCGATCGACATCTCGTTGTCGTTCAGGATCACCACCAGGTCCTTGTTGAGCATCCCGGCGTGGTTCAACCCCTCGAAGGCGATGCCGCCGGTCATGGAGCCGTCCCCGATCACCGCGAGCACCTTGTTCCGCTGCCCCTTCAGGTCGCGGCCGACCGAGAAGCCGAGCGAGGCGGAGATGGAGGTGGAGGAGTGGCCGACGTCGAAGCAGTCGTGCACGGACTCGACCCGCTTGGGAAAGCCGCTGATCCCCCCCAGGGTCCGCAGCGTCCCGAAGGAGTCGTTGCGGCCGGTGAGGAGCTTGTGGGCGTAGGCCTGGTGACCGACGTCCCAGACGATCTTGTCCAGCGGCGAATCGAAGACCCGGTGCAGCGCGATGGTGAGCTCGACCACGCCGAGGCTCGGGGCCAGGTGGCCGCCGTTCACGGAGCAGGTCTCGATGATCCTTTCCCTAAGCTCCCCGGCCAGCTTTTCGAGCTCCCGCACGGAGAGCCCCTTAAGCTGCCGGGGATCGGTGATGTTTTCCAGCAGGGACGACATCAGGATTTCCTCTTCACGATATAGGATGCGATGGCCCGAAGCGGCTCGGCGCGCTCGTCGAAGGAGGCGAGGGAGTCGAGCGCGATCTCGACCAGCTCGTTGGCGCGGGTCTTGGAGGCCTCGAGCCCCATGAGCGCCGGGTAGGTCGCCTTGCCGCGGGCCTCGTCGCTTCCGGCGTCCTTGCCGAGCTCTTCGGTGGTCCCTTCCACGTCCAGGATGTCGTCGGCGATCTGGAAGGCGAGACCGATCGCCTCGCCGTAGCGGGTGAGGGCCTTAAGCTGCTCGGTATCGGCCCCGCCCAGGATGGCGCCGGAGCGGACCGAGGCGCGGATGAGGGCGCCGGTCTTGTGGGTGTGGATGTAGGAAAGGGTGGCGAGATCGATCTCCTTTTTCCCCTCGCTCTCCATGTCGACCACCTGGCCGCCGACCATCCCGTGGGAGCCTGCCGCGCAGGCGATCTCCTGGATGACCTTCAGGCGGGCAGCCGGGTCCCCCGCCCCCTCGCGGGACAAAAGGACGAAGGCCTCGGTCAGGAGGGCGTCGCCGGCCAGGATGGCGATCGCTTCGCCGTAGACCTTGTGGTTGGTCGGGTTGCCGCGGCGGAAATCGTCGTCGTCCATGGCGGGGAGGTCGTCGTGGATGAGGGAGTAGGTGTGGATCATCTCCATCGAGCAGGCGGCCGGCATGGCGGCCTCGATGGTCCCCCCCACCGCCTCGCAGGCGGCCATCATCAGCACCGGACGGACCCTTTTGCCGCCGGCGAAGACCGAGTAGCGCATGGAGCCGTGCACGGAGGCGGGGAGCTCGTCAGCGGGGGTGAGGAAGCCTTCCAGGGCCTGGTCGACCAGCTCGCATCTCTTCTTGAGGTAATCCTTGAGATCCATATGGTTACTCGCTTTCGATAGTATGATTTTTTACAGTTACACTCGCACAAAAGATAACGTAGGTCGCGTTTAGGAACGAAACGCGACATCATCGGTCCAGCCAAAGGTGGTGTCGCGCTTCACGGTGAATCTGTTCAACGCGACCTACGACCTGCCCTCACCCGCCCTGCGGGCACCCTCTCCCCTAAAGGGGCGAGGGGATCACACGGCAAAGGATTGAGGGGCCGCTTACTCTTCCTCTTCAAACGGTTTTTTGGTGAAGCTGCCGTCGCGCTGCTTGATGAGGAGCTCCACCCGGCGCTCGGCCTCGTCGAGTTTCTTCGAGCAGAAGGCGGAATGCTTCACCCCCTCCTCGAAGGCCTTCAGGGAATCCTCGAGAGATAGCTCGCCACCCTCGAGTTTTTTCACCACTTCCTCGAGCTTTTTGAGCGAGGTTTCGAACTTTTCAACCGCCATTTTGTACCTCGAATGAAAGGGAGTAGATTACACCGGTTTCACCGCTTGCGTCAAGGTTTGACTGGCGGCAGCGGCTCCTCCACGCGGCAGACGGCGCCGCCCGAGGAAAAGGTCACCTCCAGCCGGTCTCCCGCCTGCAGCTGGGCGCTCTCCCGCACGAGGGTGCGCCCGGGGAGCTTTCTCGCGATGCTGTAGCCGCGCGAGAGGGTGGCCAGGGGGGAGAACGCGTTGAGGGTGCCGGCGGCCAGCCGCAGCCGCTCCCCCGCCCCGCCGAGCCTTCGCGACATCGCCTGGTCGAGCCGGTAGGAAAGGGTCTCCAGCCGCTCGGCGTTTCGCTTCAGGGTGAGCTCGGGGCTTTGCTGGGAGAGCCTCCCGGTGAGGGTGACGATCCTTTCGCCCTGGCGCTCGAGGAGCACCCCGACCTCCCGCACCAGGCGCGCCTCCAGGGCATCGACCCGCTGGGCCAGGTGGCCGAGCACGCGGGAGGGGTCGGTCACCGAGCGGGAAAGGAGGGTGAGGTCGGAGCGGAGCCGGTCGAGCCGGCGCAGCTGGGCGGTGTGCAGGCGGTGGCTCAAGGCCTCCAGCTCGGCGGAGAGCTCCTTCTTGCTCCGGACCACCAGCTCGGCGGCGGCCGACGGGGTGGCGGCCCTGAGATCGGCCACGAAGTCGGCGATGGTGAAGTCGATCTCGTGGCCTACGGCGGAGATCACCGGGATGGCGGAGCGGAAGATGGCGCGGGCCACAGTCTCCTCGTTGAAGGACCAGAGGTCTTCCAGCGAGCCACCGCCGCGGCCGACGATCATCACGTCGAGGTTACCGTAGCGGTTGAAGTCGTCGATGGCGGCGGCGATCTCGGCGGCGGAGCCCTCCCCCTGCACCCGGACCGGGTTGATCAACAGCTCGACGTTGGCGAAGCGGCGGGAAAGAACGGTGAGGATGTCGCGGATGGCGGCGCCGGTCGGCGAGGTGACCACGCCGATACGCTGGGGAAGCTTGGGGATCGGCTTTTTGTGGAGCTCCGAGAAGAGCCCCTCCTTGGCGAGCTTTTCCTTGAGCTGGATGAAGGCCATCTGGAGCCCGCCGATCCCCTGCGGTTCGAGGTGCTCGGCCACCAGCTGGTACTCCCCGCGCGGCTCGAAGAGGGTGATCCGCCCCCGCGCCAGGACGCGCATCCCGTCTCTCGGGGTGAACTTCAAGGTGCGGGCGGCCGAGCGGAACATCACCGTGCGGATCTGGGCACCGGCATCCTTCATGGTGAAGTAGCAGTGCCCGGACTGCGGAGAGGCGAAGTTGGAGATCTCCCCCTCGACCCAGACCTGGTCGAAGTTTTCCTCCAGCACTCCGCGTATGAGAGCGGTCAGAGCGCTGACGGTTAAGACGCGGCGCTCTTTGAATAGTTCCATTATTCACCTTGCACGACTGTTTCGACGTTTCTACCACGCCCCCCTGCCACTGTCAAACCGGTTGACCGTGCGAGAGCGTCGATGGTAATATGCGCGCCATGGAAAAGTACCCTTATGTAATTACCGTCTCCTCTGAGAAAGGGGGAGTGGGCAAGACCACCCTGGCAATCAATCTGGCAATCTTCCTGAAGGCTCTCGACGAAGACCTCCCGGTCTCAATCTTCTCCTTCGACAACCACTTCACCATCGACAAGATGTTCTCCATCAAGGGACAGAAGTTGACGGGGAGCGTGGCCGACCTGCTGCTGGAAACGCCTGGCCGGGATCTTTTGCACACCGGCCAGTACGGGGTGAACTACATCCCCTCCTCCAACTCGCTCCCCGAACTGCGCGGCTCCTTCAAGGGACCGATGGTGCTGGCGAGGCTTTTGGCCATGTCGGAGATCCCCGGCATCCTGATCGTGGACACCCGCCCGGACCTCGACATCATGACCCAGAACGCCCTCTTCGCGGCGGACCGGGTGCTGGTGCCGATCAAGGACATGGCGTCCATGGACAACTGCCGCAACATCTTCGAGCTCTTCGACAAGCGCGGGCTGGACAGAAAGAGCCTGACGCTGATCCCCTGCCTGATCGACGAGAGGATCAAGTTCGACGGGATGTTCAAGGACCAGAAGACACTCCTGAAGGCCTTCGCCATCAACCGCGGCTACCGCTGCTCCGAAACCTTCATCTCCAAGAGCCCGAAGGTGGAGAGCCTCAACACCAACCCGGAAGGGAAGATCCACCCGATCCTCACCCACGGGCGCGGGACCGACGTCTTCTCCCAGTTCTCGTCGCTGGCCGACGGTGCATTGCAGGAGTATCGCGAGACCACCGAGCCCCGCGCGCTGCTGTTCGACAAGTGGCAAAAGGAAGAGGACCAGCGGAAGAAGGAGGCCTACTTCGGGAGGCTCACCGGGTTGAAGAGCGAGTGTCTGGTCTGCGGCAGGGAATTGAGCCAGGACTCCCAGATCGCTTACTACTGCGAGAGTTCCGACTCCGCGACCTGCGGCTACATCGAGGCCGACTGCTTCACGAGCTTCCTCGTCTCGGCCATCTTCCGGATCGGCCGCGAGCTGCCGGCCGAGGACCCGACCCGTCTGATGATCCACCAGACCGCCCGCCAGTCGGTCTTCGTGCTGACTCCCGGCGAGGGGGAAACTCCCGACACCGTCGATTTCCACCGTTTCGATCTGGACGGCAACCCGCTTTTGAAAAAGACCTATCCGCTTAACCTTGCGCCTGAACGGGACGAGCTTTCCGGGATGGTGGAAGGGACCCTCGGCGGCTACGAGGGGCAGTTGCGGGACGCCTTCCTGATGGTGCATCCGGTCAACGGCGAGAACCCCGCCTCCATCCTGGTGGAGGACAACTACCGCGAGATGATGAAGCTCAAGAGGAGAATCGCCGAGCAGATTTACGTCTAAGCGCCACTTTCCCGGGCTATTCCAACAAAAAGGCACCCTCACCGACGCGTGAGGGTGCCTTTTTGTTTGGTTCACAGTCAGACCTGTCAGACCGGCCGGACAGGTCGGACTGAGCCTTAGCGCACGAGCGCGGAGGCGTGGACGAAGGTGATGCCGGAGGCGGCCAGCTCGGGAAGGGCCGCCTTCAGAGTCTGGATGGTGGCGGGATGGGGATGGCAGATGGCGATCGCCTCCCCTCGCTTGCCGGCGATGGCGGCCGCCTTTTCCAGCTGGCTGCGGATGGCCGGCACGCTCTGGACATTGTCGAGGAAGACCTCGCGGTCGCCGGTGCGCACCCCCATCCGGCGGGCGACCCGGGAGCCGACCGAGGCGGGAGAGGTCTTGCTGTCGACGAAGAAGAATCCCTTCTCCTTCAACACCTTGAGGACCACCTCCATCTTCCCGGCGTCCTGGGTGAAACGGGACCCCATGTGGTTGTTGGCCCCGGTCGCGTGGGGGACCATCCCGAAGTAGCTCCGCGCCCGCTGCTCGACCTCGCCGTCGCTCATGGAGAGGAGCAGCCCGATCTTCTCCAGCGGCTGCTGCGGATACCCTTCCGGCTCCATCGGCATGTGGATCATCACCTCGGCGCCGGCACTGTGGGCGGCATCGGCGACGTCCCTGGCATGGGCAAGACTGGGAATAACCGAGAAGGTCAGCGGGAGGCCGATGGAGAGCAGCGCCTGGAGATCGCGGGGGGAGGCGCCCATGTCGTCGATGATGATGGCGAGCCTGCCGGGGCCTCCCGGGTGACGGATCGGCGCCACCGGCTGTTCGCGATGAGCGGGCGACGGGGCATGAGCCGCGGGGGTGGCCGCCGAGCTCATGGCGCTCATGGCCGGCGGTCGGGGAGGAATCGGCTCTTTGGAAGCGGTCTGGGGGGGAGCTTTCGGCGTCGGGAGCTGGAAGTGCACGAAGCGGTCGATCAGGAAAAAGCCGGCGGCGACCAGGACTATCGCCGCTACCATGAGGATCAGTCTCCTGGCCCGGTTGTCAGGGCGTTTGCGTCTGTTAATCTTCCTCCCGTTTCTTGCCAATCAACTACTCCTGCAATCACTCATAAATTTTGAACAGCGGCCTCGATCTTAGTCAAGAGGCGCAGGTCCTGCAACCGAAAAGTGACTTAGCTTTGCGGGGAGGGACGAAATGAGAATGCATGCCCGGCGAAGAAGCGGCACCGGACAGGATGATACATTAGATAATTGTTGAAAATGAGCTGACCGTTAGGTATAACCCCAGTGGAAGGTCCAGCCGACCAAAAGCGTCGCCGGCCGAAAGATCGGCGGCTCAAGGAGAGGTACCGTGGTCCAATGGCAGGAAAGTCTATCGATCGGGGTCCTGGATGTGGACATCCAGCATAAGCTGCTGTTCGAGAAGTTCAATGACTTCCTCCTTGCCTGTGACGCCCACCTCGATCATGAGGCCATCTACCGCCTCTTCTGGTTCGTCGAGGCCTATGCCGTGACCCACTTCAGCAGGGAAGAGGCCCTGATGAAGGAACTGAACTACCCGGGGATGGCCGGACACCGGGAGATGCACCGGCGCTTCAGCGAACAGGTGGCCGACTTCAAGGAGCAACTCAAAAATGAAGGCCCCACCCCGGTACTGGTGGCAGCCATCAAGGACTTCATCGCCCAGTGGCTGGTGGAGCACATCTCCACGGTGGACAAGGGCATTGGTACCTTCATGAACGAACAGGGGGCAGGCAGCCAGTAGTCTGCCGGCCGTCGGACCCAGTCGGACCAGCCTCCACCAGCCTCCACAAGCCTCCACGCACCTGCCCCACCTGCCCCACCTGCCCGTTAGCCGCTCTTTGCCCCCGCTGGACAACCCAACAACCGCCCCACCATATCCGCTTTCGATACCTGCCCCCCCTGGCCCACCACACCTCACGGACTTTCCCCTGTTGACACCAACCGCCTTCGTGTAAAGATTATATTTTGCTAATAAATCAGCATAGGAGGTTGGCATGACCGGGAAAACAGCCCGCTGGATCTTCTGGATAGGGACCCTCTCCTCCGCCGTCATTTTCCTCTGGATGACCTACGACTTCCACCGCCAGACCCCGACTTTCGCCCACACCGACCGCCTCACTGCCGAGGTCATTGCCGGGAAGAAGGTGTGGCATCGTTACAACTGCAACGATTGCCACACCATCCTCGGCTTCGGAGGCTACTACGCCCCCGACATGACCAAGGCCTTCTACCGCCTGGGCCCCAACAACGTCGCCACCATCGTCATGCACCCCGAGGCGGTCTACAAGAACTCCTTCCGCAAGATGCCCCAGCTCGGTGTGACCCAGCCGGAAATCGCCCAACTCAACGTCTTCCTCAAATGGGTCGGAGAGATCGACAACCGGCACTGGCCGCCGCAGGACGAG
Source organism: Geomonas sp. Red276 (assembly GCF_054784495.1). Taxonomy (NCBI): domain Bacteria; kingdom Pseudomonadati; phylum Thermodesulfobacteriota; class Desulfuromonadia; order Geobacterales; family Geobacteraceae; genus Geomonas; species Geomonas sp. Red276. The sequence goes on from NZ_BLXW01000043.1 coordinate 29,817, forward strand.
AAGTTCGTCAAGGCCTATTACCAGCGGGCCGCCGCGCCGCAAAACCTCAGCAAGGTGGACATCGTGATGGGGGCCTGCGGCGGCTGCCACAGCTTCCAGAACCTCGGTCGTAACGTGGCCGGCTCCTTCGAGGACATCGCGAAACGGATCACCTACGACCGCGCCAATCTCGTCCGCTATATGCTCAACCCGCAGTCGGTCAAGCCGGGGATCGCCATGCCGCCCCAGAACGTCACCCCCGAGACGGCGGGAATCATCGCCGACTTCATCCTCGCCCTCAAAGTCCCCAAGGAGGTGCGCCAATGACCGCCATCGATTACCCCAGCCAGCGCGTTTCGCTCTGGTACTTCCGCATCGCCCTGGTCCTCTTCATCCTGCAGGTCATCCTGGGGCTGTGGCTCTCCATCAACTACGCCTTCACGCTGCCGCAGGCGCTGGTTGACGTCTTCGCCTTCAACACCGCCCGCTCCATCCACACGAACCTCCTGGTCGCCTGGATGCTCTTAGGCTTCATGGGGGGGACCTACTACATCCTTCCGGTGGAGTGCGAACGCGAGCTCTACAGCACCAAGATCGCCTATCTCCAGTTGGCCATCTTCGTCCTCACCGCCGTCACCGCCGTGGTCGGCTTCCTCTTCCGCTGGACCCGGGGCAAACCGCTCCTCGAGATCCCCTTCCCGCTCAACGCCCTGATCGTGGTGGCCGCGCTCCTCTTCATCGCCAACGTCGCCATGACCATCTTCACGGCCAAGGTGAAATCGGCGCTCCAGTGGATGCTTTTAGGGGGGGTCGCCTTCCTTGCCGTCATGTACCTCTTCGGCATGCCCTTCTACCAGAACCTCAACACCGACTATTACTACTGGTGGTGGGTGATCCACCTCTGGGTGGAAGGCGCCTGGGAGGTGGTCACCGCCTCCATCGTCGCCTTCATCATCATGCGGGTCACCGGTGTGGAGCGTAAGGTGGTGGAGAAGTGGCTTTACGTGGAGACCGGCCTCTTCCTCTTCACCGGCATCGTCGGGACCGGGCACCATTACTACTGGATCGGCGCCCCCGATTACTGGCTCTGGTGGGGCGGTGTCTTCAGCGCGCTGGAACCGCTTCCCATCGTGCTGATGGTGGTCGACACCTGGATGCACGTCAGGGAAAGGAAGAACCCGATCATAAACCCGCTCACCTGGTACTACATCGTGGGGCTCGCCATCTACCACCTGGTCGGGGCCGGTCTGTGGGGCTTCATGCACACCCTTCCGCCGATCAACTACTACACCCACGGCAGCCAGGTCACCGTCTCCCACGGGCACTTGGCCTTCTTCGGCGCCTACGGGATCCTCAACCTGACCATCTTCTACTTCGCGATGCCGCGGCTCAAGAACATCATCAAGTACCGGGACCGGTTGGGACGGTGGGGATTCTGGATCATGACCATCGCCATGTTCCTCCTCGGCCTGGTCTTCGGGATCGCCGGGATCCTGCAGACCTACCTGGAGCGCTTCCTCGACATCGGCTACAGCACCGCGCAGATCACCATGATGTTCTGGTTCAGGATCGCCTTCGGGATCGGGCTGGTCTTCCTTATGGGCGTCATCATCACCGTCTGGCATCTCTTCACCATCAAGCCCGCGGCGGACCAGCCTCAGGAAACGCCGGGCTCGGAGCGTGGCCCGGCGACGGAAGGGATCTGATCTCTTCCCCCTCACCCCCCAGAGGGGAAGGGGGGAACCTTCAAAGAACAAGAAGCGCCGGGAACCTTAAGTTCCCGGCGCTTCTTGTTCAGCGTTCATCCTTCAAAACTATTCTTAGGCCAGCGTCGCCTTCAGGTCGTCGTCCACCTTCCCGATTTGGCCGATGTTGAAGTTGTCGACCAGGAACTTGAGGACGTTGGGGGAAAGGTAGGCCGGCAGGGCCGGACCGAGCTTGATGTTCTTGATCCCCAGGTGCAGAAGCGACAGCAGGATGACGTGGGCCTTCTGCTCGTACCAGGAGAGGATGAAGGAGAGCGGGAGATCGTTCACGCCGCAGTTGAAGGCGTTGGCGAGCGCCAGGGCGATCTGCACCGCCGAGTAGGCGTCGTTGCACTGGCCGACGTCCAGAAGGCGCGGGATGCCGCCGATGTCGCCGAACTCCTCCTTGTTGAAGCGGTACTTCCCGCAGGCCAGCGTCAGGATCATGCAGTCCTTGGGAACCTTCTCGGCGAACTCCGTGTAGTAGTTCCTCCCCGGCTTGGCGCCGTCGCAGCCGCCGATCAGGTAGAAGTGCTTGACCGCGCCGCTCTTGACCGCCTCGATGACCTTGTCGGCCACCCCCAAGACGGCGTTGTGACCGAAGCCGACCATGATCTCCTTGGCGGGGGCATCCGGGAGGTCCGGGGACTCGAGCGCCTTGGTGATCACTTCATCGAAGTTCCACCCGCTGAGATGCTTGACGCCGGGCCAGCCAACCTCGCCCCAGGTGAAGAGCCGGTCGGTGTACTGGTCGGCCGGGCGCTGGATGCAGTTGGTGTTGAAGATGACGGCCCCGGGGAAGTTCTGGAACTCCTTGTACTGGTCCTGCCAGGCGCCGCCGAAGTTGGCGAAGAGGTGGGAGTACTTCTTGAGCCCCGGGTAGCCGTGGGCCGGGAGCATCTCGCCGTGGGTGTAGACGTCGATCCCCTTGCCGTCGGTCTGCTTGAGGAGCTCCTCGAGCATCCTGAGGTCGTGGCCGGAGACCAGGATCCCCTTCCTCTTCCTGGTCCCGAGCTGGACCTTGGTGGGGACCGGGGCGCCGTAGTGGTCGGCATGCCCCTGGTAGAGCATCCCCATCACCTGGATGTTCATCTTGCCGACCTCCATGGAGAGGTTCACGTAGTCCATGAGCCCCTTGGAGGGATCGGCGGTCGCCGCCAGCGCTTTATGGTAGAAGGCGAAGACGTCGTCGTCCTTTTTGCCGAGGTGGTAGGCGTGGCTTGTGTAGGCGGCCATCCCCTTCAGGCCGTAGATGACGAGCTCGATGGCGCTCAGGACATCGGGGTCGCTGTGCTGGCTCTTGACGCCATGCTCCTTCCCCTGGGCGACCAGCCCTTCGAGGCTGTTGGCGATGGCCCAGGTGGCCGGACCGGCGGTGACGGCGGGAGCGGGGGTCCCGTTCTTGGCGAGGTAAGCCTTCTCGTAGAGGAGCTTCGCCTTCTCCTTCTCGTCGAAGCACTTCCTGAGCTTGCCGGCGATCTGGACGGCGTCGAAGTCGACGTTGGTGACCGTGGTGAAGAGCCCCTCGATGAGGAACTTGTCGATCACATCGTCCTTGGCGCCGAACTCACGGGCCTTGTCGGCGTAAATGGCCATCCCCTTCAGGCCGTACAGCATCAGGTCCTGCAGGGCGGCCACTTCCTCGTTCTTGCCACAGACACCGACCACTTCGCACCCGGTCCCCTTGGCAGCCTGCTCACATTGACGGCAAAACATTCCCATAGAAACACTCCTCCTTTGAGTTTGCGGTTATCCCTGAAGTGACACCAGAAAAACTCTGTGAAGTATATCCGGTAAAATGATTCCGGCAACTTCGCTCGCTGCGCATTTGATCCCCAGCCTCCACGCTCGGTAGAAACCCGCGACCTTAGGTGGTACAGTCAATACAGGATCGACGAGATTTTGCTGAAGTTCGGGAGGCAACATGGGCAAAGAAACCAAGACCCTTTGCAAGTGGGACAAGGACGACATCAAGGACAATTTCAAGGAACTGAAGAAGATCGTCTCCACCCCTGCCTATATCTGCAAGAGGTGCTGCAGGGTCGCCAAGAAGGAAGAGTATCTCTGCAAACCCGAAGAGCTCTGAGAGGTCAGGCGCCCCCCAGTTCATCCAGTACCCGCTCTATCAGCACCGCATGGTAACGGGCATGCTGCACCAGGAAGTACAGCCACTGGTACATGTCGAGCCACCCCGACCGGTTGACCGACATCCTGATGCGGCATAGCCTCCCCTCCCCCTCTCTCATCCCCTCCAACAGCTCGTGGCACCTTTGCCGCTGTTCTCCCAGCCGCTCGCGGATTTCCCGGACGCCGGGGAGACCGGTCGGGATCATGTGCCGCGGGGGCGCCCACGCGAAGGCGTCCGGGTCGGCGATGGCCGCAAGGGGCTCGAGATCGCTCTCCCCTTCGACAACGGCGCCGGCGGCCTTCCTCTTCAAGGCGGTACGGCACCCCTTGCCGATGGTCAACAGCAGGAAGTGATCGGCCAGGGCCACGTGCTCCAGGTGCTCGGCGATGGTCCAGGCATCCTCGCGGCCGGGGCGGCGGGAAAGAAGCTCTTCGGGAAGCCCGCAAAGGGCGTCCAACTGGGAGAAGATCTCCTCCACCGCTGTCATCACCCTTTCCACCGTTGCAACCTCTGACATAGCGCCCCTCTCTTCTACAGCAGATCAATTAACTACTGGCAGTGACTTGATAATCAGCGATTACCAAATAAACTAACCAGTGGTCCTGTTATTCCAGACGGTGCAACAACTCACACAGTGGCGACGATCTTTTGCCCAACGGTTGCTTGCCAACGTCTCACCCAGTGGAGGAAGACATGAATCAGCAGGAAGGTTACGCGGACGAGGTGGTCAAAGGGTTCATACTGTGGAGCATCATCTGGGGGACGGTCGCCATGCTGGTCGGGCTCCTGATCTCCCTCCAGATCGCCTTCCCCCAACTGAACATCCCCCCTTACCTCACCTACGGAAGGCTGCGCCCGATCCACACCAACGCCGGGATCTTCGGCTGGGGGATCGGAAGCTTCATGGCCTTCTTCATCTACATGACCCAGCGCCTTTGCAAGAGCAGGCTCTGGAGCCCGGGGCTTGGGCGCTTCCAGTTATGGCTCTTCAACATCACCATCGCGACCGCCGCGGTCACCCTCCTCTTGGGGATGAACCGGAGCAAGGAATACGCGGAGCTCGAATGGCCGGTGGCCTTGATGGTGGTGGTCCTCTGGGTGATCTTCGCGGTGAACATCATGATGACCATCATCAAAAGGCGCGAGGAGCAGATGTACATAACGCTCTGGTACGTGCTGGCCACCCTGGTCGGGGTCGCCATCCTCTACCTGGTGAACAACGCCGGCATCCCGGTCTCCCTCACCAAGTCCTACAGCGCCTACGCGGGCGCCAACGACGCCAACGTGCAGTGGTGGTACGGTCATAACGCGGTGGCCATGGTGCTCACCACCCCTCCCTTGGCCATCTTCTACTACTTTCTCCCCAAGTCCACCGGGGTTCCCATCTACAGCCACCGGATGGGGGTGATCGCCTTTTGGAGCCTCATCTTCATGTACCTTTGGACCGGCGCCCACCACCTCCTCTGGACCCCGGTCCCCGACTGGGTCCAGACGCTCGCCATGGGCTTCTCCGTCATGCTGATCGCCCCCTCCTGGGCGGCGGTCTTCAACGGCTACTACTCGATGGAGGACCAGTGGCACCAGATGCGGGATAACTACCTCACCAAGTTCCTCATCTTCGGCATCACCTTCTACGGGATCCAGACCCTCCAGGGGCCTGCCCAGGCGATACGCACCTTCTCGGCCTTCATCCACTACACCGACTGGGTCCCCGGCCACGTGCACATGGGCGCACTCGGGTGGGTGTCGCTGGTGATCTTCGCCGCCATCTACTACTCGCTGCCCAAACTCTACCACACGGAGATCTACAGCGTCCCGCTGGCCAACCTCCACTTCTGGCTCGCGGTGACCGGACAGCTGATCTTCTCCATCAGCATGTGGATCGCCGGCGTGCAGCAGGGGGCCATGCTCAACGCCACCAACCCGGACGGCAGCCTCCACTACAGCTTCATGGAGACCGTCGTCGAGCTCTACCCCTACTGGTACATGCGTGCCTTCGGCGGCGTCGTCTACTTCGCCAGCATGCTGGTCTTCCTCTACAACATGTACAAGACCATCGCCCGCGGCAAGGCCGGCGCGGCGCAAACCGCCTAGAAAGGAGTGGTCATGTTCGAGAAAAAGCCCGTCGTCCTGCTGCTCTTGGCCGCCGCCACCATCATGGTGGGGACCGTCGTCACCATGATCATGCCCTTCAAGTGGATCAACGATCCCAAGCTGGCCATAGCCTCGGTGAAACCGTACACCCCCCTCCAGCTCGAGGGGCGCGACATCTACATCCGCGAGGGGTGCAACAACTGCCACACCCAAACGGTACGGCCGCTCCTTTCCGACACCGAGCGCTACGGCGAATATTCCAAGGCCGGCGAGTTCGCCTACGACCAGCCGTTCCTCTGGGGTTCGCGGCGTACCGGCCCCGATCTCGCGAGGATCGGCGGGAAGTACCCGGACGCCTGGCACTACAAGCACATGCGCGACCCGCAGTCGATGGTGCCGCGCTCCAACATGCCGAAGTACGCCTTCCTCGACCGGCCGCTTGACACGAGCCTCACCGAGAAGAAGATGAAGGCCCTCAACTTCCCGTACACCCCGGCGGACATCCAGGCGGTGAACGGCAAGACCGAGATGGACGCCCTGGTCGCCTACATGCAGAAGGTCGGCAACGACATCCCGTGGAGAAAGAGCCAGCAGGCCCAGGTGGTGGGCGAGGCCAAGAACCCGTACCAGGACAACCTCGCGGTCGTCCCCGAAGGGAAGAAGGTCTACGACGAGAACTGCGCCCAGTGCCACGGCAAGGATCTCAAGGGCGAGGTGGGGCCGCCGCTCATAGATCTCGACAAGCCCGACGCCCAGGTGTTCAACTCCGTCTTCGGCGGCATCCAGACCGGCGGCATGCCGGCCTTCGGCAGCAGCCTCGGCAAGGAAAGCATCTGGAAGGTCGTCACCTACATCAAGTCGGCCCACAGGCGCTGATATGGACCTGGCCAGCATCTTTTACCTGGGGTTCACCATCTTCCTGTTCCTCGTCTTCGCAGCCATCGTGGCCCGCACCTACAGCCCGCGCCGCAGGGAGCAAGAAGAGGAGCCGAAATACCGGATGATGGACGAAGAGTGAAGGTCAATTCCAAGGAGGATTACCATGTCGGATCTCGACAAGGAATACGATGGCATCAGGTACAAGGCTAAGGACACCCCCCCCTTGATCTTCAAGGCGATCTTCACCGTTTTGGTGATCTGGGGGCTTTGCTTCATGGGGTACTACCTCTTCAGCGGCTGGAGCTCGGAGGGGGAATTCGCCGCCATCAAGCGGGCCAAGGAGGCGAGGCTCGCCGCCGAGAAGTCCAAGGGGGGACAGGCCGCGCTGCCGACCAACGAGGAGAGGCGGAGCACCGACCTTATGGCGGTCGGCAAGAAGGAGTTCGCGGAGCGCTGCATCTCCTGTCACGGCCCCGACGGCAAGGGGGGGATCGGCCCCGACCTGACCAAGAAAACCTACAAGTACGGCCGGACCGCTCCCGAGGTGATGCAGACCCTGGTCGAGGGGCGCCCGGGCGGGATGCCTGCCTTCGGCAGCGAACTCTCCAAAGACAAGCTCGAGGGGCTCGTTGAGTACGTCCTCTCGCTCTGACAACGGGGGGGGGATCCCCCTCATCGGCCCCAAACGCAGGCTGGTCCAATGGCTCGCCAGCCTGCTTATCCTTCTCATCCCCTTCGTCCAGGTGGGGGGCGATTCGCTTTTGAGGCTGGACGCGGCCAGCCGGACCCTGCTCCTCTTCGGGGCGAGGATCCGGATCGAGGAGTTCTACCTCTTCCTTTTGGCCACCCTGATCTTCGTCTTCGGGTTCCTGCTCCTCACCATGCTCTTCGGGCGGGTCTGGTGCGGCTGGCTCTGCCCCCAGACCACCATCTGCGATCTGGCCGACTGGCTGGACGCCCGGGTGGCGCGGCTTCCCAAACCGATGGCGGCGGCGGTCAGGCAGGGGGGATACCTCCTCCTTTCCTTCCTCGTCGGGAGCAACCTGGTCTGGTACTTCATCCCCCCCGGCGAATACGTGAAAAGGCTCGCGTCGGGAGAGCTCGGGATGGTGGCGGGGATCGCCCTGGTCTCCATGTTTCTCCTGGTCTTCCTGGACCTGACCCTGGTGCGGCGGGGCTTCTGCAAGACGGTCTGCCCCTACGGCCGCATCCAGCTTCTGACCACCGAGGCGGGCACCCTCACCCTCGAGTTCGATCCCGCCCGGAAAGACGAGTGCATCCGCTGCGCCGCCTGCCTCAGGGCCTGCCCGATGGGGATCGACATCCGGGATGGCCTCAAGATCGAGTGCATCAACTGCGGGCGCTGCCTCGACGCCTGCCGGCTGGTGATGTCCAAAGGGGGGCGCGAGGGGCTCTTCCATTACACCTTCGGCGGGAGCGGGGTGAGCACTTCGGGGCTACTGAACAGGAAGTCGATCCTTTTGGCCGGGGTGCTCGTGCTTCTGACCGTCATCCTGGCGCTCGGGGTGACCCACCGCCGGGAGGCCACCGTCAAGGTGCAGCGCTCCGCCTACGGAGAGGTGAAGAAACTCGCCGACGGCACCCTGGTCAACTTCTACCAGGTCTTCCTGGAGAACCGCTCCACAGAGGCGGCCACCTTCTCGCTGGAGGCAGCACCGGTGAACGGTTACCAGGTGACGCTGGTGGGACCGGTCCGGGAGCTGAAGCTTGCCCCCAACGAGAACCGGAAGGTGGATGTGGCGGTAAAGGTCCTGCCCGCCCCGCCCGCCAACATGAAGCTCGAAGTAAGGCTGATGCGGGGAGCTGCGGTCATCGCGACCTCTCCCCTGCCCCTTTTGGTGAAATAAAGGGGCATCAAACTCAGGAGACCGAATGTCTGCAACCGATTCTTCCATACGCCGCTGGAAGCTCGCCCTGGGCTCCCTGGTCGGGCTCTTCCTGATCGGCATGGCCGTCAGTTTCACCCTCGCCGCCCGCAAGGTGAGCCGGGTGGTGGACCGCGACTACTATACCCACGGTCTCCAGTACGGGCAGTGCCTCCCCAACGCCGACTGGACGATCGCTCCTTACGTTCAGAAGGGGTACCTCGTCGCCCGGGTGGTGGACAGCGGAGGAGGCCTCCTTCGGGGAGGGCGCCTGCAGTTCGAGCCCGAGGAGGAAGGTACGGAGCGGGCCGTCGGCCTGACCTTCGCCGAGTCCTCCCCCGGCGTCTTCAAATCCGTCGCACCGCTCCCCCCCAACATGGAGTTGCACGGCACTCTCCGTTTCATCCGCGGCGAGGCGAACACCTGCCGGAAAGTGGTCCTCTTCAATTGAGCGGGAGCTGCTTCCACTGCGGTGCGCCGGTCCCCCCCGGGATGCCCTCCATTGACGGAGGGAGCGCCGGAACCATCCGCTTTTGCTGCCCCGGCTGCCACGGGGCCTACCTTCTCATCACCGGCGCCGGGTTGGACGACTTCTACCGCCGGCGCCAGGCCACCGACGACGGCCCCTCCCCCGCCGCCTTCCAGGAATCCTTCGACGACGGCTACCTCTCCCGCTTCGTCCACCCCGCCGGCGACGCGAGCGCCATCGACGTCATCATCGACGGCATCCGCTGCGCTTCCTGCGTCTGGCTGAACGAAAAGATCATCGGGAGAATCGAAGGGGTCCGCGAGGCCCGGGTCAACTACGCCACCGGCCGGGCGCACATCCTCTTCGAGGGAGATACCGTCACCCCAGCAGCCATCTTCTCCCGGATCGCCGAGCTCGGCTACCGCCCCCGCCCCTACTCCGAAACGGCACGGGAAGAGGGGGCGAGGCGGGAGCAGCGGGATCTTTTGTTCCGGCTGGGGACCGCCTTCTTTCTCACCATGCAGCTCATGGCCTACTCCTTCTCCCTCTACGCCGGTTACCTGCAGGGGATGGACGGCCAGACCAAGGGATACCTGCAGTTCTTCTCCCTGCTCGTTACCGCCCCGGTCATCTTCTACAGCGGCCGCCCCTTTCTCTACGGCGCATGGCGCTCGCTCGTGAACCGCGCACCGAACATGGATCTCCTGATCGCCCTCGGCGCCCTTTCCTCCTTCTTCTACAGCGTCTATGAGCTCTGGGCCGGTGGTGAAGTCTACTTCGAGACGGCCGCCATGATCGTCACCCTGATCCTGGCCGGAAGGCTTCTTGAGAACATGGCGCGGCGCCGCGCCTCGGGGGGAATCGAACACCTGTTGGGGCTTTGCCCGGCCGAGGCGCACCGGTTGGTGGGCGAGACGTTCGAGAAGGTCGATCCGGCGGAGCTCAAGGTGGGCGACCTGGTGCTGGTGGCGGCCGGGGAGCGCTTCCCGGTGGACGGGGAGGTAGTGAAAGGAACTGGCGAGGTGGACGAATCCCCCGCCACCGGAGAGGCTCTCCCCGTCCTGAAGTCGCCGGGAGACGCGGTGATCGCCGGGAGTTGCAACCTGAGCGGGAGCTTGACCATCGCCTGCGAGAAAGAGGCCGGCGACAGCTTCATTGCGCGGGTGGCGCGGCTCGTGGAGGAGGCCCAAAGCCGCCGCGCCCCCATCCAGGGGATAGCCGACCGGGTCAGCGCCGTCTTCGTCCCCGCCGTCCTGGCCCTTTCCGCCGCCACCTTTCTCTGGAAATATCTATCCGGCCACCCCCTCGGGGCCTCGCTGATGGACGCCCTCTCCGTCCTGGTCATCGCCTGCCCGTGCGCGCTCGGGCTCGCCACCCCAACCGCCATGGTGGCGGCCACCGGGGCGGCGGCCATGGGGGGAGTCATCTTCCGCGGCGGCGACGTGCTGGAAAAGCTCAGCCGGATCAAAACGGCCGCCTTCGACAAGACCGGCACGCTGACCTGCGGCGCCCCCACCCTCGTGGAGATCGTTCCCGCCGCGGGCCGATCGGAGGCGGATCTGCTGGCCACGGCGGCCGCGCTGGAAACGGGATCGCGGCACCCACTCGGGAAGGCGCTGGTGCGGGAGGCCCAGCAAAAGGGGCTCTTCCCCGCCCCCGCCGATGAGGTCAAGGAAGTCGCGGGAGGAGGTATCAGCGGCATCGTCGCCGGGAAGCGGGCGGTGGCAGGAAGTCCGCGCTATCTCGCCAGCCAGGGGGTTACCGTTCCGGGTGACCTCGCCATCCCCGACCGCTCGCTGGTCGTCTGTGTCGCCGTGGAAGGAGAGATGCTCGGGACCTTCGTCCTCAGGGACCGGCTCCGTGACGATGCCGGGCCGCTCGCCGGTTACCTCGCCGGTGCCGGGATCGCCACCGTGCTTTTGAGCGGCGACCGGAGCGAGGCGGCGGCCGAGACGGCGGAAGCGGTGGGGATCAAGCAATGGCGGGGAGAGCTTTCCCCCGCCGGCAAGGTGGCAGCGGTCGAGCGGTTGCGGGAGGCTGGCGGAGTCCTCATGGTAGGCGACGGGATTAACGACGCCCCGGCACTGTCCGCGGCCGACGTAGGCTGCGCGCTGGCCGGCGGGACCGATCTCGCCGTAGAGAGTTCCGAGCTGGTGCTGGTGAAGCCCAATCTCGAGCGGCTCATCTTCGCGCACCGGACCGCGCGGCGGGCGATGAACATAATCCGAGAGAATCTGGTCTGGGCCTTTCTCTACAACGCGATCGGGATCCCGCTCGCGATGACCGGCAAACTCACCCCGATCTACGCCGCGGCGGCGATGGCGCTCAGTTCGATTTGCGTGGTGGGAAACTCGTTGAGACTGACAAGGAGTAGCAAAGCGTGACCCAATCCCTGATGATGCTGTTGATCCTCTCCCTCTTCCTTGGCTGTGCCTGCTGGCTCATCTTCATGTGGGCCGTCCAGAAAGGGGAGTTCACCGATGTCGAGCGCCCGAAACACCGGATGCTCGATGACGACGATCCACCGAAACCGGGAAAGCAATAAAGCGCGGGCGACAAGGATTTAACAGACAGACGTATCAGCCGTTAGCTACTTCCAACTTCGTTTTGACAATGAGAACGAATACAGATACAGTCCCTTCCACCTAATTCCTTTCACTCAGAACCCAATCAGAGTAAATGAAAACGCGCCACCGAAGAGAGGATCTCCTTCAGAAATCGAGAGGGCTCATCGGATCCTTGGTGGTCAACACCGGCACGCAGTGAGGTAAACCCAAGGTAAACCCAAGTAGTAAACCCAAGGGGACGCCCATAAGATTACCTGATTAGCGCCAATCTTCCGCTGGAAGACAAGCGCGACATATTACGTCGTAGGTGGTTCATATAATCACGGCACATTCCATCCGAGGAGGCTGCCGTGAAG